>DATKDQ010000171.1:0-5691 GCA_035544635.1 Thermoanaerobaculia bacterium
GATGTTCGGCGGCGCCAACTCGATGGTCTACACCAACACCATCCAGGCGCTGATCATGATCGTGGTGGCGGTGATCCTGCTGGGCTCGGGCTACGAGCACCTGGCCGGCGGTTTCGGTGGGCTGGTCGAACGCCTGCGCGCCGTCGACCCCAACCTCGCCGGCCTCTACAACCCGGCGAGCCCGCTCTTCCGCGACGGCTTCGAGGTCGTCTTCTGCACCGTCGTCGTCGGCGTCGCGATCGCCTGCCAGCCGCACATCATCACCAAGTCGCTGCTGCTCAAGGAGGAGCGGAGCGTCAACCGCTACCTCGCCGCCGGCATCACCGTCCAGATGCTGTTCTTCCTGGTGGTCGCCGCCGGCCTCTACGCCCGCCTGGAGTTCCCGGACCTGCTGATCGACGGCCGGACGATCGTGCCCGACGCGGTGATCTCCACCTACCTGGTGACCCAGTTCCCGTGGTTCGTCGGGGTGATCGTCTTCCTCGGGCTGATCGCGGCCGGCATGTCGACGCTCGAGGGGCTGATCCAGTCGCTCTCGATCATCGTCACCAACGACCTGGTAGCGAACGTCCACAACGCCGCGACCGGCCGCGAGCTCTCGGACCGCTTCCGCTTCGTCTTCAACCGCGGCGTGATCGCCGCCCTCGCCCTGGCCTCCTTCGCCCTCGCCTGGTGGCAGCTCGTGGCCCCGAACCTCTCGGTCATCATCTTCGCCCAGCTCGGCGTCTACGCCTACTTCGCCGCCGCCTTCGTCCCGGTCCTCTTCGGCACCTTCCTCGACGATACCCCGCTCGCAGCCGTCGCCGGCGCCGCCGCCGTCGCCCTCCTCGTGCACTACGGCCTCTACTACACCGGCCACCTCTGGTTCCCGTACTACATGGACGTCGCGGTCAAGAACCCGGGGATCTCGACCGCCCTGGGGATCGTCGCCGCCACGGTCACTGGCGGCGTTCTCTATCTGGCCCTGAAAGCGCGGCGGGAGCGGCTCTCTACGACGACGGGCCGCGCCGGCTGAGCCAGCGGTAGGCCGCGACCAGGGGCCGCAGTCGGACCAGCCGCTCACGCCAGCGCCAGGTGGCGGTGCCGACGATCCACTCGCGCTCGTCGTGCAAGGCCGCCAGGGCGCGCTCGCGCTCGGCGAGCTCGCCCCGCAACGCCTCGGCCTCAGAGGCATGATGCGCCCGCGCGCGCTCGAGCTCGGCACCGGCCGCCGCCAGGGCCTGGTCGAGCTCGGCGCGGGTCGCCTCCAGGGCCTGCTCGAAATCGACGCGAGTCGCCGCCAGGTCCCGGTCGCGCTCGGCGTGTGAGCTCGATCGCGCGTTCTCCAGCGCGCCTTGTAGCGCCTCCGCGGCGCCCTCGGCGCGCGCGATGGCCGCGACCAGCGCCTCCCGCTCCGGCGCCCAGAGGTCGCCCCCCTGGAGCGGGCCCCAACGCAGGTAGCGCGACGCCGCGGCGAGCTCGACCGCCGGCTCCACGGGTGGCTGCGCGGCCTCCTCGCGCAGCACGGCCGCGTAGATCTCCAGCAGGCGATCGGCGGCGCGGTCGAGCCCCGCCTCGGCGCGCAGCCGGTCGCGCACCCGTGCCGCGTCCTCCGGGTCGTAGGCGGCGAGGCGCCGGGCGACGCCCTCCTCGGTGAGCGGCTCGCTCAGCAAGCGCACGCCGAAGTTCAGCGCGCGCTGGCGGTCGAGCTCCGCGCTGCTCACCAGGGGGCCGAGCCCGTGAGTGTCGCAGACGATCACGGCCGCGCCGACGGCGGCTGCTTCGAGCGCCGCCTTGCCCTTCGCGAACACGACGTCGGCGGCGCCGAGCGCCTCCTCCGGGCTCGCCGTGGCAGTTCCCGCGGCCCCCCCGACGACCTCGAGGGTCAGCCCCGCCGCCTGACAGGCGCTCCGGACCACGGGCAGGTGGCTCGCCTCGCTCGCGAGGTTGCTCAGGACGAGCGCTCGCGCCGGCCGGGGCGGTAGCGGCGCGCGGGGGCGGAACCGCCGCAGATCGACGAAGTTGCGGAGCGTGACGACCCGCTCCGGCGGGATCCCCGACTCGGCGATCAGACGCTCGCGGGCGAGGTCGTCCGAGGCGAGGTAGCGGCGTATGCGTGGGAACGCCGGGACCGCTTCCTCGGCCGGCACCCAGCCGTGGCAGAAGGCGACCGCCGGAACGCCGGGGAAGCGCAACAGCGCCGTCATGGTCTCGAGGTGGTGGTGCCCGTGGATCACGTCGGGAGGCTCCGCTAGCTGCTCCAGGTCGTCGACCACCGGCACCGTCGCCCGTCGCAGCTCCTGCGCCACCACCCCGAGCCGCCGGCTGTAGGCGACGGGCGAGTGGCCGCGCGCGAGCAGCTCGAGAGCCATGTCGCGCACCCACACCTCGGTGCCGGCCCATCCCTCCAGCGTGTTGTTGGTGAACAGGATGCGCACGGTCGCTCAGCCGGACTGCCGCGCCTCGGAGCGCTTGTCGCTCTCGGGCCGCTCGCCGGACGCCTCGCGGGCCTCGGTCAGGGCCGCGACGAAGGGCGCGAAGTGCTCGGCGAAGCGCAGCACCTGCCGGTAGGTCCCCGCCGCGACCCGCTCCTCCCCGAACCGCTCGTAGAGCGGCGGCCCCTGCAGCCGGGCGGCGAGAGAGCGCTGCGCGTCCACCGGGCGCAGGCGCTCGACGGCGAAGGCGGCCTGACCGTGGCTCACCAACGCCCGCGCCACCTCGGTCGCCATCTCCGGATATTCCCGCGCCGCGGTGAGCTTGCGCGCCACCGCCGCCTCGTCGAGGAGGAGCCGCAGGTCCTCGCCGATCCTGCCCAGCGTGTCGGGGGCCGCCTCGAGCGGAAAGTCGAGGCTGTCGATCCGGCGCCCGGTGCGGCGTTCGGCTCGCGCGGTGGCGAGGTCGACGAGCACGCGGCAGAGGTCGTGCACGGGGTTGAAGCCTTCGAGCGCGTCACCGACGACGTAGGGCCCCTCCTCCGCAGCGAGCCGGTCGGCGAGCCGCTCGACCAGGCGCGCGACCGGCTGGACGTCGCCCGCGAGGAGGAGCCGGTAGGCCTCCTGGTCGGTGAAGGCGCCGAAGACCGGGCCGACCCGGGCGCCGGCGCGTTCGACGACGGCCCGGCTCGAGCCCAGGCGGCCAAGCCCGGTGCGGCCGCCGCCGTCGGTGAGCACCCACACCTCGGGCCGCGCCAGCTCGAGCCAGCCGTGGACGCGCAGCTCGTGCCCCGGGTGGGCCACCACCAGCAGGGCCGGCCGGCCCCTCAGTGCGGGAGGAATCTCCATCACGGGGCCATCTTAGACCGTCCGCGGGAGCCGCGTTCGTAGCCCAGGGCGTCGAGCAGATCCCCTGCAACGGCCTCGAACTCGCCGACGTCGGCTGAGCTCATCTCCTGCCGCCAGCGGCCGACGCGATCCGGTCGCGGGGGCGAGGTGAGAAGCGGGTGCTGGCGCAGGCGCTGCGCCCGGGTCACCAGCGGGCCGCCCGGCTGCTGTTGGTCCTGCACCTCGCCGAGCCGCGCCGCCGCTCGCGCGGGATAGGCCAGCATCTCGGGGGTGTAGGCAAGATCGAGGAAGTCACAGACCTGGCTCAGCACGCGCACCGGCTCGGCGACCAGGTCCTCGTATCGAGTCTCCAGATAGCGCCGGCAGCTCGGAGCGTCGCGCCGCGCCGCCTCGATCCCCTCGCGCCAGTAGCCGGCGAGGGTGCGCGCGTCCTGCCCGGGCGCGAACCACAGGGGTCGCAGCGACAGCGCCACGTCCCGGCCGTCGCGGATCAGGTGGACGAAGCGCGCCTCCGGCAGCAGCTCCTGGATTGCCGGCATGTGGCGGCCGTAGAGGGGCGTCTTGTCCCCCCAGCGGCGCTTGCCGAGCCGGCGGGCGTACAGCCGATAGAAGCAGCGGGCGCCGGCGGCGGGGGAGAACGGCCGCAGGCGGCCGAGCTCGGCGCGCAGCTCGGACTCGTCGAGGTGGAAGTCGGGCCACTGCGGCGCCGCGACCAGGAGATCGGCGAGGGTCTCGGCCCCGAGCTCCGCCCGCCGCTAGTGGATCGCCGGCAGGAACCCGGTCTCCGGGGGGATGGCGAGCTCGGGATGACTGTCGAGCATCAGCCGCAGGAGCGTGGTGCCGGAGCGGCCCACGCCGACGACGACCGGCATGGGTCGCGGTCCGCTGCTCACCCGGCCTGCGGCGGCGTGAACGTCAACGTGAAGCCGTCCGGGTCGGTCACGCTGAGCGACCGCGTGCCCCAGGGCTCGGTCTTGGGGCCGTCGTGCTCGATGCCGTGCTCGCGCAGCCGCGCGGCCAGCGCGTCGAGGTCCTGCACCGTCTCGGCCCAGACCCGGAACCCCACGCCCTTCTCCCGGTCGCGCCCCTTGGCCCAGTCGTCCTGACTGAGGCCGACGTGGCAGGCGCCCGCGACCAGCATCACGCCCAGGAGCTTACCCTCCTCTTCCCACCGGTCCTTTACGTGGAAGCCCAGGCCGTCGACGTAGAAGCGGACGCTCCGCTCCAGGTCGCCGACTGTGAAGCTGGGCGTCAGGGACCGCAGCCGCAGCGATTCGGGCTCGTTCAGGCGCCGCTCCGGGCGCCCCTCCTCTGTCCCCATGGCCTGCTCAGGCATCGCCGATCCTCCTGGAAGGTCGACTGCAGACTACCAGGCCTCGCGGAGACGGCAGCTCGGGGCCGGGTCGGACGCCGCGGCTCGCGCCGGCGCCGGTCGGCCGGTGGCCGAGCCCCGCGGGGCAGCGGTAGGCTCTCCCGCGCCATGAGGCATCTCTGTCTGGTCTATGCCGACGAGAACGTCGTCCAACAGCGTCCCCGACCGCGAGTGCCTGGCCTTCACGCTGCCACCGAACGAGACCTGGGCGGCGTACTCGAAGAGCTTGCTGCGGTTCCCTCGGCGCTGGTCGCCCGATCGAACAGGGCCATGCCGGTGATGGCAACCGCGATGTAGGAGAGGAACGTGAGGCCGGCGATCCTGACGTTCGTCGTGCGAGTCATGGGTGCTCCGGGAGGTGCTGCGCGCTGACACCGGGGATTCCCTGCGAGGTTCGCCTGATGCGGACGCGCCACAGCCAGTAGAACATGACCAGGAGCGGCAGGAACGCGGGAATCGCGAGGAGAGCCGGGATGCGAAGCGGCTCGGGGATCTCGTCCGCCTGGCCGAGAAAGAACGAGCCCGAGGCAACGAACAGCGCGAAGCACATGCGCCACAGGTGCCTGGCGATGCGGCGCGCGCCCCGGAGGCTCCCCGAGCGGAGTATCCGGAGATCGCCCACGCCCGCAAACAGCGCGACGCCGCCCATGATGAAGAACATCGGGACCGGCACGCCGTCCCTCACGAAGGCGCCGCCGGCGAGCGTCTCGAGCCCCATCGCCACGTTGGCCAGACCCACCCCGAACGCCACCACCATGGCGCCGAGGCCCAGCCCGCGCGACCCCGCGGCGGGCGGCCGGACCGTGGTCAGCGCCGTGACCACAAGGTAGGCCGCCAGCAACCCCCCGGTCACCGAGCCCGGCACGCCGGTCACAGCCGCGATCACCGCCCCGCTGAGCCCCATCACGACCATCGCGCAGACGAACACCACCCCGCTGTTGCGGTGCAGCCCCGCGCCCTTCGCCGCGGAGAGCGCGACGAAGCCCGAAACGAGCGCCAGCCCACCCGCGGCGATGTGTACGACGAGCGTCGGTTGCACGGCGATCCTCCCGAGACGAG
>DATKDQ010000172.1:0-6638 GCA_035544635.1 Thermoanaerobaculia bacterium
ACACCGGCCTTCGTCAACGCGCACACCCATCTCGCGCTCGGGTTCCTGCGCGGCGCGGCGCCTCCCGCCGTGCTCCGGGGCAACATGGTGCGCGAGCTCTACTTCAGGATCGAGCGGCGGCTCGAGCCCGACGACGTCCTGGCGTTCACCCGGATGGGCGCCTACGAGAGCCTGCTCGCCGGGGTCGGCCTGGTCTGGGACCACTACTACCATGGCCTCGCGGTGGCGCAGGCGCTGGTCGAGACCGGGCTCGCCGGCGTGGTCGCGCCGACGCTCCAGGACCTGTCGGGACCCGGCGTTGCCTGGCGCGAAGAGCAGCTCCGCGCCACCGAGGCCATCGTTCGCTCGCGGGAGCTCGCCGCGGCCGGAGTGGCGGCGGCGGTCGGTCCCCACGCCACCGACACGGTGAGCGAGGAGCTGTGGCGCGAGAGCGCGGAGCTGGCGCGCGATCTCGGGCTGCCGCTGCACGCCCACCTGGCGCAGTCGATCGAGGAGCACCGGTTCTCGCTCGATCAACGGCGGACCGCGCCCCTGCGCTGGCTCGCTTCGCTCGACGTCCTCGACGCGCTGCCTGCGACCGTCTTTGCGCACGCGATCTACGCATCGCGCGCCGAGCTCGCCCTGCTCGACGCGGGGCGCGATCTCCTCGTCTTCTGCCCGTGCTCGCAGCTCGTATTCGGTTTTCCGGCCGATCCGCTGGTCTGGCAGGCGGCAGGGCTGCGCTGGGCGGTCGCCACCGACTGCTCGCCCTCGAACGACTCGATGGATCTCCAGAAGGAGCTGCGCCACGTCGCCGGGCTGCGCACCGCGGGCGCGACCTGGTCTGCGGCCTACCGGGACTTCCTGCATGCCGGACGCGATGGAGCCGCGGATGCGGTGTGGGAGGAGCGCGGGCGCCTGTTCGAGCGAGCCGCCGAGATCGCGCGTCCCGAGTCACTCCTCGCGAGAGTGTGGAGCATCCCGGGCGGCGCGCACCCCGCCCTGCGGGCGGGTGTCCTCGAGGCGGACGCCCTCGCGAATCTCCTGGTGTGGAATCCCGATCACCCGGCGATGTGGCCCGAGGCTGGGCTCTCGACCCTGGCGATGGGCGACACCACGCAGGCGATCCACGCCATGTTCGTCGCCGGGCGCGAGATCGGCGAGGCCGGCGACTTCCACCGCAGCCTGGTCGAGTCCGACGCCTACCGTCGCGCGCTCGAGCACGCGAGCCGGCGCCGCGCGCTCGTCCTGGCGCGCGCCTGACGCCTGACGCCGGTCGGCCCCGGGGCGCCGCAGGTCCCGGCCGGTAGAGCAGGGGAAGGATCGGCGCAACGCGCTCTCTCTCGACGAGTCGGGAGGTCACGCTCCGAGCTGGCGTGCGACCAGCGCCAGCAGCAGCCAGGTGAGAGCGCCCGCGAGGACGACGGCGGCGGCCATTACCAGCGCGATCTCGGCGCCCACGATCATCGCCAGCGCGCCGCGGCTCGAGCCGATCCGGCGCATCAGCGCGATCTCGCGCGCCCGCAGCCGCAGCGTCAGCGAGACCACCAGGACGAAGAACGCCGCGGTCGAGAGCGCCACGATCAGGAAGAAGGCGTCGAGCCCCTCGCGCGCGCGCAGCACGATCCCGAGCACGGTGCGCACCACCGCGACCGGCTCGACCGCCTGGAGCGTCCTCTCCAGCGCGTAGTCGCCGAGCAGCAGGTCGTGCGCCTTGCCGTCGCGCGGCAGGACCAGGATCGAGGTCAGCGGCGCGTCGCCGGGAGAGCCGTGGAGATGGAAGCTCGCCCGGTTCTGATCGTCGATCTGCTGAAACAGGAAGAGCGCCGCCGTGGCCTCGAGGCTCTCGCCTTCCCGCGCCTCCGGGTTGATCGCCTGCTCGCGCGTCACCTCCTGGTGGCCGTGGAACAGGCCGTCGAGCGCCCACGCGGTCTTCACGTCGGCGAAGAACGCCTCGTCGTCGGGGCCGCCGCCCGGCGCCAGGATGCCGACCACCTCGAGCACCAGCGGATAGCCGCCGGCGATGTTGTAGAGGTTGCGCAGGTCGGAACGGATGGGGTCGCCGATCGCGAGGCGCAGCCGGCGCGCCACCTCCGCCCCCGCGACCACCTCGCCGAGCAGGGCGGGCAGCCGTCCGGACGCCACCTCGAGCCCCCGCGCCTCGAAGTACTCGAGGCCGGTGCCGACGATCGGCACCCGGGCGGCGCTGTGGGCGACGTAGAGCGGCACGCTGAGACCGTAGGCGCGCCGTCTCAACCGGTCGAGCTCGCGCGCCGTGATCGGCTCGCGCACCTGGCCGCGGAAGTAGAGCGACGAGAGCGTGAGGTCGAACTCGTTGCCCTTGGCGCCGATCAGGATCGGCGAGCGCTCGGCGCGCACCAGGAGCGTGCGCTCGAGCAGCGCGGCGGCGCGGTAGGTGAAGAGCGGCAGGAAGAGCGCGACGGTGGTGCCGGCGACGAGCACCGCGGTGCGCCCGGGAGCGGAGCGCAGATAGCGCAGGGCGAGGAAGAGAGCGTCGCGCACCAGGTGGGCTGCCTCGGATCCGCTACGCGGCCTCACCGGTGTGCGCCAGCCGTTGGACGGCGAGAGTCTGGTCGAAGCGTCCCAGGAGGGTGGGGTCGTGCGTCACCATCACCAGCGTGAGGCCGTGGTCGCGAGATGCCGCCTCGAGCTGGCGCACGACGGCGAGGCTCTGGTCGGGATCGAGCCCCGCCGTCGGCTCGTCGGCGAGCAGGAGCCGAGGGCCGGTGACCAGCGCCCGCGCGATCGCGACGCGCTGGCGCTCGCCCACCGAGAGCTCGCGCGGGAGACGACCCTCCTTGCCGGCGAGGTCGAGGCCGCCGAGGAGGTCGCGGGCGCGGGCGCGCGCCGAGGCGTCGAGGCGCAGGACGGGGTTCAGCCGATAGGGGAAGAGCACGTTCTCCACGGCGTCGAGGTACTCGACCAGCGGGAAGTCCTGGAACACGAAGCCGAGCGTGCGGATGCGATGGGCCCGCACCGCCTCGTCGCCGAGCTGGGTGAGGTCCTCTCCCTCGATCTCGAGCGAGCCCGCGTCGGGACGCAGGACGCCGGCGAGGAGGTCGAGCAGAGTCGACTTGCCGCACCCCGACGGTCCGTGGAGCGCGACCCGCGCGCCGTGCTCGACGCGCCATTCCTCGATCGAGAGCTGGAACGCGACGCCTCCCGACCCGGGCCGCGGCGCCGGGTAGGAGAAGCGCAGCCCCGACACCAGGATCGCCGGTCGCTCGCTCGAGCCGGGCGGCGTGCTCGCCGCCGCGGCGCCGGCGGCTGCCGTGCTCGATCGCGCCTCGCCGCCCCCGGCCGGACGATCGTGCTCGGTCATCGACGCCTCGGGTTCGGCGGGCCCGGCGAGCCCGGGTCGCGCCGCGCCGGCTCGGCCGGGTCCGCGGGTCCGCGAGCCGCGGGCACGGCGGCGGTGTCGGCATCGGCGTCGGCCGAGCCCGTGGGCGATGGGGGAGAAGCCGCGTCGTCGAGGATCCCGGATCGCAGGAGCTCGGCGGGACCCATGAAGCCGCGCTCGGAAGCGGGGAGGTGGTCGAGGGGGAAGCCGCCGGTGGAGGTGAGCGGCGTCCCGACGCGCTCGGCGCTGCGCAGCCGGGTGTCGACGATCCGGAGCGCCGGCGGCTCGCCTGCGCTCCCACCCGCGAGCGCGAGGGTGTAGATCGCCTGGTAGCGGTTGACGCGGTGGTGCTTGTGCTGCTGATGGCTGACCACCCCGCCCACGCTCCAGTCGGCCTCGACCAGGACGCCCTCGGGCTCGGTGCCGGCGATCGCCACGCTCTCGTAGTCGACCGCGAGGACGTCGATCGCGGTCCCTTCCTCGCGCATGCGCGCGAGCGTCGTGAAGTGCTCGACGTACTCGCGGGTCAGCGCCTCACCGGCGAAGACGCTCGAGAGCTGGTCGTGGATGGCGTCCCGGTTCAACCCGAGCGAGTAGACGCGATACACCTGCGGGTGGATCTCGCGGAAGCGCTCGAGGATGGCGTCGGGGCCGCCCAGCCGCTCGACCGGCGAGGCGGCGCAGCCCGCGATCAGGAGCGCAGCCAGAGCGGCCAAGCGCTCGCGACACTGTGCTTCCGAGGGTGCGCTCATAGGGGGTGTTGCGTCGAGACGGCCGGCAGCGGATTATAAGTTCCGCCGATGCGCTCGTCCCCGCGCCGCCTCACTGTATCGCTCGCGATCCTCCTCTCGGCCGCGCTGTGCCTCGCGCTTGCCCCGCGGCTCGCCGCGCACCTCTTCTGGCCCACCTTCCACTCCGCGAAGAGCGCGGTCTCGCTCGACGACGAGAAGGGGCTCCAGGCGGTGGTGGTGATCGAGGTGCCGGCCTTCGAGCTGCTGGCGCGCTTCAAGGAGCACTACGCGGCGCTCGACCTCATGGCCGAGATCGAGGCCGGCCGGTTCGAGGAGCTCGAGACCAAGTTCCGCGACGTCGAGCTCGAGCGCTTCGCCGGCGCTCTCGCGCTCGAGATCGACGGGCGGAGCGCCCCGGGGAAGTGGCGCCCGGTCGAGACGCCGATCAACGGCAAGGGCACCGAGGGCTTCTTCGTCTACCTGCTCGAGTTCGCGTTCGACCGCTCGCCTCGGCTCGGCGAGCGAGTCGAGGTGCGGCTCCTGAACCGGGCGCTGCCCGGAGTCCAGGTGGTGATGGCGAACGTGGCCGAGGCCGCCGGCGGCTGGCGCGTCGCCGAGTCCTCGATCCCGCCCGCGGCGGAGTACCCCGAGCTGCCCGAGGGCGCCGAGTACTCCGAGGACCTGGGCCTGTGGTCGATCGACGAGACCAAGCGCGATCTGCGCGTGGTCTTCGCGCGCCCCGCGCCTGGGCCCTCCGAGTGACGCGGTGAGAGCTCCGGACGCAGGCAATGTGTCCGAGTAACTGCGTCCCATCTGTGCAGGGCGCGAAGCGCCAGCGCCGTCCGCGGCGCCAAAGTCATGCTAGCTCCGGAAATGCTGGGTAGCATTTCCTCGCTAGCCATGCCTCCCGCCGAGCGCCTTCGGCGCCGGCTCAGTCGCCCGTCCGATTACTCGGACGGGCTCCTACAGTCGCGTCGGGTTGGGCGCGTCCCCGTAGACCTCTTCGGGGTCGAACACCTTCTCGGTCTCGGTGAAGACGAGACGCCATCCGGAGGCACCCGCCTGCTCGCCGACCGGCACCCGTCGATAGAAGCACGATCGGTAGCCGACGTGGCAGCTCGCGCCGCCGCGCACCTCGACCCGCAGCCAGATCGCGTCCTGATCGTCGTCGACGCGGACCTCGATCACCTTCTGCACCAGCCCGCTGGTGGCGCCCTTGTGCCAGAGCGCCCGGCGGCTGCGGCTCCAGTAGACGGCTTCCCCCAGCTCGAGCGTGCGGCGCAGCGCCTCGGCGTTCATCCAGCCGTGCATGAGCAACTCCCCGGAGGCGGCGTCGGTGGTCACCACCGGGATGAGGCCCTGCTCGTCGAAGCGCGGCGCGAGCTCGAAGCCCTCCTCCACCTGCGCGACGCTGGTGCGCGGCGCGAAGCCGGAATCGTCTCTGGGATCACTCATGGCCTGACCGAGCCGGGCGGTGACGAGCTCCGCCTACATCGCGGAACGAGGCTCACCGGCCGAGGGTCTCGGCCGCCCGCCGCGCGAAGTAGGTGAGGATGACGTCGGCGCCCGCTCGCCGGATCGCGAGCAGGGTCTCGAGCATCAACGCCTCGCCCGCCATCCAGCCGTTGCGATCGACGGCCTGGATCATCGCGTACTCGCCGCTCACCTGGTAGGCCGCGACCGGGACGTCGAAGCGGTCCTTCACGCGCCGGATGACGTCGAGATAGGGCAGGGCGGGCTTGACCATCACCAGGTCGGCGCCCTCGCGCACGTCGAGCTCGACCTCGCGCAGCGCCTCGCGGGCGTTGGCGGGATCCATCTGGTAGGTCTTCTTGTCGCCGCTTCTCGGCGCCGAGTCGAGCGCCTCGCGGAACGGCCCGTAAAACGACGAGGCGTACTTCGCCGAGTAGGCGAGGATCCCGGTGCGCTGGAAGCCGCTCTCGTCGAGCGCGCGGCGGATCGCGCCCACCCTGCCGTCCATCATGTCGGAGGGCGCCACCAGGTCCGCCCCCGCCTGCGCCTGCGCCACCGCCATGCGGGCGAGGACGTCGAGCGTCGGGTCGTTCAGGATCTCGCCGTCCTCGACCAGGCCGTCGTGGCCGTCGGAGGAGTAGGGGTCCATCGCCACGTCGGTGATGACCAGGAGCTCGGGCTGGGCGTCCTTGAGCGCGCGGACGGCGCGCTGGAGAAGTCCCTCCGGGTTCGTCGACTCGGTCGCGACCGGGTCCTTGACCGCGTCGTGGAGCGCCGGGAAGAGCGCGACGGCCGGTACCCCGAGCTGGTAGGCCCCGCGCGCCTCCTCGACCAGGAGGTCGATCGAGAGCCGCGCGATCCCGGGCATCGACGCGATCGGCTCGCGCGCCGCGTCGCCCTCGATCACGAACAGCGGATAGATGAGGTGCGCCGGGGTGAGCTCGGTCTCGCGCACCAGCGCGCGGATCCCCGCCGACGCGCGGTTGCGGCGCGGCCGGATCGGCAGGTCGTGACGGGCCTCCGCCAGGCGGCGGACCGCGGGCCGAGGCTCCTTTGCCATCGTGGTCATTCGGCGGTCGAGCGTATCAGAGCGC
>DATKDQ010000173.1:0-2162 GCA_035544635.1 Thermoanaerobaculia bacterium
GTCACCGGAGGAGCCAGCGGCATCGGCCGCGCCGTGGCCGAGCGTTTCCAGCGCGAGGGCGCGAGGCACGTGGTGGTCGCCGACCGCGACGAGAAGGGGGCGCGCGCCGTCGCCGAGGCGATCGGCGGCACCGGCATCGGCCTCGACGTCTCCCACGAAGGCTCGGTGCGCGCGCTGGTCGATCGGCTCGAGCGGGAGCAGGGGGCGGTCGATCTCTTCTTCTCGAACGCCGGGTACGGCTCGGTCGGGGGTCTCGAGGTTCCCAACGAAGAGTTCCAGCGGATGTGGGACGTCCACGTCATGGCGCACGTCTACGCTGCGCGCGCCGTCCTGCCTGCGATGATTCGGCGCGGCGAGGGCTACCTGCTCTCGACCGCCTCGGCCGCCGGCCTCCTGTCGCAGATCGGATCGGTGGCGTACGCGGTGACCAAGCACGCGGCGGTGGCGCTCGCCGAGTGGATCGCGATCACGCACGGGCCGCAGGGTATCCGGGTCTCGGTGCTGTGCCCGCAGGCGGTGGCCACCAACATCCGCGCCAACAGCCCGAGCCGGGAGCGGATGGGGACGATGCCGGGTGTGGCGAGCGGCGACGGCGTGCTCTCGGCGGAGCAGGTCGCCGATTCCGTGATCGAGGCGATGGAGCATGAACGGTTCTGGGTGCTGCCGCACCCGCAGGTCGGCGAGTACGTGCGGCGCAAGGCGACCGACGTCGACCGCTGGCTGCACGGGATGCAGCGCTTCCAGCAGCGGCTTTACGAAGGACAGACGCCGCCGGGCGAGTGGATCCTGACGGCGGGTCAGGACGCCCCGCGAAGCTGAGCCCGCGCGCCACTCCCGGCCGCCGAGGCACGTCCGGCCACACCACCAGCCTCGGTCGCGGGGAGCCGGCGCCCGGCGGTCCGTCGAGCGGGCCGGGCTCAACGGCCCGCGGCGGCGCCCGGCGCGGGCCCGAGATCGAGCGCCATGATCTCCTCGCGGTTGCGCAGGTAGAGCTTGGTTCCCACCAGCGTGGGCACCGTCCACGACAGGCTGTCGAAGACCTGCGCGCGCGAGCGCACCGTCATCCCCTCGCGGGAGACCTCGACCAGACCCAGCGCTCCATCCTCGTCGAGCAGGATGGTCTTGCCGTCGCCGTGCAGGAGCGAGTGCTTGGCGAACGTGCGGTCGCGCCACAGCACCTCACCGGTGCGCACGTCGACCGCCGTCATCGGCGCCGGGCCGAAGTCTCCGCTCGAGGCGTAGACGGTGTCGCCGAGGCGGATCGCGGTGCCGAAGTGCACGCGCACCTGGTTCGAGAACCAGAGCTCCTTCACCTCCGTGGCGTCGCCCTTGCGCTCGAGCTGGATCGCGCGTCCGCCGCCGTCGTAGGCCGACGACATGAACAGGATGCCGTCGTCCGCCGAGAACAGCGGCGTCGAGATGTTGAACGCGTTGCTGGTCGGATGGGGGTGGCTCCAGAGCTCGCGGCCGCTGTCGGGATCGAGGCCCAGGATGCGCGTCGCCGCGAACACCACGAGCTGGTGCTGGCCGTCCGGGAGCCCGTCCGAGTCTTCGGACGGGCGACGAGCCGGCGCCGAAGGCGCTCGGCGGGAGGCATCGGTGGCGGAGGAAGCGCTACTGAGCACTTCCGGAGCCACCTCGACGAGGAGCGGCGACGAGTAGCTCGAGTCGTCGCTGCCGCCGCGCCAGACCACCGCGCCGTCGGTCTGCCGGAACGCCACCACCGTGCCACCTTCACCACCGACCACCGCGATCACCACGTCCTGGTGCAGCAGCGGGCTCGACGAATAGCCGCGATGCCGGACGCCGCCCTCGAGGTCGGCGATGAGGTCGTGTGACCACAGCTTGGCGCCGGTCGCGCGGTCGAGCGCGTGGAGCTTCGCCGTCGAGCCGATCGCGAACACCCGCTCCGCGGTCACCGCCGGCGTCGCGTGCGGTCCCGCGCCGCGGTCGAATCTCCAGCCCGCGGTAGGCGCGTCGTAGGTGAGCTGCCAGAGGGTGTCGCCGGTGGCGGCGGAGATCGCGACGACGGTCTCCTCTTCGCCGTCGCGCAGCATGGTGTAGAGGGCGCCGTCCTTGACCGAGATCGCGGAGTAGCCCTCCCCGAGCGGGCGCCGCCACAGGACGGGCGGCCCGCCCTCGGGCCAGGCCGGGGCGAGCGC
>DATKDQ010000174.1:0-19182 GCA_035544635.1 Thermoanaerobaculia bacterium
TCGGCGAGCCCGACCTGGTGATCGAGATGCCCGAGCCCTACTGGGTCGCCGACGAGGTCGAGGACGTGCAGCCCTCGTTCGAGGTCATCCTCACCGAGGAGCAGCTCCCCGAGGATCGCTGGATCCACTGGATCGAGTTCCGGCCGGGCGATCCCAAGCTGGTCCACCACGGCGGAGCACGCGTGACACCGCTCGACGCCGACGGCACGCCCTACGTCGACCCGGTCTCCGGCGGCAAGATCATCGGCACCGCGCCCGGCGACGGCCCCGACCTGTGGCCGGTCGGCTACGGCAAGCTCATCCGCAAAGGCTCCAAGATCACCTTCGGCCTGCACTACCACAAGGAGCCGGGGCCCGGCACCGGCGGCTGGGACCGCTCGCAGCTCGCCATCAAGTGGCACCGCGAGCCGGTCAAGCACGTGGTGCGCGCCGCCGGAATCAGCTCGCGCGGCTGGGAGATCCCGCCCGGCCAGGAGCGCTGGCGGGTCGGTGCCGCGCGCACCTTCGACGAGGACTCCGTGATCGTCAACATGATGCCCCACATGCACACCCGGGGCGCCGAGGCGAAGTACGAGCTGGTCTATCCCGACGGCGGCCGCGAGGTCGTCCTCCACGTGCCGAGCTACAACTACAACTGGCAGCTCACCTACACCTTCAAAGAGCCGAAGCTCGTGCCCGCCGGCAGCCGCCTCGAGGTCACGATGTGGTTCAACAACTCGGAGTCGAACCCGTTCCTGATCGAGTCGCCCGACCGCGCGGTCGGCTTCGGCGGCATGACCGTCGACGAGATGAACATCGGCTGGACCGAGTACGCCAACGCCCACCCGATCGAGGACCTGCTGAGCCACGACTTCGGGAGCCAGGGGACCGGCGTGGAGGACGTGGATCTCGATTAGAGGGAGGCCTCGCCCAGGACCGAACGGAAGGACACGCCATGAACCGCAGAACGACGATCGTCGCCTTGCTCGCGAGCTTCGGTCTGGCCGTTGCAGCGCCCGCCGCACTCTCCGCCGCGACGGCTGCGAATACTGCCGACACCACGGCCCCCGGTCAAGTGACCTTCACTCGCGACGTGCTGCCGATCCTCCAGGAGAGCTGCCAGACCTGCCATCGTGCGGGCGGCGACAACTACACCGGGATGGTGGCGCCGATGTCGCTGGTCGACTACGACGAGACGCGGCCGTGGGCGCGCGCGATCGCGAAGCAGGTCGAGGCGAAGACCATGCCGCCGTGGTTCGCGGCCCCCGAGTTCCACGGCGTGTTCGCGAACGAGCGCGCCCTGACCGACGCCGAGATCGAGACGCTGGTGCGCTGGGCCAAGAGCGGGGCGCCGGAGGGCGACCCTGCCGACGCGCCGCCGCCCCGCCGCTTCGACGACCACCAGGGCTGGCGCATCGGCGTGCCGGATCTCGTCGTCACCGCGCCGCGCTACTTCGTGCCCGACGACGTCGACACCCACTACGCGAACCACCGGGTCACGCTCACCGAGGACATCCTCCCCGAGAGCCGCTTCATCCAGGCGATCGAGTGGCGCGGTGGATCGGACGTGGTGCACCACATCGTGGGCTACGCCTACCTGCCCGGCAGCGCCGAGGAGCGCGGCAACGGCTACGGCTTGGGCTCGATCGCGCCGGGCGAGGAGCCGATGCGGTTCCCCGACGGCTACGCCAAGCTGCTGGTCACGGGCTCGACCATCGTCTTCAACATGCACTACCACAAGGAGAAGGGCCCCGGCACCGGGACCTGGGACGCGTCGCAGGTGGCGTTCAAGTTCTATCCCGAGCACGCCGAGGTCGCGCACTTCGTCGATCACGGCGCGATCGGCAACTCGGGCTTCCAGCTCCCGCCCGGACACCAGAGCTGGAGAGTCGGCGCCGCCCGCGTGTTCGAGCAGCCGACCACGATCCTCGCGCTCCACCCGCACATGCACCTGCGCGGCAAGAGCGCCACCTACACCGCGTTCTACCCCGATGGCACCACCGAGGTGATCCTCCACGTGCCGCGCTTCGACTTCAACTGGCAGACCGATTATTCGTTCCGCGAGCCCAAGCGGCTGCCGGCGGGCACGCGCCTGGAGTACGAGGCGCTCTTCGACAACTCGGCCGGCAACGCCGCCAACCCCAACCCCGCGACCGCGGTCGATCCGGGACGCGAGACCTGGGACGAGATGATGCTCGGCTACATCACCTACTCGCGGACGGACGCCCGCGACCTCACGGTCGAGGGCGTTCTCGCCGAGCACTTCCCGGCGAATCGGGCGGACGAGCACGCGCAGGAGTAGCGCCGCTCGGCGCTGAGCCGCACTCCCGACGGAAAGACCGTTGCGGAGCCCGCGCCGTCCTCGGCGCCAAGGGCAACTGGCGGAGGAGCTGCTACCCAGCACGCTCCGGAGCCGCGCCGTCCTCGGCGCCAAGGACAACTGGCGGAGGAGCGTGCTAACCAGCTCGCTCCGGAGCCAGCCGGTGCGCCAGCGTCTCGTCGAGATGCTTGCGCAGGTACGCCATGAACGGCGTGCCGGCGGTGCCGCGATCGGTCGGGTTGTCGGGGCCCGACGGAACCTGGCGATGGATGTAGCGGTCGGCGTAGTCGAGGTGCTGGCCGCGAAACGCCCCCAGCGCCGTGACGCAGCGATCGTAGAGCTCGACGGCCTCCGCTCCGGCGGCGACCCCGCTCCGTAGCAACGGCCGCAGCGGCGGCCCGCCCTCGACCGCGGTGAGGTACGCGCGCTGCTCGGGCGTCATGTAGTCGCGCATCTCGAGCAGGTAGGGGCGCAGCGGATCGTCGGCGTGCTCGATGCCGAGCGCCGCGTCGAGGGACGGCACGATCGCGCTCTGCGCGCCGGTCTCGCCGCGGAAGCGCTGGCCTTCGCCGCCGTACTCCGCGACTCCTTCGTAGACCACCCCCGCGCGCAGCATCGGGTGGTCCTTCCAGCCGTGGATGTACGGCCGCACGCGCCGGTAGTAGATGTAGGGATCGCAGCCCTCGGGCATGCGGGCGAGCACCGCCACCATCGCCTCGAGCGACTCCGCGATCGCGCGCAGCTCGACCGTCAGGCGGGAGACGTCGCCCGCGGCCACGGCGGCCTGCGCGCGCGGGATGGCGTCGAGCGCCGGCGCCGCACGCGCCTCGATCTCGACGTGGACCAGGATGAACCACTCCTCGTCGATCCCGCCGAGGAAGTTCTGCAACAGGGCGAGGTTGCCGAGCTCGATGGGTCCAGAGGGATCGAGCCGCCGCCAGTTGTCGAGCGCGTACGAGGCGTAGGAGAGAACCGGCGGGCGGCTCAGGCGGCGAGCGACGACGTGCCAGGGCACCGCGATCGAGCACGGCAGGCGATCCGATGCCTCCGGCCCCTGCCATACCCAGGCGTGGCCGAAGTAGGAGAGGAGGAGCATCGCCCGCCGAAGCTCGGGGCCGGGAGCGAGCGACGCGACATCGAGCACCGGCATCGACGCCAGCGCGTGGCGCGCGCCGTGCTGGGCGAGGAGCTTCGGTAGCTCCGCAGCCACGCCCTCCCAGGCGCCGAAGTCGCCGGGCAGGCATTCCAGCGGATCGGGCCGCGGCAGGAAGCCGCGCTCACGATCGACCAGGTGCTCGATGCTCGATCCGCGGGATCGGTCGGTGCTCCTGCGCCGCGCCATGCGTTAGATGGTAGCGCCGAACGCGCTCGCCGCCGACTGGGGAAACACCCGGTCGCGAGCAAGTCGCACGCGCTGCCAGCCGGCCCGCTGCGCCCGCACGACTCCGCCGCCGTGCCGGCGCCTAGATCCTCGTAATGCGGTCGATCGAGCCCAGGAGCTCTTCCTGGGTCCAGGGCTCGGTCGAGCCGCGCTTCTCGATGCCGCGGGTGCACATCATCTTGTACAGGAAGATGCGGGTGCCGCCGACGCCGAACACCTCGCCGGTGATGCCGGCCGCCTGATCGGACGCGAGGAACGCGACCAGGGGGGCGATGTGCTGCGGCCCCTGCGCCTCACGATTCGCCTCCGGGTCCAAATCGCGGTAACCGGGTAGGTCCTCGGTCATGCGAGTGCGGGCGATCGGCGCGATGGCGTTGACGGTGATCGAGTGGCGGGCGAGCTCGATCGCGCCGATACGCGTGAGCGCCCAGATCGCCGCCTTCGCGGCGCCGTAGTTCGACTGTCCGAAATTGCCGAGCAGGCCGGAGCCCGAGGAGGTGTGGATGACGCGGCCGCCCCGGCCCTGCTCGATCATGCGGCGTGCCGCCGCCTGGGTCGTGAAGAAGCTCCCCTTGAGGTGGACCTCGAGCACGCGGTCCCAGTCCTCTTCGGTGGTCTTGAGCAGCGTGCGGTCGCGCAGGATGCCGGCGTTGTTGACCAGGACGTCGACCGCGCCGAACTCCCGGACGGCGGCGCCGACGATCGCCTCGGCGGCCTGAGGCGACCCCACCGGTTCGAGGCTCGCCACCGCCTCGCCCCCCGCGCTCCGGATCTCCTCCACCACCCGATCCGCCGCGTTCGAGGACCCGGCACCGTGGCGATCGCCCCCCGGATCGTTGACCACCACCCGCGCGCCCTCCCGCGCGAACAGCAGCGCGTGCTCGCGACCGATGCCGTTGCCGGCTCCGGTGACGATCGCGACCTTGCCGTCGAGGACTCCCATCTCACCTCTCCTCCATGGTCGATCGATTCATGACGCGCGCAGCCGCGCCGAAGCCGTCCCACCGAATGACCGAGCCTGCACTCTACTCCGGGACGGTGCGGGCGCCGAGGGCGCCGGGCACGCGCGCGGAGCCGGCCCGCGGCGACAGCCGTCAACGGCGGCCCAGGTAGTAGACCTGCCAGAGGTCTCGCGTGCTGAGGTTGAAGATCGGCTGCATCGCCAAGAGGCCCGCACGGCCGACGCTGCGCTCGAGGAAGGCGAGCTCGCGCCAGTGCTCCTCGACCGCCGGATCGGGCGGCAGCTCGAAGCCATGCTCGCGGGCGATCAGCATCCCCTTGGCCTTGATCGACAGCTCCAGGTGCAGCCGGATCAGGCACACCATGTCCACCAGCACGGCCGGCGAGAAGCGCCCCTCGAGCGCCGAGAGGTAGTTGCCGATGCGGGTAGCGGAGACGCGGCCCGACTGCAGCGCCTCGAGCAGCTCGGTGTCGGTGTCGAAGCCGACCCCGAGCCACCGCTTGGTGGCGCGCTCGCTGGCCCGGAACACGATCGCGAACGAGATCGGTAGCACCACCAGCAGCAGGAGCATGGACATCGGGGGAGAGAGGAAAGCGTGGTTGTAGGCGGAGTGGAACACGGTCGCGATCAGGAACCCGGGCAGCGCGATCCACGCGCCGGCCGACTCGTGTCGGTCGTTCAGCGATTTCAGGCACAGCGCGAAGAGCGCCGTGGCGCCGCCGTGCATCACTGCGGTACCGAAGCCGCGGACCAGCCAGGTCGCGAGACGCGGGTCGCCGAGGGCGTGGAAGTACTGCAGGTTCTCCACCGCCGCGAAACCCGCGCCGACCGCGAAGCCGCTGATCGAGGCGTCGACCAGGAAGCCGACGCGATGTCGTCGCACCAGGATCAGTACGGCCACGCCTTTGAGCAGCTCCTCCAATGGAGGAGCCACGTAACGCGCGAGCTGCGTCGCGTCGATGGCGACGTGCTGCAGCAGGAGACGATGGATCACCAGCGCCGCCACGGCGGCGGCAGCGCCTTGGAGCAGCAGTCCGCCCACGGTGCGGAGCCGGATCAACTGGTAGCCGTCGAGCAGAGCCAGCGCGAGCGCGAAGAAGAGCACCGGCGCCAGGCTGACTGCCAGGGCGGCGGCCGACGATAGCGGGCTAGCGAGGCTCACGCCTCAGACCCGTCGAGCGAAGCGAGGTGGGCAAACGCGGCCTCTAGCCGGGAGCACGGCGTCCGCTGGATCGCGGCGTGTCGCCGAGGAGACCGAGCGCCGCGAGCGTGTCGCGTAGCCTCTGCCGCGCTTCGTACAGGCGCGATTTCACGGTGGTCTCGTCCAGCTCCAGCAGGTCGGCAATCTCTCGATAGGAGAGTCCGTCGTAGTGGCGAAGGGCGATCACCGTCCGATGGTCCGGGCTCAGGGTGCCGAGGGCGCGGCGCACCTGCTCCACCACTTCGGTCGCCTCGAGCTCCCGTTCGGGATCGCGAGGCTCCCGCCGGACGTCGGTGGAGCTCTGGTAGGGGGTGAAGCGCCTGCGCTGGGCGCAGAGGTCGAGCGACTCGTGGACCAGGATCCGGTAGATCCAGGAGAAGAAGGAGCGCGCGGTGTCGAAGCGGTCGAGATGTGTGAACGCCTTGACGAACGCGGTCTGGGTGGCCTCCCCGGCGTCGGCGGCGTGGAGCGTGATGCGGTAGGCGCCGTTGTAGAGCGGGCGCTGGTAGCGCCGCACCAGCTCACAGAAGGCCTCGCGATCGCCGTGCCGCGTCGACAGCACCAGCTCAGTGTCTGTCGGTTGCGACATGCCGTGACCGCGCGGTGCCGGTGCGGCGAGGCGCGCCTTCGCTCGCCGCAGTCCAAACCGGCCTCACTCCATCTGGAAGATCCGGTCGAAGCCCGCGAGCGCGAACACCTCGCGGATGTGAGGGCTGACGTTCACGATCCGCATGGCGTGCCCATGCCCGGAGAGCCGCTTCTGGGTGGCGAGCAGCACTCCCAGCCCGGCGCTCGACACGTAGCGAAGCTCGGAGAAGTCGACCGTCAGCCCGCCCTCGACCTGGCCGAACACCTCGAGGGCGTCGAGCTCCTGCGACGCGTCGAAGCGCCCGCGCAGCGCGATGGTGTGGTCGTCTAGCCGTTCGATCTCGAACATCGTCGCGGTGCCGTTGCGAGCGCCGTCGAAGTGGATTCCACCGCCGTACGGCACGCCAGTCAGGTGCTCTCGTTGACTCCGAGGTCGGGCCGGGGCTCGGCCGCGAACTAGATGGCGAACTGCTGCCGCTCGTCCAAGCCCTCGCGTTCGCCGAGGTCGCCGGATTCTGTCATGGATTGGCCCGGCGCCGCAGTCCCCGGCGCAGGTCCCGATCACAGGATCTTGAGCGAGATCATGACCTCGTCGGACGGGCCGCGGCCGTCCTCCACCGCCACTCCCCAGCCGATCGAGAGCATCGAGCTGAGGTTGGAGAAGAGAACCAGCTTGAAGTCGAGCTGGGCGCCGACCGTGACCAGCTCCCGGCGCAGCTGCGAGCGATCGAGGTCGGTGGCCAGCCCGCTGACGAAGAGCGCGGGGCGCATCCAGTTGAGGTAGAAGGACGGCGCGCCGGCGCTCCGGAATCGGGTGGGAGGAAGGTTCCACTCCAGCGTCGCCTTGGCGTAGTTGCGGCCGCCGACCTCGTCGAGCTCCAGGCCGGGGAAGCTGCGCCAAGTCCGGTAGCGCTTCTCGTCACGGTAGTCGACGTAGTTGTTGCCGAAGCCGCCGAAGAAGAACTGGGCGAAGGGGTCGCCACGCTCGCCGAAGGACTGTCCGGCCGCGGTCCGGACCCACAACGAGGAGTGGTCGAGCGGCAGGGGAAAGCCGGCGTCGAAGCGACCGGCGACGCTCGGGCTGGTGGCGGACTCGGTGACGTTCGCGAGCGCCTCGATCTCCCACAGCGAGCCCTTCTCGGCGTCGACCGCACCCAGCGACCTCCAGAGGAGCTGGTGCGCCAGGGCGACCCGCGCCTGGATCAGCTTCCGCTCGGTGACCTCGACGTTCTGGAAGGAAGGCAGCGAGTCCAGATCGCCGTAGCCGCGCACCGACGAGGAGAGCGTGAGCTTTCGCGGGTCGTCGAACACCAGGACCTTGTCCCGGTCGAAGCCCAAGGAGTAGCCGCGGCGGCTGGTCTTGGTGGGTCCGAACAGGTCGTAGAAGTCCGCAGCGTTGTACCAGCCGCTGACTTTCCAGGTCCAGTGGCGCAGCGTGGCGTCGAAGTGCAGCCGTTCGCTGCTCTCGAGCGCCTCGTCCGGCGAGTAGGACAGCGAGAGCGCGAGATTGGTCAGGTTGAGGCCGTCCGAGAAGTCGACGCGCATGCCTGCGGCGACGCTGTCCTTGTAGCCCTCGACCACCGGGTAGAAGGTGCGGAGCTTCAAATTCCGGGCGGTGCTGTAGGGCTGGCCGCTGTGCCGCAGATCCTCGCTGGCCAGCGCCGCAGGGGATCCGGCGCGCCAGTCGCGGACGACGGGATGCTCGTTGGCGATGGCGGTTCCCAGGAAGCGGATCGCTCCCACGTGTTCCAGCGGCAGAGCCGTGGTCTCGACCGGTACGAACCCCTGCCCGGTGTAGTGGAAGGCGAGCAGGCGGTCGCCGTCCAGCGGCACCGGCCGGAACAGGCCGGTCTCTGCGTTGGTCAGGATGTCGATGTCGCGACGCTCGAAGTCGTAGCGATAGACGTTCGAGACGCCGGAGTAGTACGACGTGCCGAAGAGCTGGGAGCCGTCCGGCGAGAACACGAAGTTGGCGGGCGAGCTGTTCTCGAAGTCGTAGAGCGTCTCGAGCTCGAGCTGGCCTTCGCGCAGCCGCTCGAGGTCGAGCAGCACCAGGCTCTGGCGACCGGTCACCTCGGCCAGCGCGGCGCTCATCCGCTTGCCGTCGGGCGAGACATCGAGGTCGTACACGTCCTGGCCGTAGGGCCAGGAGTACATCTGCTCCCACTTGGTGTAGGGCTCCTGGATGCGGACGAGGGTGGAGATGCCATTGAAGTGCCGGACCCCCCAGAGCGAGCGGTCAGAGCGGTCGAACACCAGGTCGCCGACTCGCGCCTCGTGGAGCAGGGTCCGCACTTTCCCGGTCGCCAGATCCAACTCGTGAACGTCGCGCCAGCCGTAGTTCTTGGTGGTGAAGAACAGCCGCTGGCCATCGGGATCGAACGCCAGGGAGGTGACGTAGAAGAGAGCCGCACCCTGGAGCGGCAGGAGGCGCTCCAGCTCGCCGGTGTCGAGGTCGAGGGCAGCCAGGTGGGCGAGCTGGCCGACCGACCGGACGGCGACGTAGAGACGCCTGCGCTCAGAGTCGAGGTACGGGCGTGAGACCGAGCCGAGCGCCGAGGCCGAGAGGGGCCGGATCTCGGCGACGGGGTGGGCGCGGATGGCCTCGAGATTCGCTCGCTGCCACGCCTGCTCCGCCTCGATCCACTCGCTCCAGGCCGCCGCCAGGGGCAGGCCGTAGACGTGGCGGAACTGGGCCGCGAAGTGCGGCTTGCTGCCCGGGTGACGGGCGGTCCACTCGATCACCTTCTCGGGCCCATACCGGTGCGCCAGGTAACTCAGGAAGCGGGTGCCATAGAGATACGAGTTGACTCCCACCTGGAAGTCGACGGTGGTTCCCTCGGACTCCAGGCCCACCACGTCGTAGAAATGCGCGCCGTCGCGCACCATGGTGCGAAAGACCATCTCGTCATAGGCGCCGATCGTTCGTCCGAGCCCGCCCGCCATCCAGGTCTCGAGGAAGACCGCCGCGCCTTCGTGGTACCAGCGCGGGGCGTTCCACCGCGGCGTGGTGAGATAGTTGAAATAGATCGAGAGCGGCTGCTCGGCCACCGGCTCGACCTTGCCGCCGAACCAGCGACGAAAGATCAGGTCGCGACCCGCGCCCTGGTCCATGTGCACGATGTGCGCCATCTCGTGGTTGGCCATCCAGTACATCCGATCGATGGCCGGGGTGGTCTCGTACACGTAGTTGAACGGCGCGACACCGAGGTTGACGAAGTTCACGGGCACGGTGTTGGCGCCGCCATGCCCGAAGTCGCTGAAGTCCTCGAGGAACAACGTCACCGGCTCACTCGGCTGGTAGCGGTAGAGCTCGCGGTGAAAGCGCAGCGCGTTCTCCGCCGAGGCTGCGATGTGCGGCAGCAGGTAAGCGAACGCGGGGCCGGGGTAGACCACCTGCACATTGTCCGTGCGCACCTGGTGCAGGAGCTGGCCAGGCAGCGGGCTCGCGGCCCCGAGCGCGATCAGGAGCGGCAGCACGCCTGCCCGCCGCAGGCTCGCGCCACGGCGCCGGCCGCTCGCTCGTTTTCGGTCTGCTTCGATCGCGGGCGCCGGCGTCGCCTCCATTTGGCCCCTCCAACGACGAGATGCCGGCCGGGCAACCCCGGCCGGCACCAGCGCCGGCTCGATCAGGACACTCTGCGGATCAGTACGCCGCGTGGGTCGCACGCAGGGAGTCGTTGGCGATCGCGGCGCGCATGGCGTCGCTCGCAAATACGTTCCGCAGGTGGTCGTTGGCCAGCACGTCGCGAACCTGGTCGTTCGCGATCACGTTGCGGAACGCATCGCTCGCCAGCGCGTTGCGGAGCTGGTTGTTGGCGAACACGGCCCGCATGGCGTCGCTCGCGAACAAGGCGCGCATCTGGTCGTTCAACAGGACTGCCCGCAGCGCGTCGTTGGCGAAGACGGCGCGGATCGCATCGCTGGCGAAGACCGCCCGGAGCTGATCGTTGGCGAACACAGCACGCATGGCGTCGCTGAGGAAGGCGTGCCGCAGCGCGTCGTTGGCGAACACGGCCCGCAGCGCGTCGTTCGCGATCACGTTGCGCCACTGGTCGCTGGCGAAGGCGGCGCGCTGCTGGTCGTTCGCGAGCATGGTGCGGAACGCGTCGCTGGCGAAGGCGGCGCGAATCGCGTCGCCGGTGAAGGCGGCGCGCAACTGGTCGTTGGCGAAGAAGTCACGGAACTGGTCGTTGGCGAGGGTGTCGCGCAACTGGTCGTTGGCGAGGGTGTCGCGCAACTGGTCGTTGGCGAGGGTGTCGCGCAACTGGTCGTAGAAGAGGACGTTGCGGATCTGATCGCTGGCGAACACCGCTCGCATCGCGTCGCTGGCGAACGCCTGACGCAGCTCGGGGTTGGCGAGGATCTCCTGGAACTTGTCACTCTGCACCACCTGCTGGACTTCCGGCTCGTCGAGCGTGATGTCCTCTGGTGCAATGGCCTCCGCGCGGTATCGGTCGGCGCGCTCGACGCCTCCGATGGCGCCGGCCATCTCCTCGGGGGTTGGCGCCGAGCGGCTCACGGTGAGCGCCAGGGCCAGACCGATGGCGACGACGCCCAGCGTTGCGATCAGAGCGATTCTGCGATTCGTTGTACGGGGCTTGGTCTGGGTCATGTTCGTGGTTCCTTCCCTCTCCGAGGGGCGTCGAGTGGGTCTTCGAGATCCTGTTGGTCGGCGCGGTTCACCGCGACTCGACCTCGGGTTGGATGCATGAGGCTGGTGCTCGCCGGTCAGGGGCATGCGGCGCACGGGCCTCGAGAGGAGCCGGGAGACCGGCCCCCGGGGCTCGCCCGCCGCGATCGGTTGCGCGGGCTGCGGCAACGCCGCCTCGACCCGCTCGATCAGATCGGCGGGCGGCTCCTGCTCCTCGAGCCGTGCCAGCCAGCCGGCGACACGGCGGACCAGGTGGCGGGCGACCTCGGCCTCCGGCTGGCCATGCGAGAGCTCCCCGAGCTCGGTCGGGGGCGCGGACGAGCCGCGGTCCCACTCCTCCCAGGCCAGCAATTCGAGGTCTTTCGAGTCCATCCGTTTCGTCTCGCGCGCCCGCCTCCGGGCGATTCGTGGCCGTTCATGAAGAACTACCGAGCAGCGCCAGGAAAGTTGGTCGAATTCTCGCTCCCTCTCGGCAGCGCTGTGCCGTCCGTTGCGCCGAGGGCGTCAGGCGGGCGACCGCTTCCGGGCCTGCTCCGGTGCGCCTTCCGCCCCGACGACCCCACGTTCGCGCAACGCCGCGACCTCCGTATCGCCCAGCCCCAGCTCGGCCGCCAGCACCTCGTCGGTGTGCCGGCCGAGGAGCGGCGCCGCCGCCATCGGCACCTCGCTTGCCGACATCCGCGCCGGCCAGCCCAGGAGACGGATCGGTCCCATGGTCTCGTGCTCGACGGTGCGCACGAAGCCGCGCTCGACCAGGTGCGGGTCACGGTGGAGATCGAGCGTGTCGAGCACCGCGCTGGCGGGCACTCCAGCCTCGGCGAGCAGGCGCATCGCCTCGTACTTGGTGTGCGAAGAGGTCCACGCCGTGATCTCGGCGGCGAGCGCCGCCTCGTTCTCGCGGCGCGCGGCGCCGGTCGCGAAGCGCTCGTCCCGGGCGAGCTCGGGCCGGCCGATGGCGCCGCACAGCGCCTCCCACATCCGCGGCGTGATCGCCATGATGTAGACGTAGTCGTTGGGCCCGCCCGGAGCGCACGGGTAGAGGTGCGTGAGCGCGCCCCGCCCGGTGCCGCGGCGCGGCGCCGCGCGGGTGCCGCGCTTCGAGCCGAGCGCGATCATGGTGCGCATGAAGTAGGTGACCGCCTCCTGCATCGAGATCTCGACCAGCTGGCCCTCGCCGGTGCGCAGCTTCTGGACGTAGGCGGCGCACAGCGCGAGCGCCATCTGGATGCCGGTGCCGGCGTCGCCGATGGTCGGCCCCGGCGCCATCGGCGGGCCGTCGGGCTCGCCGGTCACCGAGAAGGCGCCGCCGGCCGCGAGCGCGACCGGGTCGAAGCACTTGTAGCCGGCGTACGGCCCGCTGGCGCCGAAGCCCTTGATCCGCCCGTAGATGACCGCGGGATGGACGCGGCGCACCACGTCGTAGTCGAGATCGAGCTTCTCCACCACGCCGGGACCGAAGTTCTCGATGAAGACGTCGAAGCGCGGCACCAGGCGCAGCAGGAGCGCCCGGCCCTCTGGCTGGTCGAGCGCGAGGGTGACGCTCTTCTTGTTGCTGTTCCAGGTGAGAAAGTACTCCGACTCCTCGGCTCCGTACTCCTCGAACGCGGCGCGCCCCGGGTCGCCCGAGCCCGGACGCTCGACCTTCACCACGTCCGCGCCCAGCCAGGCCAGGGCCTGGGTGCACGACGTGCCGGCCTCGTATTGCGTGAGATCGAGGATGCGCATTCCGTCGAGCGCTGGCATGCAGGGCTCCTTCACCGAGCGGTTCACCGACCCATATGCGCACGATGCGCGCCGAGCCCGAGCCTCACCACCAGGTCTCGAGCCGGGCTCGGATCCGCGAGTCACCGCAGGGAGTCGGCGCGCGATCGGCCTCCCCAGTATCGCACGCATCGCGTGCGTCGAAGTCCCCGGTGGGTAGAATCGGCGCCTTCGAGGAGGTGGCCATGAGTGGATGGAAGATCGGATCCGTCGCCGTCACGCCCGTGATCGAGCTCACTCTGCCCATTCCGGGCAGCTTTCTCATCCCGCAGGCGACGCCGGAGGCGCTCGCTCCCTATCGCGAATGGCTGCTGCCCGGCTACATGACGGAGGACGGACTGATCAACCTCACGATCCAGGCCTTCCTGGTCGAGTCGCGCGGCCGCAAGATCATCGTCGACACCTGCGTCGGCAACGGCAAGACGCGCTCGGTCCCGCAGATGAACGAGCTCGACACGCCGTTCCTCGACCACATCACCGACGCCGGCTTTCCGCCCGAGAAGGTCGACACCGTGATTTGCACCCACCTCCACGTCGACCACGTCGGCTGGAACACCAAACAGGTCGATGGCCGGTGGGTGCCTACGTTCCCCAACGCGCGCTACGTGATGGCGCGCACCGACTACGACTACTGGAGCCAGGCCGCGGACCCCGAAGCCGCGGCGATCTTCGGCGACTCGGTGCGGCCGGTGTTCGAGGCCGGGCTGGTCGACCTGGTCGACGCCGGCCACCAGATCACCCCCGAGATCGGCCTCCTGCCCACCCCGGGTCACACGCCGGGCCACTGCAGCGTGACCATCTCGTCGTCCGGCGGCGAGGAGGGGGTGATCACCGGCGACGTGATGCACCACCCGTCGCAGTGCATGCATCCGGAGTGGGACAACAACTTCGACTCCGACCGCGAGCAGGCCAAGCGCACGCGGCTGGGCTTCCTCGAGCGCTACGGCTCGGGCGCCGTGCGGGTGATCGGCACTCATTTCGGCACGCCGGCCGCGACGCGCATCGTTCCGAGCGGCGATCGCTGGAAAGTGGAAGGGCATGCCCGAGCCTCCGGGGCGTCCCGATGAGCGTCTACTAACGGTGGAGATCATGGTCGACGACCAAGCGCTCGGTCGTCACCGAGAACCGACCCCGTCGTCTACTGGCTCACGTGCGCCGGCGCGCGCACGACGGCGTTGAGCAGCAGCAGGTCGCAGCCGGCGAGGAAGCCGCGGAGCGTCGGATCGGCGGTGAAGCCGATGACGAAGCCGCGCCCGAGCGGCTCGATGACCGTGACCGGCTTCCACGCCAGCTGCCTGCGGTTCTCTTCCCACAGGTAGCCGGAGGCGACCAGCTCGTCCGCCGGCGCGAAACGCAGCACGTTGGTGCCCCGGTCGAGGCGGATCGGCGTGAAGATCGAGCTGCCCTGCACCATGACGTGGATCGCGGATGGCAGGCCGACCGTGAGCCAGTGATCGGGATCCGGCACCGCGCGTGCGAGCGCACCGGGCACCGTGTCGGGAGGCGGCTCCTCGGCCGCGATCGCGGCGAGGTACTCCGCCTCGCTCGAGAGCACCGTTCCGGCCACGGGGCCGGCGCTCTCGTCGCTGCCGCCCCCGCCGTCGCCGCCCGCCGCCGCACCGCTCGACCCCGCGCTCTCCCCGCCCGCGACGGTCGGCGCAGCGTCCCGTTCCGGCGAGGAGGCTCCGTCTCCGCCCTGCTCGAGCGCCCGGGTCTCCTCGCGCACCGAGAGCAGCCCGACGTCGGGATCGGCGAAATAGGACACCGCACCGGCGATCGCGATCAACACCCCACCGCCCTCCACGAACCTCCTCAGGTTCTGCGCCCCCGACTCGTCGAGCACGTCGGCGAAGCCCGAGCCGTCGGGGAGGATCACCACGTCGAAGTCGTGGAGATCGGCGGAGGCGAGGCGAGCGGTGCGAACCGGCGTCACCGCCAGCCCGAGGCGCTGCTCGAGCACCCAGCGCGCGGCGCCGGCCGCGTAGGAAACCGTCGGCTCGTTCCAGGCCAACGCCACCTCGGGTCGGCGGAGCCGGACGACGCGATCGCTCCCGAAGTTGATCCCCTCGTCGACCCAGCTCGTTCGGGTCGCCACCACCTCCGCCCCGGTCGCGGTGGCGAGCTCGGCGAGGGTCGTGCCGAGAGCGCCGGAATCGTCGCGACCCTTGACGATCAGCGTACCGCGCGGAAACGAGCGGCCGTCGATCGTGAAGCCGCCGTCGGCACCGAGCACCTCGAGACCGCGCTCGAGCGCGGCGACCAGGAAACGGCCGGACGCCGCTGTGCCCCACGGCACCAGGTACGCCAGCGCGTCGCGATCGCCCGCGATCGGCCGTCTCGACTCCCCTGCCGCGCCTACCGCCGTCCCCGCAGCCGCGCCGCTCGTCTCGCCCCCGGCGCCCCGAGCGATGGCGACGGCGCGGCTCACCGTCGCCTCGACGACCGGGCGGGAGCGTGCGCGCCATCCGCCTTCCTCTCGCTCTACCAGCTCGAGCGCGCCCGTGCTCACCTCCTCGCCGCAGGGCACGTGCTCGACACCGTAGAGCAGCGGCAGCGACCAGCCCGTCACGTCGTACATCTCGTGGGGCAGGGCTTTGCGCCGGCGGCGCTCCTGCTCGCGCAGGAAGGGCGGCGCCATGTCGACCTGCCGCTCGAGCAGCGTCCGCGCCAGGTGCCCCGCCGGCTGCGCGCTCGACACGAAGTAGCTTCCTGCCGGGAACCGTTCCCGGCAGGCCGCGACCGGCTGCGTCGACCGGCGCACCTCCACTCCCTGTTCGACCAGGAGCCCGGCCAGCTCCTCGACCAGCGAGGTGTCGCCGCGCCACGGCAGGACGTGCTCCCGCGCCGGTGCGCGGCGGCCCTCCTCGATCGCGCTCGAGCGAAAGCGCCAGAAGTCGCGCAACAACCGCTCGCGGTTGCGGGCCGCAGTCTCGATGGTGGAGATGGTCGCGACGAAGTGGCGCCGTACGCCTTCACGGTAGGTCAGAAGCGAGCCGTCGGGGCGGCGCACGATCAGCCCGCGCGCGGAGGCCTGCTCGTAGGTCATCCCGATCGCGCCGTGCAGGGCCGGCCAACTGTCGCCGTAGCCGGGATAGAAGAAGTCGAAGATCTCGCGCGTGTAGTAGTCGAAGCCGAAGCGGTCGAACCAGCGCGCGTTGTTGCGCCCGAAGAGCTCGAATGCCTCCTCATGGCCGGACGGGAGATGCGGGTTCAACGGCTCGGCCGTCGGCGGGAAGAAGTACGTCGACTCCGCCCCCATCTCGTGCACGTCGACGTGGACCAGCGGGTACCACTCGAGCACGGCGCGGACCCGGGCGCGCGTCTCGGGCTGGGTGAGCGCGAACCAGTCGCGGTTGAGGTCGAAGAGGTAATGGTTCGTGCGTCCGCCGGGCCACGGCTGATCGCGCTCGGCGGCGAGCGGGTGCGGCGAGGGCGCAAGCCCCAGCGTGCCGCGCTGATGATGCACGAAGCGGGCGCGACCGTCCGGGTTCTGCGATGGATCGAGAATCACGAGCGCGTTCTCGAACGCAGCCTCGACCAGCTCGTCGCCGCGGGCGGCGAGCAGGTGGTAGGCGGCGTGGAGCGCCGCGTCGGTGGAGGAGATCTCGTCGCCGTGGACGCCGTAGGCGAGCCACACCACGGCCGGCAGGTCACGGAACAGCGCCTCGGCCTCGCCCGCAGCGGTGCGACGCGGATCGGCGAGGCGCTGCATCCCGGCCCGGATCGCGTCGAGCCGCGCCAGGTTGCGCTCCGATCCGACCACGGCGTAGACCAGCGGGCGGTTCTCCCAGGTGCGGCCGTACTCGACGATCCGCAGGCGGCCCGGGGCCGCGGCCTGGAGCGCCTCGAGATAGCGCAGCGCCTCCTCGGGCGAGACGATGCGCTCGCCGGGATCGTGCCCGAGCAGGTCGCGCATCGGCGGGATGGCCGGGTCGTAGACCGCATCGGGCCAGAAGAACGAGGACGGCTCCGGCGTGCGGACGTCCGGGCTCTGCGCCGCCACCGCGAGCGCGGCGCCGAGAAGGATCGCGAGCTGGAGTGCGGCCGCCGTCACGGCCGCGAGGGCTTGCCGAGGATGCCGTCCGAGATGATGCGCTGCATGATCTCGGAGGTACCCTCGAAGATCTTGGTCAGCCGGGCATCGCGCCAGAAGCGCTCCACCGGGTAGAGCGTGGTGTAGCCGGCGCCGCCGAGGACCTGGAGCGCTTCGCTCGCCACCCGCTCCGCCATCTCGGCCGCGAAGTACTTCACCATCGCCGCCTCCTGCGCGCAGCTCTCTCCGGTGTCGATCTTCTGGCACACCGACCACAGGAGCTGGCGCGCGGCCTCGATCTCGGTCGCCATGGTGGCGATCTTGAAGCGGATGGCCTGGAAGTCCGCGATCGGACGGCCGAACTGGATGCGCTCCTTGGCGTAGGCGACCGCCTCCTCGTAGGCGCCCTGCGCGCACCCGAGCGAGCGCGCCGCGGTGTGGGCGCGCGCCGCCTCGAGACCGCGCGCCATGCCGTAGAAGGCCTTCCCCTCCTCGCCGCGACGCGACTCGAGCACCGGCACCCGCACGTTGTCGAAGTGGAGCTCCCAGGTCTTCCAGCCGAAGTAGCCGATCTTGGGGATCGGGCTGCCGGTGACGCCCGCCGGGAGCTCGCCCTTCGGCTTCTCGACCGCGATCGAGGTGAGGCCGACGTGGCGGCGGCCCTCACCGGGGTCCTCGGTGCGCGCGATCACCTGGATGAAGTCGGCGCCGTCGGCGAACGTGCACCAGTACTTGCTGCCGTTCAAGACCCAGTGATCGCCGTCCCGCCGGGCGCGGCACTTGATCGAGGCGATGTCCGATCCCGCGTCCGGCTCCGACATGGCGAGCGCGCCCAGGTACTCACCGCGCGCCATCGCCTCGATCTTGCGCCTGCGCTCCTCACCCGTACCCGGGATCGAGCGGTAGAAGCCGTTGCCGCGCGCGATCAGACTGGCGACGCTCATCCAGCCGCGGGCGAGCTGCTCGGTGACGAGGCAGTACTCGAAGGTGCCGAGCCCCGAGCCGCCGTACTCCTCGGGGATGACGATGCCGAAGTACCCCATCTCGCCCAGCTTCTGGCGCAGCGAGGCGGGGATGTCGCCCTTGACCGGATCGAGCTCGTTCGCGACCGGCAGCACCTCCTTCATCGTGAAGTCGCGCGCGATGTCGCGCAGCATCTGCCGCTCCTTGGTGAGAAAGCCGGCGGCGGCGGGGCCGACCTGGGTCACAGCGGCGCTCTCGCCATTCACGATCGCAGCCCTCCGGTTGGCGTTGGCGGATCGACCCCGCGCGGCGCGCCCGCTCACGTCGGTCCAGCCGGCGGCCGCGCCACGCTGACCTGCGAACGGTCACGCTACCACGCCGCTGCGTGGCGCGGCGCTACGCCGTCGAGCAGCGTGCATGCCCAGGCCATTCTCGATGGCAGCGCGACGCTATCGCCGGGAGCCCCGAACAGGACCTCACCGGGCGTGATACTGCTCGTCGCTCACGTGCTCCATCCACTCGACCGCCTTGCCGTCGAGGCGCTCCTGGATGGCGATGTGCGTCATCGCGGTCGCCGGCGCCGCGCCGTGCCAGTGCTTCTCGCCCGGCTCGAACCACACGACGTCCCCGGGGCGGATCTCCTCGATGGGGCCGCCCCAGCGTTGCGCGCGGCCGCAGCCGGCGACGACGACGAGCGTCTGGCCGAGCGGGTGGGTGTGCCACGCCGTCCGCGCGCCGGGCTCGAAGGTGACGCTGAGGCAGGCCACGCGCGCCGGGCCCGGAGCCTGGTGGAGAGGGTCGGTACGTACGGTGCCCGTGAAGTACTCCGCGGGTCCCCTGCCGGAGGGTTGTGAGCCGCTTCTCTTGATCTCCATCGTGCCTCCTCGTGTCGAGCGGTCAGAGTACCGCTCCATCGCTTCCAGGTGACCGGGGTCGCCCGGCGCGAGGTTAGCTCGAGGGCGACCGCGACGAGGAGCTCGCCCGTAGGCGACCTGCGGCCGATGAGGTCGGGCCTCCCGCATGGGAGATTTCACCAGGGTGATGACGGTTCGCGAGCTGGTAGATCTCGTTGCCTACCTGCAGTCGATCGCGCGGCCGGGCCCCGCGTGAGCGGTTGGCGTGATCGCACTCGCTGGCTCAAACCAGCCCCAGAATCGCCCTCGCCAAGCGGCGGAGGTCCTCCAGATCGGTCTGCAGGAACTCGTGGACACGCCGATCGTCGACGTCGGCGTAGACGTGGATCAAGAGGTTCCGGAAGCGGGCCATCCCCTCCAGGCGGTCGGCGAGGTCGCCATCGATCACCCCGCTCTCACGCAGCGATCGGAAGACATCTGCGTTGTC
>DATKDQ010000175.1:0-13466 GCA_035544635.1 Thermoanaerobaculia bacterium
CCGTTGACGTAGCGGGCGGCGGGGGAGCACAGGAACATGGTGATCGCCGCCACCTCGTCGGCCTCGCCCAGGCGATGCGTCGGGATGTCCCCGATCGCCACGGTCTCGTAATCGTCGAGCTCGGAGTGGGCGAACTCCTCCTCGCGCACGCCGCGAGTGGAGCAGGTGCCGGGCGCGAGCGCGTTCACCGTCACGCCGTGCCGCGCCCAGTGATAGGCGAGCGTGCGGGTGAGGCTCACGACCCCGGCGCGCGCCGCTCCGGAGTGCGCGAACGGAGGGGCGCCGCGATCGAACGAGTAGATGTGCACGATGTTCACGATCGCGCCCGATCCCCGCGCCAGCATGGCGCGCCCCACCCGGTGGCACATGTTCCAGGTGCCGTTGAGGTTGAGATCCACCACCGAGCGCCAGCCGCGGTCGCTGATTTCGGTGGGCCGCGCCGGGAACTGCCCGCCGGCATTGTTGACCAGGAAGTCGATGCCGCCGAAGCGGTCGAGCGCCGCCGCGATCAGGCGCTCGACCTCCGCGATCTCGCGAACGTTGGTGGGCGCCGCCAGACACTCGCCGCCCGCCTCCCCGATCTCCCGGCGCGTGGGCTCGAGGTTTTCGGGATCGCGGCTCGCGATCACCACGCGAGCTCCGAGCCGAGCGAAGCCGAGCGCGATGGCGCGGCCGAGGCCGCGGCCGCCGCCGGTGACGAGCGCGGTCTGGTCGCGAAAGAGACCCGGCGCGAAGACGGCCAGCGGATCGGCGGGAGCGGGAGGCACGGGCGGGCAGTCTACGGGCGGCGCCGGCCCCGGGTCAAAGCAACCGCGGCGGCCCCGAGGGGTGCGGCGCAGCGCATAAGATCGACCGCGATGATCGTCGTCGCCGACGGACCCCAGCTCCTCCTGGTCACCCAGAACGATCACGCCCACTTCTCGGGCGAGCTCCTGTCGCTCTGGCGCGCGGATGACCTGCCCGAGAACCCACGACGCGACGACATCGTCTTCGCCGCCCGCCAGCACGACAACGGGTGGCGCGAGGCGGACGCCGCGCCGCGGGTGAATCCCGCCACCGGCGAGCCTCACGGCTTCCTCGACCTGCCGGCCGAGCACCGCATCGAGGTCTGGCGCCGCGGCGTGCGCCGCTATCGCGACCAGCGTCCCTACGCCGCGCTCCTGATCCACGAGCACGCGCTCGCGCTGCATCGCGCCTTCGGGAGCGGCGAGGAGCACGCCGGGCTGGTCGCCGAGGTGGAAGCGTCGCGGGCCGAGCTGCTCGAGCAGACCGGCGCGGACGAGGCGATGCTCCTCGCCGACTACCCGTTGGTTCGGTTGACCGATCTGCTGTCGCTGGTCGCTTGCCGGTGCTTTCCGGGAGAGCGTGAGCACGCCGGGCGCCGCTTCTGGCGCGACGGCGACGCGCTGGTGATCGAGCCGCTGCCTCTCGCCGGCGCCACGCGGTTCCGGATCCCGTGCCGGCGCCTCGAGCGGCGGAGCTACGCGGGCGACGCCGACCTCGCCGGCGCGCTCGCCGCGGCCCGCTGGGAGGACCTCGAGGTCATCGTCCGTTACGCCTGACGCCGGTCCTCTCGCCTCCCCGAGCGCTCCAGGCCAACCCGGCTCGATCGCCCCCCAGGGCTCGCGGAGCCCGGCCCCACCGGAATCGGCTCCACGGTGTCTGTTACACTGCGAAGCGGTAGTGTCCTGTCGCCTCGGCCTCGCTTCGGACGGTCAGAGAGGCCGCGGGTTCGTCGCCGCTTCCCGGTTCGCTTCGCGGGCCCTGAAAAGGAGGGTTTATGGCCACCAACCAAGCATCCATGGCGCGCAGGCAGCGCGAGAGACAACGCCAGCAGCGGCGGCGCGACAAGATTGCGAAGAAGATGGAGCGGCGCGAGCAGAAGGCTGCGAACGGGACTCCCAACCTGGACGACGCCATCGACTGGGGAAACGCGGTCAAGGAGTCGCCGGTCGAGGCGCAGCAGCGGCAGGCCGCCCAACAGGCGGAAACCACCACCGACGGCTGAACACGGGCCGCTCGGACGCCTGGAGCGACTGCGGCGTGGGCAGTGGCGATGCTCTGGGCGAGCGCCCACCACCGAACGATCCAGAAGCGGGCATCTACCAGGGCAGGCGGGTTGCCCGCATCTATTCTTCCCCCTCCGGCCTCACCGTCCTCGTCGGTCGCAGCGCCGAGGAGAACGACATCCTGAGCCTGAAGCTGGCGCGGCCGCGCGACGTCTTCTTCCACGTCTCGAGCCAGCCGGGCTCCCACGTGATCGTGTTGGTGCCCGAATCCGGGCCCGAGCTCGACCGCGACACCGTACGCTTCGCCGCTTCCCTCGCGGCGGCGTGGTCGTCGGCGCGTGACGCCAAGCAGGTGAGCGTCCACTACGCCTTGTGCGCCGCCGTTTCGAAGCGTCGTGGACAGCCTCCCGGCGAGGTCATGCTGCGCGATTGGAAGTCGATCCGGGTGGCGCCCGACCGGCAGGAGGCCTGGCGGAGGCAGGGTGATGGGGCCGCCGCCCCGGCCGAGTGATGAAGACGGCCGATCGCCGCGGGCGGCGCCGATGAGAATCCTCGTCACCGGCCATCTCGGCTACATCGGCGCGGTGCTGGTCCCCCTCTTCGTCGAGGCTGGTCACGAGGTGGTGGGGCTCGACACCGGCTGGTTCCGCGGCTGCCGGTTCCCGGCCGCCCCCGAGCCGGCGGCGGTGCCCGCGATCGAGCGCGACCTCCGCGACGTGACGCGTGCCGACCTCGAGGGCTTCGCGGCGGTGGTGCACCTCGCCAACCTGTCGAACGATCCGCTCGGCGATCTCGACGCCCACCTGACGCACGACATCAACGGGGCGGCGACGCTGCGGTTGGCGAGGCTGGCGAAGGAGGTGGGGATCGAGCGCTTCCTCTTCTCGTCGTCGTGCAGCGGCTACGGGGCAGGCGGCGACGACCTGCGCGACGAGCGCTCGGAGCTCCACCCGGTCACGGCCTACGGCGTCGCCAAGGTCGAGGTCGAGCGCGGCCTCGGCGCGCTCGCCGACGATCGGTTCAGCCCAACCTCGCTGCGCAACGCGACGGCCTACGGTGTATCGCCCTATCTGCGGCTCGATCTGGTGCTCAACAACCTGGTGGCCTGGGCCTTCACCACCGGTCGGGTGAAGCTTCTCTCCGACGGCACTCCGTGGCGCCCGATCGTCCACGTCGAGGACATCAGCCGGGCCTTCCTCGCCGTCCTCGAGGCGCCGCGCGAGCGCGTCCACGACCAGGCGTTCAACGTGGGGCGCACCAGCGAGAACTACCGGATCCGTGAGTTGGCGGAGATCGTCGCCGAGGCGGTTCCCGGCGCCCAGGTGGAGATCGCTGCCGGAGCGAGCCCGGACCGGCGCACCTATCGGGTCGACTGCGGCAGGCTGGAGCGCGCACTGCCCGGCCTGAGCCTGCGCTGGGATGCTCGCCGGGGCGCGCAGGAGCTCCACCGCGCCTACGTCGCGGCGGGACTCGAGCTCGAGGATCTCGAGGGGCCGATCTACTCGCGGGTGGGCCGCATCCGTCGCCTGCTCGCCGCCGGCGACCTCGAGCCGGACCTGCGCTGGCGCCGGGTGGCGGAATCGGTGTGACCGCCAGCACCCGGCCCGGAGTCGCGCGACGGCTCTACCGCGGCGCGGTGCGCGGCACGGTGGAGACGCTGTGCCGTCTCGGGTGGAACGTCGCGCGCAGCCGCGACTACTACTCCCCGCTCCCGGTCTTCTCGGCGCTGGCTCGCCACCGCGCCCGGTGGGACCGGCCCAGCGCGCTCGGCGGGGTGCGCTTCGACCTCGACTCGATGCGCGAGCGCGTGCTGCGGCTGCTCTCCGAGCACGGTGAGGAGTACGGCGCCCTGCCGGCGTACGACGCGCTGAAGGCACGCGGCTACGGCCCCGGGTTCACCCTGCTCGACGGCATGTTCCTCTACCTCGTGCTGCGCTCGCAGAAGCCCCGGCGCTTCGTCGAGGTGGGCTCGGGGCTCTCCACCTGCTACGCCTCGCTCGCCATCGCCGCCAACGCCCGTGAAGGCGCGCCCGGGGCGATCACCTGCATCGATCCCAACGTCGGTGGCGGCGTGCGGGCGCTCGAATGCGTCGAGGTGGTCCCGCGCGAGGTGCAGGACGTGGCCCCCGCGTTCTTCGCCGAGCTCGAGCGCGGTGACGTCCTCTTCATCGACTCCACCCACGTCGTGCGCCTCGACGGCGACGTGCCGCACCTCTATCTCGAGGTGGTGCCGGCGCTCGCGCCGGGCGTGGTGGTGCATGCCCACGACGTGCACTTCCCGTACAACATCCCGTTCCCGGCGGAGCAGTACGTGATGGGCCGCACCTGGCCGACGCTGTGGACCGAGGCGATGCTGGTGCAGGCCTTCCTGGCCTTCAACTCGTCGTTCCAAGTGATCCTTTCGCTCCCGCTGCTGCGTCACCACGACGAGGACTTCCTGAGGCGGAGCATCCCGGGCTACCGGCCGGTGGAGCCCAGCGACTACGACACCCATTTCGGGTCGCTGTGGTTCGAGCGGGCGCTCCAGCCCTACTCGAGGTAGCCGAGGGCGCGCAGGCCCTCGACCGTCTCGTGGTCGAGAGCCTCGTCGCCGGGAGCGATCGGCGTGAGTGCCGCGCGCCACTGGCGCAGGTGGCCTTGGAGCCGCGCCACCACGCCGGGCTCCTCGGCGTAGACGTCGCGGGTCTCGCCCGGGTCGCGCGTCAGGTCGTAGAGGAGCGCGGCGCCGTCGCGGGACACGATCAGCTTGTGCTCGGCGGTGCGCACCGCGATCGTCTCGCCCAGCTCCGAGACCACGAACTCGCGCGGCTGACCCCGTCCGCCCCGCACCCAGGTCAAGAGGCTCCTCGCCGCCGCGTCGCCCTTCGCAGTGGCGCCGGCCGCCTCGAGGAAGGTGGGGGGGAGATCGCGCGACTCGACCAGGGCTTCGACCCTGGCCCCTGCCGGCGCGCTCCAGCTCCTCGGCGGTTTGACCACGAGCGGGATGTGGATCAGCTCGTCGTACAGCGTCGTGCCGTGGGCCATGCCGCCGTGCTCGAAGAACTCTTCGCCGTGGTCCGAGGTGAGGACGACCAGCGTTTCGTCCCACAGACCGTGCTCGCGCAGCCGGTCGAAGAGCTCGCCCATCTCGAGATCGAGCGCGTAGAGCTCCTCGTCGTACTGGCCGCGCATGGCCACGATCTCTTCGTCGGTGAGGACCACGACGCCGGAGCGGATCTCGTCGCGCAGACGCCGCCAGTCGGCGCACAGCGGCCGGCCCTGATAGCCCGCGGTGAAGAGGCCGCGGGCGCCGGGCGGTGCGCAGTAGGGCCAGTGCAGCTCGAGGTAGTGCAGATAGGCGAAGAACGGCTTCTGCTCTTGTTCGCCGTCGCGATGGGCCTCCACCCAGGCCAGGAAGCGATGGTGGATCCGCTGCGCCCTCGCGGACTTGTGGTCGTAGGCATCGAAGCCCTGATCGAGCCCGAACCTGGGGGCGAGCTGGTTCTGCTGGCCGAAGAGGGCGGTGGCGTAGCCGAGCGCGCGCAGGGCCTCGGCGATGGTGACCGCTCCCGGCGAGAGAGTACCGCCGGTGACGTGGTCGCCGTCCTGGAGGAACGCGCCGAGGCCGTGCTCCGAGGGATAGAGGCCGGTCAGGATGGTGGGGAGCGAGGGCCGCGTCCAGCTCGATTGCGCGAAGGCGCGGGTGAAGCTCGTCCCTTCGCGGACCAGGGCATCGAGGTGCGTCGACACCGCGCGCGGGTAGGGACGCTCGGCTCCGAAGCGGTCCGCGCGCAGGCAGTCGACGACCAGGAGCAGGATGTTCGGTGGTGCCGTGGCGGCGGCCTCCCCGCCTCCACATCCACCGATCGACATCGACGCGAGCGCCACCAGCGAGACCGCCGCGGGCGCGGCCAGGAACACGCGCCGGGCGAGAGCGCGCCGACCAGGAGTTGGCGGCGGGGGAACCCTAGAGCGATGCGGACTCAGGGGCGCCATCTCAAGGGCGCCACTCCACCGAGAGATCCCGGTAGCTCCAACCCAGGCTCGAGACGTGGCCCGGCGAGGGAGCGTCGGACAACAGGATCGTCCAGGTCGCTCCCTTGGTCCAGATCGGGCCCGTCGTCGGCCCCGCGAGGTTGACGATCGGGACGCCGGCCTCGCTGATGGTGAGCGTCCACCGCCCGGCCTGGCCGGCGTAGAGGTAGTCGACGTGGTAGGTGCTGCCCGGCTGGAGCGCGGTCTTCGTCACCCGGCTCAGCTGCTGGCCCTGGGGGAGATCGACGGTGATCTGGTTGCGGACAACGTTCTTGCCCGGGCCGCGCGCGGTGATCAGCGCGAAGACGTCGCCGGTGAACCCGCCGCGCGTGAGGTAGAGCAGGTTGACGATGCCGGCGGGATCGACGGCGTCCCAACCGCCGTGCTCGACCTCGAACGACACCGCGAGCTCGGAGAAGGCGACGTTGGGCGTGACCGGCAGCTCGAGATCGAGGTACGGCTCGGCGAGAGTGGGCGTGAAGAAGGAGCCGGAGCGGGTGAACCGCTCGACCTGGGTGGCCGTCGGCGGCGCGTTCCCGGACGGCGGGGGAGGCGGCGGCGGCGGTGGCGGCGGAGTCGGCTCGCCCGGCTTCGGAAGGCCGGCGCCGAGCGCGGTGGCGCCGGTGTGGATCGAGACGTAGCCGGTCTGCGGGTTGACGGTGCGCGAGAGAACGAAGAAGTCCTGGTCGCACCGAATGCTGACCCGCGCGTCGGCGATCTGGGCCCCCGACACCAGGTCGGTGGGGACGTTCCGGAAGAGATGAAAGGACAGTGGAGCGAGCTGGAGCACGTGGGCCGGGCCGACCTGCGTGCCGTCGGCAAGGAGCAGCCGGGCGTCGCAGCGTGCCGCGACCTGGCCGGCGATGAAGACGCCGAAGTCGCTCAGGAAACCGGTGGCGGCGATCAACGACTGGGCCTCGACCGTGGTGTTTGCCGGGTGCACGCTGTCGCGGCTCAGGATCGGCACCCAATCGCCCTGGCGGCTCGACGTGCTTCCCGGTATCCGGAGGCGCGCGCTGAGCTGGAGACCGGAGTACCCCTCGAGCCGCCACAGCCCGATGCCGGGCGGGCCGACCACCACCCGCGTCGAGCCCGGCGCCACGCCGATCGCCCCGGTGGCCTCGCCCGCCGTGGTGACCCCGTCGGCGCCCTCGGGGAGGACCACACCCGAGAACACCCGGGTGAGCTCCGTATCGGGGTTGGTCGCGACCAGCTCGAGCACGGTGCCGTCGCCGGGGTAGGACGTGAGCGGAACGTAGACCTGCTGTGCCCGCGCGGCGGCGTTCGGTACCGCCAGGGCGGCGAACATGGAGAGGACCAGGAAGGGTGGTCGGCGCATTCGCACTCTCTCCGGCTGCCTGCCGGAAGGGAGACCGTCGGAACGGGGGGAGTCTAATGCTATTGGCGCATACGGGCAAATTGACAGCCCGAAGTGCGGTTCCTAAGATCCCAGCCGTGTCATGGAAGCCCGCTGCCGGCGCGGCTCGGTTTGCTGGGGCCGTGCTGGGCGGGTGTCTGGCGCTCTCGGTCGCGCCGGTCCGCGCCCTCGACGCCACCCTCCAGGCCTCGCTCAGCGGCCGTTTCTACGCCCTCGTCGATCGGGGCGATCGTCATTGGACGCTGGTCGAGGAGGGCCGCGCCCCGATCCTGCTGCCGGGCGAGCAGGGCGAGGTCTACGACGCCCTGATCGCGATCGACGGCGGCTGGCTCGCGGCGGGGCACCGACCGGCATCGTCGGGGCCGGGCCGCGAGCTCGTGCTCCTGCGCGGCGGCGACGGGAGCCTCGACCTCCTGCCGGTGCCGCCCGCCGGAGGAGAGACGCTCCTGTCGCCGCGGCCGCTGGTCGAGGACGGTGAGCTGGTCGGGCTCGCCTGGCTCGAGGGGAGCGACGCGCGCACGCTCGGCGTTCGCGCCGCCACCTGGAGCGGCGCGGGGTTTGCGCCCGCCGCGTGGATCTCGCCGCCGTCCGGCGCCGGCAGCCAGCTCGCGCTGTCGGCGGCGGTGCTGCGCGACCGGAGCTGGCTCTTGGTGTGGAGCGCATTCGACGGCGGCGACGACGAGATCCTCTGGAGCGTCAGGGGCGGGCCGGACGGGCCGGGCTGGTCCACGCCGGCGCGGCTCCACGCCGACAACGCGGTCCCCGACATCACACCCGTCGTCGCCGCCACCTGGCGGGGCGCCGTCGCGGCATGGAGCCGTTACGAGGCGGGTCACTATCGCGTTCGCGTGGCCCGGTTTCACGACGGCGCATGGCGCGGCGAGGAACGCCTCGGCGGGCCGGGCTCGGTGTTTCCGTTCTTCGTCGCCGACGAGGCGGCGCGCGGGCCCAGCCTGGTCTTTCCCACCGGAGTCGAGGGTTGGTGGGAGCTGGTCGAGCTCGGGGGATCGGGCCAGGTGACGGCGCGCACGAGATGGGCGGGTCGCCCGCGAGAGGCTCCGCTGGCGCGGCGCGGCCCCGCCGGAGGCGCGCGGCTCGAGTGGCTCGGCGACGACCTCTCACCGGCGGGCGGAGACCACCGTTGATCGCCGCCGCCGTCCGGCTCGCAGCCGCGGTGGTGGCGCTCCTGGCGCTGGTCGCGACGCTCCTCGTCCTCGGCGCCGCGCAGGCGCAGGCGCCGACGGTCTACGTCGCCTTCGGCGACAGCATCACCGAAGGTGTGGGCGACGAGGAGGGTGGGGGCTATCCGCCCCGGCTCGAGGCGCTCCTGCTCGCCCGCGGCCGCAGGGCCGACGTACGCAACCTCGGGCTCGCGGGCGAAGCGACCGCCGAAGGCCTCACCCGGATCGAGACGGTGCTCGAGCAGGTCGGCGGCGACGTCCTGCTGCTGATGGAGGGCACCAACGACGTGCCCAAGAACATCTCGATCGAGACCACGGTGTTCAACCTCGGCGAGATCGCCCGCAAGGCGGAGCAGGCGGGGATGGAGGTGGTCGTCGCCTCGGTCATCCCGCGCAGCCCGTTCGCCAGCGTCGATCGCAACAACGTCGTCACCCAGGAGCTCAACGAGACCATCCGCGATCTCGCCGGGACCTCGGACCGCGAGCTGGCCGATCCGTTCGAGGTGTTCATCACCACGCCCGACTTCTTCGACCAGCTCTACGACAAGGATCCCCAGGACCCGGTCGGGCACCCCAACGCGAGAGGCGCCGATCGGCTCGCGCGTGTCTTCCTCGACGTCCTGCTCGGGGTCGACAGCGTGCCGCCCGTCACCGGCTTTACCCGCCCCCAGGTCGGACGCACCGGCGTGCGCCCGAACGTGAGGGTGCGCATGGACGTGTGGGACTTCGGCACCGGGATGGAGCTGTCGGCGACCGAGATGCTGATCAACGGTGCGGTAGTGGACACGTCGCGGCAGGGGAACAGCCGGCGCCTGCGCTTCGAGTACTCGCCGGCCCAGCCGTTCACCGGGCTAGTCGAGATCGGGCTGCGCTCCCGGGATCGCGCGAGCCCGCCCAACACCGTCGATCGCGTGGTGTCGTCGTTCCGCGTCGCGGGCCAGGATCTGCCGGGAGACATCGACCGTTCCGGGCGCGTCGACGGCTTCGACCTCATCCTCCTGGCGCGGGCCTTCGGCGCGACGGCGGCGGAGAGCCGCTACCTGCCCGAGGCCGACTTCAACCGCGACGACGTGATCGACGGCGAGGACCTCGCGGTGCTGGCGATGCACTTCGGCGAGAGCGACACGTGAGCGCGGAGGGCGGCTCGCGGCCCGACGTGGCCGGGCCTGGCGAGGGCGGCACGGCGGCGCCCACGGTCGACCCGCCGCCGGACGGCGTACGGTCGAGGAGGGAGGCGATGAGCTCCGGGCGAGACGAGAAGGGCGGAGCCCCACCGCGATCGAACCTGGCGGCGGACGCGCGGCGCCTGCGCGAGCTCAAGAGCAAGCGCTTTCCGTGGTACGTGGTCGAGTCGCTCCTGTTCGAGAACGGGTACCAGGCCGTCGTGCTCCATCGCCTGGCGCACGCCTGTCGGCGGCGCGGCATCCCGGTGCTGGGACCGTTGTTCGCGCGGCTCTCGCTCTTCCTCACCGGTGTCGACATCGCTCCGGGCGCCGAGATCGGACCCGGCCTCTTGATCAGCCACGGCGTCGGCATCGTCATCGGCGGCTACGCGCGCATCGGCGCGGGCGCGACCCTCCTGCACCAGGTGACCATCGGCGGTCCCTATCCGAGCCGCCGGCGGGAGATGCCCACCATCGGCGACCAGGTGTTCCTCGCCGCTGGAGCCAAGGTCATCGGCGCGGTCCGGGTCGGCGACCGCGTCTTCGTCGGTGCCGGCGCGATCGTGACGCAGGACGTGCCCGACGACTCGGTGGTGGTTGCGGCGGGCGGCGTCGAGATCCGGCCGCGATCTCCGCGTCAGTAGCGCGCCACCAGCTTCGGCATCGGACGCGGCAGCAGACGGCGCCGGATCGACTCGACCACCCGCTTCGCGGGCCACAGCAGGTGACCGGCCGCGCGCGCGCCTTCGTCGTCGCGGCTCACGTGCTGGCGCCACATGCGGCGGTACTGCCCGAGCTGCGGAATGGCGCCGCAGGTGGACTCCGCCGTGCGGGTGGCGACCAGGAAGATCGCCGCCTGAGGGCCGCCATAGCGACCGTAGCTGAGCGCGTCGAGGCAGCCGGGATGGTACTCGTATACGCGCCAACGGTCGGAGTGGAGCCTGCCCTGGTGCCAGTACGCGAAGTACTCGCACAGGTAGTGAGCCTCGATGCGATAGCCGTTCGCGGCGTAGTAGTCCGAGAAGAAGGTCGGGCTGAGCATGTAGAAGCCGAGATCCATGTGGTTGTTCGACGGCACCGCGCAGTGAATGATCCGTCCGCCCGGCTTGAGCAGGCGGTGCAGGTTGGCGAGCACGTTGGGCAGATGGAAGATCTGCACGATGGTGCCGGTCTCGAACACGACGTCGAAGCGGCCCGCGAGCTCCGCGGGGATCGACTGGTTGAGGTCGAACAGGTGGTCGGCGCCCTCCCAGGGGCTGATGTCCGAGGCGCGCACCTGGTCGAAGCCGAGCCGCGCGAAGAAGGTGCGGTCGTCGAGGCAGCCCTGGGCCGCCAGGCGGGGATCGTGCGACCGCGTCTCGGCGACCCCGGGGCGCAGCGCGAAGCCATGCCGACGTGCCCAGCGCTCGAGGTCGCGGCCGGTGAAGTAGACCGAGGAACGGCCGAGCTGGAGCAGCGCACCCGAGAACGGGCGCCGCTTGCCCTCCTCGAGCAGGAGCCGGGCGCTGCCGCGGGGAATCCCCATGGCTGCGGATGATAGACGCTCTACCCGTCGTGCCCTGCTTCCCGGCGAAACCAGTCGAGCGTCCGGCGCAGGCCCGAGTCGAGGTCGACGCCGGGAGCCCAGCCCAGCGCCGCTCGGGTGGCGGCGACGTCGGCGCGGCGAATCTGCTCGAGCCTCCGGTCGTCGAGCGACCCGAACCGCGGCTCGTCGTCGCGGGCGGCGAGGCGATAGAGGCGGCGCACGACGTCGGCCACGGTGACGAGCTCGCCCGAACCGAGGTCGATCACCTGCCCCGCGACGCGGTCCGCCGAGGCGATCCGGGCCAGACCCTCGGCGACATCCTCGACGTAGACCCAGTCGACCGCGCGGGTGCCGCTCGAGAGGCGCGGCGTGCCGCCGTCGAGCAGCGTGCGGATCACGTACGGCACCAGCTTGCCCCGATCCTGCGGCCCCGGGCCGTAGACCATGAAGACGCGCGCGATCACCACCGGGAGCCCGTAGAGCTCGGCGTACATGCGGCAGTACGCGGTGGCGGCCGCTTTCGCCGCGGCATAGGGGGAGGCCGGCGGCTGGGGCGGCTGGTCGATCGGCGGCTCCTCGAGCGAGCCGATCTGGACGAAGCGACTCGAGCCGTGCTCCGCCACCGCGTCGAGCAGGCGCACGGTGGCCGCGAGGTTGGCCTCGAGCGCGGGCAGGACCAGCGCGCGGTCGCGCGACCCCTTCACCAGGCCGGCGAGATGAAACACCACATCGGGCTTTACGCGCGCGACCAGGGTGCGCACCGCCGCGTCGTCGCCGAGATCGAGGCGGTGCCACTCGACGCCGCGGTCGCCAGACGCGGCGTCCCGGCCCGCGAGTGGACCCGAGCGCGACGTGGCGTGCACCTGCGCCCCCGCGCGCGCGAGGCGCGCCGAGAGGTGGCGGCCGATGAAGCCGGAAGCGCCGGTGGCGAGGACGACGGCGTCGCGCAGCGGCTCGCTCAAGGTTCGGCGTCCAGGCCTTATGATCACCGGCGGGCGGCAGCGAATCTATCGCAGTCGCCGGCACCTCGATGAGCTCGCCATCGCCACGCGTCGCCGGCCTCGTGCTCAACTACAACGGGCGTGACGTCACGCTCCAGACACTCCAGTCTCTCGTGCGCCTCGACTATCCCGCGCTCGACCTGGTGGTCATCGACAACGGCTCGACCGACGATTCGCGCTCCGCGATCGCCGCCGAGCATCCCGGCCTCAAGCAGCTCCGCGTGGATGAGAACAGGGGGATCTCCTGGGGGCTCAACCACGGGCTGCGCTGGGCCCTCGCCGCGGGCTACGACTACGTCCTGCTCATGAACAACGACATCGAGGTCGCGCCCGACCTGCTTCGGTTCATGGTCGCCTGCGCCGAGTCCGATCCGACCATCGGCTGCGTGGGTCCGAAGTCCTACTACTACTACGACCGCGAGCGGCTGTGGTCGGCCGGCGGCATCCTGCGGTATCGCGAGTCGGTGACCCGCGAGCGCGGGGATCGCGAGATCGACACCGGCCAGTACGACCATGACGAGGAGGTCGCCTACGTCAACGGCTGCGCGATGCTCGCGCGCCGCGAGGCCTTCGAGCGCACCGGCCTGTGGGACCCCGTGTACTACGTCGGGGTCGAGGATGCGGACTGGTGCGTGCGCATGAAGCGCCAGGGCTTCCGCTGCCACTACGCCCATCGCGCGCGTCTCTGGCACATGATCTCCCACTCGCTCGGCGTCTACCGTCCGAGCCGGACCTTCCACACCGGGCGCTCGAGCGCGATCTTCCTGCGCAAGCACGCGGGCCCCACCCAGTGGGCGTCGGCGCTCGCGTTCTTCGGCGCGGCCGTGGTCGCTGCCTACGCGCGCGAGCTGCCGCGCCGCAACCAGGGAGCGGCGGTGGCGAAGCTGCGCGGCTTTCTCACCGGCCTTCGCGTCGAGCTGCCGCCGATCCCCGATCCCCCGCTGGTCGAGCCGGCGTAACGCGCCGAAGACATGGCTAGGAGTGTGTCCGAGTAACTGGGTCCCATCTGTGCGGGGCGCGAAGCGCCAGCGCCGTCCTCGGCGCCAAAGAGCAGCTAGCTCCGGGAATGCTATTCAGCATTCCCGGAGCTAGCCTGCCACAGACGCTCGCCGCCCCGGCGCGCGAGGAAGCGGCGCACCCGCCGCTCCAGCCGGGCGCGGTCGCCGAACGCGGATCCGAGCTGCGACGCGTAGCA
>DATKDQ010000176.1:0-7415 GCA_035544635.1 Thermoanaerobaculia bacterium
GAGCTGCCGCTCGCCTGCCGCGTGCGCCTCCTGCGCGACGGCGTCGAGGTGCGGAGCGTTCGCGCCGACCGGTTGGAGCACGTCGTGGATCGGCCCGGCGTCTACCGGGTGGAGGCCTGGGTCGAGGTCGGCGGCGAAGAGCGTCCGTGGATCTTCTCGAACCCGATCTACGTGCGGGGCGGCCCGTCCACCGGAGCCGGGTAGGATTCCCCGGGGCGGCGGGCCGATCCGCGGTCGTGCGCCGGATCACCGGCGCCTCCTCCGCAAGGGCCCACACCGGTGCCGCAAGAACCTGTCCTCGCCGTCCTCCTGCTCTCGACGCTGGCCGCCGTCGTCGGCGCGCTCGGCGCGTTGCCGTTCGGCCTGCCACGCCCGCCGTCGAGCGCCGTCGTCGGCGGCGCCTACGCGCTGGCGAGCGGCTTCATGCTGGGAGCCGGCTATCTGCTGGTGAGCCGCGGCCTCGACCGCGCGACGATCGCGGTCCTGGTTGGCGCCGGAGTGGGCGTCGCCTACACCCATTGGGTCCACGTCTACTCGGGGCTCGAGGAGCTCGAGCCGGCGCCGGCCTTGGTACCCGGCGCCGAGGCCGCCGACGGGCGGACGATCGAGCGCGGCTACAAGATCCTGCTCCAGAGCGCGCTGCACTCGGCGGCCGAGGGTATCGCCATCGGACTGGCCATGGTGCTCGAGCTGCGCCTGGGGATCTTCCTCGCATTGGCGCTCGCGGTGCACAACGTGGCCGAGTCGATGGCGCTGACCGAGATCCTCCGCCGGCGGGGGGCGACGGTGGCCGAGGCGGCGGGGCTGTGCGTGGTCGCGAAGATCACGACGCCGGTCCTGGCTCTCGCCTCGTACGCGCTCGCTCCGGTGATGACCGCGCTCTTGCCGGGCGCGCTCGGGTTCGCCTCGGGGTGCCTCGTCTTCCTGGTGCTCACCGAGCTGCTGCCGGCGTCCTACCGGCAGACCGCGAAGCTGCCGGTGGGACTGATGGTGAGCGTGGCGGCCGGAGCGATGGTCCTGCTAGAGCACCTCTTCCTGCGACCGTCGGGGTAGCGAGGCCGCATGGAGACCACGGTCGGACTCGTCTTCCTCTACGGCCTCGTCACCGCGCTCGCGACCGGGCTCGGCGCCCTGCCGTTCTGGTTCGTGCGCGGCGTCTCGGCGCGTACCGTGGCGATCGCCAACGCGATCGCCGCCGGTCTCATGCTGGGCGCGAGCGTGGGGCTCCTGCTCGAGGGCGCGGACTACGGCATGCTCCAGACCCTGGGCGGCGCCGCGCTCGGCCTGGTCTTCATCGTGTTCGGCCGCCAGGCGCTCGCCGGGCGCGAGGTCGAGCTCGGTGCGTTGCGGGGCGCCGGCGCGCGCCAGGTCCTGTTCATGGTCGCGGTCATGACCCTCCACTCGTTCTCGGAGGGCGTCGCGGTCGGGGTGGCGTTCGGCGGGGGTCAGGAGCTCGCGACGCTGATCACGGTGGCGATCGCAGTCCACAACGTGCCGGAGGGCCTGGCGATCTCGGCGGTCATGCGGCCCAAGGGCGCGTCGATCCTCGCCTGCGCGGGGTGGAGCGTGTTCTCGTCGCTGCCCCAGCCGCTGATGGCGGTGCCGGCCTTCCTGTTCGTCGAGCTCTTTCGCCCGGTGCTGCCCTACGGGCTCGGCTTCGCCGCCGGCGCCATGGTCTTCATGGTGTTCCTCGAGCTTCTGCCCGAGGCCTACGAGAGCGCGCGCGCCTCGACCGTGGGGCTGTGGGTCAGCCTGTCGCTGGGCGCGATGGTCCTGTTCCAGCGGCTGCTGTGACGGATCGAGGGCTCGAGCGCAGCGAGATCGTGGTCTCGCTTCTTCTCCCGCCGGCGCGCCGCTGTTACCATGCGCCCTTCATCTAGCGAGGAGCCATGATGCCGAGCTACAAGGGCCGCCAGGTCTTCATGGAGACGCTCCGCGCCCACGGCGTGGAGTACATCTTCGGCAACCCGGGCACCACCGAGATGCCGATCCTCGACAGCCTGCTCGAGTACCCGGACTTGCGCTACATCATGACGCTCCAGGAATCGATCGCGGTGGGCGCGGCGCACTACTACGCGCAGGCTTCGGGCAAGACCGGAGTGGTCAGCCTGCACGTCGCGCCGGGGCTGGGCAACGGGCTCGGCATGCTCTACAACGCCTACGAGGCCAATTCTCCGATGCTCGTGACGGCGGGGCAGCAGGATCGCCGCATGCGGCTGCGCGAGCCGCTCCTCGGCCACGATCTGGTGGCGATGGCGGCGCCGGTCGTGAAGTGGTCGGTCGAGGTCGAGAGCGCCGACGAGATGGCGCCGATCCTCCACCGCGCGCTCAAGATCGCGCACGACCCGCCCGAGGGGCCGGTGTTCGTGGCGCTGCCGATCGACGTCATGGAGCAGGACACGGCGGCGGGGCCGGTGGGCCCCAGCGGTCTCTTCCGCCGCGCCGCCCCGGACCCCGCCGGCATCGAGCGCGCGGTGGCGCTGGTCGCGTCGGCGCGGCGGCCGGTGATCATCGTGGGCGACGGCGTCGCGCGCTCGGGCGCGCAGGACGAGCTGGTCGCCCTCGCCGAGCTGCTCGGAGCGCCGGTCTACTACGAGGGCCTCTACCACCAGGTGGACTTTCCGACCGACCATCCGAGCTGCAGCCTGCGCCTGCCCTTCGATCACGCCGCCATCCGCTCGACGCTGGGCGACGCCGACCTGGTGCTCCTCGCCGGCGGCAGCTTCTTCGAGGAGGTGTGGTTCGATCGCGGGAGCCCCTTCCCGGATGGCGCACGCGTCGTCCAGGTCGAGGCGGCGCCGGCCAAGCTCGCGCACAACTTCCCACTCGATCTCGGCCTGGTCGCCGATCCGCGCGAGGCGTTCCGCGCGCTCAACGAGCGCTTCGCGGCAACGGTCGACGGCAACTTCCGCGCCGCCGCCGCGGAGCGCAACGCCGCGCTGCGCGAGGCACGGGAGCGCGAGGTGGCGGGCCAGGCGGCGCGCGCGCAGGCGAAGTGGGACGCCAACCCGATCGCCGCCGCGCGCCTCATGGCCGAGATCCGCGACGCGATGCCGGAGCGCACCGTGGTGGTGAACGAGGCGATCACGCTCACGCCCGACGTCATGCGCACGCTTTCCTTCCCGCGCCAGGGCGACTACTACGGCACGCGCGGGGGTGGCATCGGCCAGGCGGTGCCGGGCGCTCTCGGCGTCAAGCTGGCGCATCCCGACCGCACCGTGCTCGCGATCTCGGGCGACGGCTCGGCGCTCTACACCATCCAGGCGCTGTGGACGGCGGCGCACCACGATCTGCCGGTGGTGTGGGTGATCCTGCACAACCGCTCGTACCGCATCCTCAAGCTCAACCTCGACAACTACCAGCGGCGCTTCGGCCTGCCCGGCGATCGCCCCTATCCGCACATGGACCTGACCGAGCCCGAGATCGACTTCGCGGAGATCGCGCGCGGGTTCGGGGTCGCCGGCGAGGTGGTGAGTCGACCCGACGAGATCCAGCCCGCACTCGAACGCGCGTTCAAAAGCGGTAGGCCCTACCTGCTGGACGTGCTGGTCGACGGACGGGTGTAAGGGCGAAGGCTCGCCTCAGCGCGACGGCGGGCTCTTCGCCAGCGCCTCGTGGTAGCGGCGCGCCACTTCTGCGACCGCGTTCGCGAAGTAGCGATGCGGGTCTCGGCGCGGGCTACTCGGCATTGCCGCAATCGCCCCCCGGAGCCCTGCCGGGTAGCGGCGGGCGACGCGGGTCGTCCTCGGCGCCAAGCTCCTCGAGCGCAGGAAGGCGAGAGATGCGCTGCGCGGTCGCTTCCACGCGGGACTCGAGCGGCGTCCCTCTTGCCGCCGCTCGTGCTCGCTCGATCTCCCTGCGCGCCTCCTCGACGCAGCCGCGCGCCTCGAGCGTCTCCGCCAGGTTGTGGCGCGCCGCGACGTTCTCGGGATCGCGCGCGAGCGCCTCCAGGTAGGCGTCGCGCGCGCGGTCGAGGTCTTCCTCGGCATGGCTCAGGTTGGCGAGCCCGAGCCAGGGCCAGGGCGAGCCCGGCCATTCCTCGCGGGCGCGCAGGTAGGCCGACCGCGCCGCGGCCGTCCGGCCCACCGCCTCGAGGCCCGCGGCGCCGGACAGGTAGCGGTCGGGATCGGGGTCGGCCGGCAGCTCACCCGGAGGAAGCGCGACCAACCCCCAGCGCTCGGCGCGCGCCCAGGTCGCGTCGAAGCGCCGCGCCTTCATCACCCGCCGCTCCTCGGTGCCCGATCGCAGGATGACGGTCTCGGCGGTGCTGTCGTAGCCGACCAACACCGCGAAGTGCCACCGCGGGCGGATCTTCCAGCCGAGGTTCTGCAGGACCAGGACGGGTCGGCGGGCCGCGAGCTGCGCGATCGCGTCGTCGAGGGTGGGCGCGACCAGGTAGGGAAGGCGCTGGTGAGACCGCGTCGCCGCCACCAGCTCGGGCTGCAGGCTGCCGCGCCTCCCCGGCAGGTAGACCTGCGGCACGAGCTCGGCCGGAGTCACCGGACGCTCCTCCGTAGAAAGCACGGTCGCGAGCGCGGCGGGCCCGCACTGATACTCGACCTGCGGAAAGAAGGGAACGCTGGTGAGCTCGACGCGCGCCGGGCGGCGGCCGGCCGAGAGCTCGACCAGCTCGGCGAGCCGCGGCCGGGTCGAGGCGCAACCGGCAACACACACCGCCGCCGCCAGCAGCACGGCCGCGGCAAGGGGCCGCGCGAGCGGCCGCGAGCTCGAGCGCCCGGTCGCAGTCGGGGGCGCGGTCATGCGGCCTCCGGCGGCGGGGCTGTGCGACGCCGGTCGGAGGAGCACAGGACCGGGATCGTCATGCGCCGCGCGCCGCCGCTTCAGGGAAAGCGCTTGAAGATGTCGATCGCGCCGACCAGCTCCAGGATCAGGAGCACGAGGAACACGATCCCCAGGACCTCGATGACGCCAGCGCCGGCCGGCATCGAGTCGATTCTCTCGGCCATCGCGCGCAGCTCCTCGTCGGTGAGCGCGGCGACCCGGGCTTCGACCCGCTCGGGCTCGACGCCCCATCCCGCGAGCTGACGACGCACCTCGTCGCCGGCCAGGGCGGCGCTCACGGTCTCGAGATCGTGCTCCCGCTGCGCCGCCTGGAGCGCGGACAGAGTTCCGATGATCTCCGCCTCGGCGGTGGTGGGCGCTCCCAGCACGAGGGCGGGCAGCACGATCAGGCACACGATCAGCTTCTTCGAGAATTGGCTCATGCGGAAACCTCCCATGCGTCGCACGTTCAGCGTGCCGGCGCTGCCCTTCCCTCTATTCAAGAACCGTGCCGTCCCGGCGCCCTACGGGGCTCGGAGGCGGTGCCTCCGGGCCGGCGGCCCGGCGCCGGCCGGCGAGGTCGACGAGGCGTTACACTGGCGTGATTCCGAACGACCCTTCCCACCCCATGATCCCGCTCCGCCTCGCGCTCGCCTGCCTGCTCGCCGCGTCCGTCATGGCGGGCGAGCGGCTGGCGGCGGGGCAGGAAGCGCCGCCCGCCGCGCCTCGCCTGGAGGAGCGCGCCGCGTCGCCGGCGGGCCCGCCGGCGACACCCTCGGCGCAGACGCCTTCGCGGTGGAGAGTGGTGGCGACGTCGCGGGATACGAGCCCGCGCATCGTCGTTCTTACCGAGCCGGATCGCCCGTTCTCGCCGAGCGAGACGATCAGCTTGAGCGTGAGGAACGCCGATCTCGTCGAGGTCGTGCGCTCGTTGGCGAAGATCTCCGGGCTGAACCTGATCGTCGATCCGGCGGTGCGCGGCACGGTGACCGCGGAGCTCCATGATGTCCCGTGGCACCGGGCGCTCGCCGTGATCCTCAGGACTCAGGGGCTGGGCATGGAGATCGACGGCCGCGTGGTCACCGTCGCGCCGCCGGCGCGGCTCTACGGCGCGCCTTGATGGAGGGAGACGCGATGACGCTGAATTCGACCCGGCGCGCGCCTCGGCTGCTCCCCCTGCTGCTCCTCCTCTGCGCCCTTCCCGCCGCCGCGCAGCGCACCGCGCGCCCGCCGCTTCATGGGCGGCACTGGATGGCGATCACCGGCAAGCCGCTGGCCGCGACCGCGGGCGCGATGATGTTCCAGCAGGGCGGCAATGCGGTCGACGCCGCGTGCGCGATGATCGCGGCCACCGCCACCATGCACGACGTCTTCGCGTGGGGCGGCGAGGTGCAGGCGCTGGTCTACGACCCCACCGCCGGCAAGGTGATCGGGGTCAACGCGCTCGGTGTGGCGCCCACCGGAGCGACGCCCGACTACTTTCTGAGCAGGGGCATGCCGTTTCCGCCCGAGTACGGGCCGCTGGCCGCGGTCACCCCGGGCGCGCCGGGCGGGCTCATGGTGATGCTCGCCGAGCTCGGCCGCCTGAGCCTCGGCGAGGTGCTCGCGCCGGCGATCGACATGGCCGACGGCTACCCGATCGACGCCGAGACCGCCTACCGGATCGAGCGCGAGAAGAAGCGGATCGCCGAGTGGCCCTACTCCAAGGCGGTGCTCCTGCCGCACCACGGCGAGAGCTGGGAGGCGCCGCGCCCGGGCGAGATCTTCCGCCAGGCCGACCTGGCCGCGACGCTGCGCAAGCTGGTCGGGGCCGAGCAGCAGGCGCTCGCCGCCGGGAAGTCGCGCAAGGAAGCCATCCTCGCCGCCTACGACCGCTTCTACCGCGGCGACGTGGCGCGCGAGTACGTGCGCGGCTCGCGCGAGCAGGGCGGGCTCCACACCGAGGAGGACCTGGCGCGCTGGCAGGTCCACCTCGAAGAGCCGGTGAAGACCACCTATCGGGGCGTCGAGGTCTACAAGCTCACGCACTGGGTGCAGGGACCGGTGATGCTCCAGGCGCTCAACCTGCTCGAGCCGCTCGACCTGAAGGCGATGGGCTACAACAGCGCGCGCTACATCCACGCGCTGTACCAGGTGATGAGCCTCGCCTTCGCCGACCGCGACTTCTACTACGGCGATCCGTACTTTCCGCCCGAGGAGCCGATCGCTGGCCTGCTGTCGAAGGACTACGCGCGCGCGCGGCTCGAGCTGGTGAGCTGGGAGCGCAACGACCCGGCGATCGGGCCCGGCGATCCCTATCCCTTCCAGGGCGGCACCAACCCGTTCCTCGATCTGCTCGAGAGCTGGGACCCGACGTTCGTGCCCGAGGTCCCGGCGCCGCCCGAAGCGGTGGACTCGGCTTTCACCCTCTCGTTCGACCAGGCCTTCCGCGCCGGCACCACGTCGATCCAGGCGGCCGACGCGGAGGGCTGGGTGGTGTCGGTGACGCCCTCCGGCGGCTGGGTCCCGGCCACCATCGCGGGCCGCAGTGGGATCGCGATGAGCCAGCGCATGCAGTCGTTCGTGCTCGATCCCGCGATGGGTCCCTACAACGTGCTCGAGCCGGGCAAGCGCCCGCGCGTGACGCTCACGCC
>DATKDQ010000177.1:0-6199 GCA_035544635.1 Thermoanaerobaculia bacterium
GAGGCCGAGGGCGTAGTTGATGAACACGAACGGGAAGACCGGCGAGAGGCGGAGCAGGAAGACGATGCGGCGGCCCTGCCGCGCGATCGCGCGATCGAGCTGGGCGAAGCGCTCGGAGCGAGCGATCCTCCGCTCGACGGCACCGCGCGCCAGGTAGCGCCCCACCACGAACGCCGCGATCGCGCCGAGCGAGGCGCCGAGGAAGGCCCACAGCGTCCCCTGCGCGAGGCCGAAGACGGCGCCGCTGGCGAGCGTGAGGAGCGAGCCGGGAACGAGCGCGACCGTGGCGACCGCGTATCCGAGGACGAACACCAGGGGACCGAGCGCGCCCAGCCCGTCCACCCAGGCGGCGAAGGCGGGAACGTAGCCGCCGGCTTTGCGCGCGAGCAGCAGGAGGAGAGCCAGCAGGGCGAGACCGCCGCCGACGCGGGCGGCGACCCTCACCCGGCTCGCCGGCGGCGGCGGAGTGACGGCGGTCGATGCGGGGCCGCCGTCGCCCGGCCGGCCGGGGTGTGCGGCGCCGGCGGTCATGGCTCGCCGAGATTCACGGCCTGACCCGGTCAGGCCAGGGCCCAGAGCGCGGAGGCGAGCAGGACTCCGCTCATGCCGACGAAGCAGGCGCCGACGGCGAACAGGTTCCCCCAGATGGTGCCTTCCTTCGCGGTCTTGCCGAGGACCATGAGACCGCCCAGGCAGACGGCGAGCTGAGCCGTGACGAAGCCGGCCGTGGCACCGCTCGAGATCGAGCCGGTCTCGACGCCGCGCGCGATCATCAGGTTCACACCGGTGAGGACGGCGCCCAGCGCGAGCACGGCGAGCGCGATGAGGTCCCAGAGCTTCGGCTTGGGGATGTCGAGCTGGGGCAGCTTCATCGCTCTCGGCTTCGCCGCCGGTTCTTCCGCCGTCGTGGTCATCCGCTCCTCCATCGCGGCCCTCGCGAGAGCCGGCCGGATGGTAACACGCCGAAACGGGCCGAATCGCGGGCGGGACGCGGCTTACGGGCCGGATCGATGCTCGTCTCGCAGCAGGTCGAGCACGGTCTTGACCGGCGTGAACGCCGCTTTCGGGATGTCGACGAACACCGTGTTCCATCCCGCCATCGACCCGTTCCACAGCCCGGGGTGCTCGAGCGCGAGGAGCTTGGTGGCGCCGGCGGTGCGCTCGGTGACGAACGGGCGGGTGGGATCGACGAAGTCGCGGAGCGGGTAGGGCCGGCCGCCGTGGTCGCGCACGCCGAGCGCCATCAGCACGGGGTTGAAGTGCGTCGACGACGCGAGGATCGCCTGCTGCTCCGGCGACTTGGCGATCTCCGCGGTCTCGACGATCTGCTTCGTCGCCTCGCCGTCGCGGCCGCGCGCCCAGAACGGCCCGCCGCCCGGCTCGCCGGAGACCGCGACCATGCCGGCGACCCGCAGTGGGCGATCGAGCCGGGCGGCGAGCTCGCGCCGGGCGCGGGCGTCGCACCACCCCTGCGGCGTGGCCGGTCCCGCCCGCTCGAGCCAGCGGGCGAGAAACGCGCGCGCGTCGTCGCAGGCATCGGCGTCGCTCGCGTCGTCGAGTCGATCGAGCAGCGCGCCGGCCTCGCGCTGGAGACGCACCAGCAGGCCGGCGAGGAGACGCTGCCAGAGGATCGAGGGGCCGCGCCGCTCGGCGGGCTGCACGTTGTCGATGTTCTTGACCAGCACCAGATCGCCGCCGAGCTCCTCGAGATTGCGCAGCAGCGCTCCGTGCCCGCCCGGACGGAAGAGAAGCTCGCCTTCGGGCGTTCGGAACGGGCGGCCCTCGGCGTCGAGCGCCACCGTGTCGGTGGCGGGCGACTGCGTGGAGAGCTCGAGCTCGAGGCTGCCCTCCGCGGCACCTTCCGCAGCACCTTTCGCAGCACCTTCTGAAGCGCCCTCCGGCGCACCCTTCGCGGACCGCCATCGCTTGGCGGCGCGCCGGAAGCCATCCTCGGCGCCCTCGGCGACCGTGAAGTGGACGCGCGATACCCCCTGCGCGTCCCGAACCAGGAGCACGGCCTCGTCGAGGTGCTCCTCGACCGGCGTCACCGCCCGCTCGCCGCGGCGGTGAAACGGGATGAGCCCCTTGGGCATCCCGACGTAGCCGAGCCCCTCGGGCTCGAGCAGCGCCGCGAGCAGGGGACGCAGATCGGCGTCGGGGTCGCGCGCTTCGATCGCGCCGAGCGGGTCGTCGCCGCGTGCGTCGGCCCCGGCGGTCTCACCGGCGGCAGGCTGCGCGCCTTCGCCCGGGTGGCGATGGCCGTCGCCGCGCTGCCGGCGCAGCGCCTCGGCGAGCGCGTCCCGGAACGGCAGGTCGCGCAGCCGCTCCGCCAGCTTCAGGACGTCGCCCGCTGTGGCGTCCCCGGCGGCGGCGCGGGCACGCACGCTCGCTAGCCGCAGGCCGGCATCGCTCTCGAGCGCGCGCGAGAGGCTCGCGAACATCCGGCTCGCGGCGCCCGACGCGGGCACCAGCTTGCGCAGCCGGCCGCGCGCCGCGGCGTCGGCCCACAGCTCGAGGAGCGCGCCGTGCTCCGCGGGGTCGAGCCGCTCGATGCCGTCTCCTGGGGTCGCGGCGGCCTCGAGCACGACCGGCGGCGGCGGATCGCGCAGCAGCGCGAGCTGGCGCTCGACCTCCTCGACCGGGATGCCGCGGCGCCGGATCTGCTCGAGATCGGCAGCGGAAAGGAGGGCCCCCTCCGAGCTCTCAGCCATGGCCCTGGAGGAGCGCCTGGCGGTCTCGTGCCCGGGCGTGCGCCCCTCTCATCACTCCTCGTCGACCGCACGGAGCAGGTACTGTCCGTACTCGCTCGCGCCGAGCGCGCGCGCCATGCGCACCACCGCCGCGCGTTCGATCCATCCTTCGCGCAGCGCGATCTCCTCGAGGCAGGCGACCTTCAATCCCTGCCGCTCCTCGATCGCCTGGATGAAGTTCGCGGCCTGGAGCAGCGCCTCGTGCGTTCCTGTGTCGAGCCACGCGATGCCGCGCCCGAGGCGGATCACGTTGAGCTCGCCGCGCCGCAGGTACTCGCGGTTGACGTCGGTGATCTCGAGCTCGCCGCGGGCCGAGGGCACGAGCCGGTCGGCGATCGCGACCACCCGATTGTCGTAGAAGTAGAGACCGGGCACCGCGTAGGGCGACGCCGGCTTGGCCGGCTTCTCGACTAGATCGAGCGCGCGGCCGTCGTCGGCGAACGTGACCACGCCGTAGCGCTGCGGGTCGCGCACGCGATAGCCGAAGATGGTGGCGCCGCGCGACCGCCGGGTCGCCCGCCGCAGGTCGGCGTCGAGCCCATGACCGTAGAAGATGTTGTCACCGAGCGCGAGCGCCACGCGCTGCCTGCCGATGAAGTCGCGGCCGATGAGGAACGCCTGCGCGATGCCCTCGGGCCGCGGCTGCACCTCGTAGGCGAGGCGCAGGCCGAGCTGCGAGCCGTCGCCGAGCAGCCGCTTGAAGCTGTCCTGATCCTCCGGCGTCGTGATCAGGAGAATGTCGCGGATGCCCGCCAGCATGAGCGTCGATAGCGGGTAGTAGACCATCGGCTTGTCGTAGACCGGGACCAGCTGCTTCGAGACCGCGCGGCTCACCGGATAGAGCCGCGTGCCGGTGCCGCCGGCGAGGAGAATGCCCTTCATCGCGTCGGCGGCGGGACGGTCACGAGCCGATGAGCCCGAGCCGCTCGCGGCGGTAGCCCCGCCCCTGCGCGGCTTCGCACCAGTGGGCGTGGTCGAGGTACCAGCGGACGGTGGCGCGGAGACCGTCGTCGAACGAGGTGCGGGGCGTCCACCCGAGCTCGCGGCCGATCTTCGAGGCGTCGATCGCGTAGCGGCGATCGTGGCCCGGGCGGTCGGCGACGTGCGTCACCAGCGCCGCGTACGACCCGATCCCGCGCTCGCGCAGCGCGGGGTTCGAGCCGGCGGGGCAGAGCTCCTCGAGCACCGCGCACAGGCCGGTGACGGTCTCGAGGTTGCTGCGCTCGCAGCGCCCGCCCAGGTTGTAGCTCTCGCCCGGGCGGCCACGCTCGAGCACCTCGAGCAGCCCGTCGCAGTGATCCTCGACGTAGAGCCAGTCGCGCACCTGCGCGCCGTCGCCGTAGATCGGCAGCGGCTTGGCCTCGATCGCGTTGAGGATCATGAGCGGAATCAGCTTCTCGGGGAACTGGTAGGGACCGTAGTTGTTCGAGCAGTTGGTGACGATCGCCGGTAGTCCGTAGGTGTGGTGGAAGGCGCGGACCAGGTGGTCGGCCGCCGCCTTCGAGGCGGAGTAGGGAGATCGCGGCGCGTACGCCGTGTCCTCGCGAAAGAGGCCCTCCTCGCCGAGCGAGCCGAAGACCTCGTCGGTGGAGACGTGGAGGAAGCGGAACGCGGCGGCGCGGCTGGCTCCGGCTCCCGCCAGGTGGCGGCGGGCCGCCTCGAGTAGCTCGAACGTGCCCTGGATGTTGGTGCGCACGAACGGGCGCGGGTCGTCGATCGAGCGGTCGACGTGGGTCTCGGCCGCGAGGTTGAGGAGCGCTCGCGGGCGGTGGTCGCGGAAGACGGCGTCGACCAGATCGCGATCGGCGATGTCGCCACGCACGAACACCACGCGCGCGGCGTCGGGAAGCTCCTCGAGGCTGGCGGCGCTCCCGGCGTAGGTCAGGTTGTCGAGGACGACGACGCGGTCCGCGGTCGCCTCGAGCGCGCGGCGCACGAGGTTGGAGCCGATGAAGCCGGCACCGCCGGTGACGAGCAGGGTGTCCATGGATGGTATGCGCCGTCCTCGGCGCCGAAATCTTGCTCGCGGAGGGCGTCGTATCTACCCCGCCGGTAGGGCGAGCGCAGCGAGCAGCGCCGTCCGCGGCGCCAAAGTTGTAACTTGCGGAGGGCGTGGTACCCACCACGCCCTCCGCGACCGCACGGCTACTATACCCGCGATGAGCCTCGGCTACCTGGTCCTGCTGGCCATCGTCCAGGGGACGACCGAGTTCCTGCCGATCAGCTCCTCGGCCCATCTCATCCTGCTGCCGCGCGTGCTCGACGCCGTCGATCAGGGCCTGCGCTTCGACGTCGCGGCGAACACCGGGACGTTCCTTGCCGTCCTCCTCTACTTTCGCGGCGAGGTGTGGAGGATGACCGCTGCCGTGATCTCGGGGGACGTCGAGAGCGCGCCGGAGCGACGACTGGCCGGGCAGATCCTGCTCGGGAGCGTGCCGGTTCTGGTCTTCGGCCTCCTCTTCCGCGACGTGATCGCCACCTTCGCGCGAGACCCGTTGGTGGTCGCGGTGGCCTCGATCGTATTCGGTCTCCTCCTCGGCGCCGCCGATCGCTACGGGCGGCGCCAGCGCTCGGCCGGCGACCTGACCTGGAGTGACGCGGCGCTCATCGGCGCGGCGCAGGCGCTGGCGCTCGTGCCCGGGACCTCGCGATCGGGTGTCACCATCACGGCCGGGATCGCGTCGCACCTGCGGCGCGAGGAGGCGGCGCGCTTCTCCTTTCTGCTCGCGCTGCCGGTCGGCGCGGCCGCCGCGCTCTATGAAGGGTTCCTGCTCGCCCGCGCCGGCGTCGATGCGGCAACGCTCGGTCAGCTCGCGATCGTGGTCGTGGGGTCGGCGGCGGTCGGCGTCGGGGCGATCCACTTCCTGCTGGCGTTTCTGAGGCGGCGCGGTCTCCTGGGCTTCGCGGTCTATCGGGTGGTGCTGGGGATCGTCATCCTGGTGGTGATATTCGGGCAACATAAATATTGACATTCACGAATTAGTAGGCTACAGTCCCTCGTCGACGGGGAGGAAAACCTCCTCTCATCCCTCCCAAGCGGGGCGTTGCAAAGACGCCCCTTTTTTTTGGGTCCGCCGGCCCCCGGTGCATCCGGCGGGCCGGCCCGGGAACGGCGATGGTAGGCTCCCGACCTGCTGGGCAGAGTAGTGGAGGCCGCTCTGTCGGGCCGGGCGGGTCGCGCAGGGGAGACGGACGATCACCGACTCCGAGCTCGTCGCCCGGGCACTGGCCGGCTCCGAGGCTGCTTTTCGCAGTCTCGTCCTCCGCTATCAGCGACCCGTCTACGGTCTGATCGTGCGTATGGTCCGCGAGCGGGAGCTGGCCGAGGATCTCTCGCAGGAGGTGTTCCTCAAGGCCTACCGCGCGCTGGACAGCTACGACTCCAACCGGAAGTTCTCGAGCTGGCTGTTCAAGATCGCGCACAACGCGACGATCGATCACCTCCGGCG
>DATKDQ010000178.1:0-3269 GCA_035544635.1 Thermoanaerobaculia bacterium
GTCGGCCGATCGCTCGCGAAGGTGATCCGGTCCCGCCGCTTCGACGTCCGGTTCGACACCGCGTTCGAGGCGGTCATCCGCGCCTGCGCGGCGACCCGGCGCCGGCACGAGAGCGGGACCTGGATCAGCGAGCCCATGATCGCGGCCTACTCCGATCTCCACCGGCTCGGTTGGGCGCACTCGGCCGAGAGCTTCCGCGGCGGGCGGCTGGTCGGCGGGCTCTACGGCGTCGCGATCGGCGCCGCGTTCTTCGGCGAGTCGATGTTCTTCCACGAGCCCGACGCGTCCAAGGTCGCATTCTCGACGCTGGTCCGCGAGCTCGCCGCCTGCGGCTTCCGCCTGCTCGACTGCCAGCAGGAGACGCCTCACCTGGCCCGCTTCGGCGCGAAGCCGATGGCGCGCCGCCGGTTCCTGCGCGAGCTCCAGCGCGCGATCGCGGCGCCGGCGGAGTTCCCGTCGGGTGCCGAGGCATGAGAGAATGAGGCGATCGTCGCCGTCCTCCGCTCGCCGGATCGACGAGCACTCCATCGAGTCCACCGCCTCTTTCGAGGAGACGAGTATGTCCTCTCCCAGCCGCTTCTCATCGCCCCTGCTGGCGGCAGCGCTCCTGGTCCTGCCGGTCGGCGCCGGTCGCGCCGCCGCCGCTGCGCCCGCCGCCGAGGCCGACGGCGCCGGCCTCCCGGAGCAGGTGACGTACAGCGAGCACGTGGCGCCGATCTTCTTCGAGCACTGCGTCTCGTGCCACCGCCCGAACGACGTGGCGCCGATGTCGCTCCTGTCCTACGAGGCGGCGCGGCCCTGGGCCAAGTCGATCTCCAAGGCGGTGGCCGATCGGGCGATGCCACCCTGGGACGCCGACCCGCGCTACGGCGACTTCGCGAACGACATCTCGCTCGACGACCGCGAGATCGCGCTGGTGCGGCGCTGGGTCGAGCTGGGTGCGCTCGAGGGCGATCCCGCCAAGCTGCCACCGGTGCCCGAGCTGCCGCCGCCCGGGAGCTGGAAGATGGGCCGGCAGCCGGACTACGTGATCGAGCTCGCCGAGGTGGCGGTGCCGGCCGACGGGCCCGATCTCTTCGTCACCCAGATCTTCGGCTCCGACATCCCGGCCGGAAAGTGGATCCAGGCGATCGAGCTCCTGCCCGGATCGACCGACGTGCTGCACCACGTGGTCACCTACCTGGGGCCCTTCGGCATGGGAGACGACGACGACGTCTCGAACGACGGCGTGGTGCGGACGATCTTCCTCAACGAGGCGGCGAAGCGCGACGTCGGCATGGCCGAGGCTCCGCGCATCGGCGGCGTCTGGGTGGCCGGAAGCCCGCCCTCGGCGTTCCCGACCGGCCACGGCCAGTCGCTCGCCGCGGGGGAGCTGTTCTCGTTCAACATGCACTACCACCCGAGCGGCAACGCCGGCACCGACCGCTCGAAGCTCGGCATCTACTTCGGCGAGGGAGAGCTCGAGAAGGAGGTCACGACCGCGTTCGCGGTGGATCCGGGCATCTACATCCCGGCCGGCGTCGCCGACCACCGGGAGGACGCTGTCTATCTCTTCGCGCGCGACAGCCTGATCACGTCGCTGCTCCCGCACATGCACAACCGCGGCAAGTCGATGAAGTACGTGCTGGAGCGGCCGGACGGCACTCGGGAGGTGCTGCTCGACGTGCCGAGGTACGACTACAACTGGCAGAACATCTACCGCTTCCGCGAGCCGGTCGCGGTGCCCGCCGGGTCGCTGGTGCGGGTCGAGGCGCACTGGGACAACTCGGCGGCGAACCCCGGCAACCCCGATCCGACGATCGACGTGCCCTGGGGCGATGGCACCGACAAGGAGATGCTGGTCGCCTTCATCCACTACATCGACGCCACCGAGCCCCGCCCGCGGCCGGCGCCCGCCGGCCCCCAGCTCGAGCGGCTGCTCGGGCTGCACGGCGCCGAGGAGTCCTACCTCGTCACCATCGACGGCATGGGCTTCGGCAATCAGTGGGGTCTGGTCGTCCCCGAGACCGAGGGCGAGCCGGGCGAGCTCTACATGGTCATGGGCAAGCTGGTGATCTCGGCCACGGTGCACGACCTGCGCAGGGCCGGCGACGAGGTCCTGGTCAACGCCGCCATGATCACCAACGGCGGCGGTGCTCGCATGCCGCTCGGCTTCCTGGTGAAGAAGTCACCCGACGGCGGCGCGCTCAGCGGTGAGGTCTTCTTCGGCCGTGAGCTCACCGCCGAGAACGTGGGCGCGATGCGCGGGCAGGGCCGGGCGATCAACGGCCAGAGCGTGGCGGCTCGGTTGCAGCGCGCGGAGGGCTCGGCAGGCGCGGGCGGCGGATAGGCGCTCGCCCCGCTTCCTGCAGGAAGACGAGGCTAGAACAGCGCGATCGGGTTCGCCGGCGAGCCCGTCCCGCCCACGACGCGCAGCGGCGCGAGCACGAAGAGGAACTCCCACCGTCCGCGCTGCTGCGCCTCCTCCGAGGCCCGCTCGAGGTCGGCGTTGTCGACGATCGGCACGCCGAGCGCGACGATCGCGAGCTCGTGGATGGGGAGAAAGAGGCCGGCCGCACCCTCCACCCCCGACGGCACGACGTCGCTCCCGGCATCCGACCCGAGGATCGCGACGTCGCGCGCCTTGAGCCAGGGCGCGCACGAGACGTGGAGCCCCGCCGCGCCCTCGAGTCCGCCCCAGGGCCCCTTGGCGGCGCGGCGCGCCCAGCGCCCGGTGCGCAGCAGGAGGGCGTCGCCCGGGCCGACGGTGATGCCGGTCTTGCGCTCCCAGGCCTCGAGCTCCTCGGGGTAGATCGCGGTGCCCGGCTCGAGCCAGTCGACGCCGCGCAGCCAGGCGATGTCGACCAGGACGCCGCGGGTGACGACGCCGTCACGCATCGCGGTCACATCGAGCTCGGCACAGCCTTCCGCGGTGACGGTCGCGCGTTCGACGCCGTTGTACATCTTGCCGTCGTGGAAGACGTGGCAGAGCGCGTCGACGTGGGTCTGCGCGAAGCCGTGGTACGCCACGGCGTAGCTGTCCATCGCGTAGGAGCCGGGGTTCTCCGGTCCGCCGGTCGCGGTCATGGTGTGCTCGAGCGGGGTGGGGTTGTCGGGCGCCTGGATCTCGAGCATGTCGTGCGCGAGCGAGACCGAGACGCCGTCGCGCACCAGGGCGGCGGCCGCCTTGCGCTTCTCGGGCGTGATCAGGTTGAGCGCCCCGAGCCGGTCGTCCTCGCCCCAGCGGCCCCAGTTGGAGAGCTCGGTCCTCCACCGCTCGACGGTCTCGA
>DATKDQ010000179.1:0-6908 GCA_035544635.1 Thermoanaerobaculia bacterium
CGCGAGGGCGCCGGCTCGGTCGCCGCCGCGCTCGCGGTGATGCACCGCGCCTCGATCGAGTACGCGCGCGACCATCCTCTCCTGCGCAGCATCGTGAACCGCGAGGCCGCCATCGCGCTGGCGCCCCATCTGCGTCCGCTCGGGCGGCGTGCCCAGGAGAGGTGGCGCGAGCGGCTGGTGGAGCTCGTCGAGTCCGGGATCGCGAGCGGCGAGCTGCGACCGGACCTCGAGCCGGCGCTGGTCGCCGACGTCATTCGTCTTCTCCACATGGCCTTCCTCGACCGCCTCTTCGAGCCGGAGCCGATCAACGTGGCGAGCCCGGATCTGATCGAGACCAGTGTGAAGATTCTCCATGGGGGGATCCTGCGATGACGCAGCCGTCTGGGGCGTCGCGCTCGCGCTGGTGCCGGTCCCTCGCGCCGGCGATCGCGGTCGTGACCGTCGCCGTCGCCTGCGGCGGGACTCGCGGCGAAACGGCTCCCCCGCCTCCGCTCGCCCGCGCCGCGCCCGCTCCCCGTGGCCCCGCGGCGGAGAGCGTCGAGACCACGATCGTCCGGCGTGGTCTGCTGCAGGCGACGGTCACCGCGTCGGGCTCGGTCGCCTCTCCGCGTGTCACCGAGCTCGGCCCTGAGGTCGGAGGACGGCTGCTGCGCGTCCTGGTCGACGTCGGCGACACCGTGCGCGCGGGCGCAGCCGTCTTCCGTCTCGATCCCGAGCCGTACCGACTCGACCTCGAAGAGGCGGAAGCGGGGCTCGCGCTGGCGCGGGCGGAGCTGGACCAGGCGGCGCAGGAGATGGCGCGCGCGCGGCGTCTCGCGGACCAGCAGATCGTCCCGCAGCAGCAGCTCGACACCCAGGTGACGCACCACGCGGTGCAGCGCGCCCGCGTCACGCAGGCGGAGGCGCGCGTCCACCGCGCGCAGCAGGACCTCGATCGGACCACCGTGCGTGCGCCCTATGACGGGTTCGTGGTCGAGCGCGGGCGCCACGAAGGGGCGATGCTCACCTCCTCGTCGGTGGTGCTCACGCTTCAGCAGGCGGGCGGCTACGAGGCCATCCTCTCGGTGCCCGAAGCGGCGCGGCTCCCGGTGCGCCCGGGAGACCCGGTGCGCCTGGTGGTCGAGGGCATCCCCGGCCACATTCCCTCGCGCGTGCGCGCGGTGAACGCGCGCATCGACGCGCAGAGCCGCACCTACGAGGTGCGCGTCCCGATCGAAGCGGACGCGGCGGTGGTGAAAGCTGGAGCGTTCGTGCGCGGCGAGATCGACCCGGTCCCCGCCGCCGAGGCGCTCTTGATCGACCGCGAGGCGGTTCTGGTACGCGACGGACGAAGCTACGCGTTCCGCCATCGCGACGGAACGGCCGAGCAGGTGTCGATCGAGCTCGGAGCGATCGGGGCGCGGCTGGCCGAGGTCCACCGCGGGCTCGACGACGGCGACCAGGTGGTGGTGGGCGACGTGGTCGAGCGTCTCGCCGACGGCTCGCCGATCAGAGTCATCGGCGAGCGGCCGCTCCCGCTCGGGCCGAGCGCGGCCGAGCCCGTGGGCGTCGCCGGCGCAAGGGTGACGACCTCGGTGCCGGTCGCGCCCCCCGCAGCGCCGGGGGGCGGCCCATGAACCTCCCGTCGATCTCGATCCGCCGTCCGGTCTTCGCCTTGATGTTGATCGCGAGCCTGGTCGTCCTGGGGCTGGTCTCGCTCTTCCGCCTCGACCTCGACTTGAACCCGCGCGTCGACTTTCCCTTCGTCACCGTCACCACGCTCCTGCCGGGCGCCGCCCCCGAGACGATCGAGACCGAGGTCACCGATCTCCTCGAGGAGGAGATCAACACCATCGAGGGCATCCGCACGCTGGGCTCGAGCTCGATGGAGGGCCTCTCCAACATCTTCGTCGAGTTCGAGCTGGGCTACGACATCGACGTCAAGGCGCAGCAGGTGCGCGAGAAGATCGCGCCGATCCGCCGGCAGCTCCCGCTCGACGTCGAGGAGCCGATCGTCAGTCAGCTCGATCCCGACGCAGCGCCGATCCTGTCGGTGATGCTCGGCGGGCCGGTCTCCCTGAAGCAGCTCTCCGATCTCGCCGAGAACGTCGTCGCCGAGCGGCTCGAGCGGCTGCCTGGCGTGGGCTCGGTCTCGATCGTCGGCGCTCGCAAGCGAGAGATCCGCATCTGGCTCGACCCGGTGCGGCTCGCCGGCTACGGCATCGCGATCGACGACGTGCGCTCGACCCTCTTGGAGGAGAACGCCGAGATGGCGGGCGGCCGCATCGAGGGCGCGGCCCGGGAATGGACCGTGACGACCTCGGGCAAGGTCCGGCGGGTCGAGGACTTCGGCTCGCTGATCGCCGCCCAGCGCGCGGGCCGGCTGGTCTACCTGCGCGACGTCGCGGTGATCGAGGACGGCCTGGCGGAGGAGTCGTCGATCGCGCGCTTCAACGGCCAGCGCGGCGTGTCGCTCGACGTGCGGCGGCGCAGCGGCGCCAACACGGTGGCGGTGGCGCGCGCGGTGCGCGTGGAGCTCGACGCCCTGCGCTCCGAGCTGCCCCCGGGCTCGGAGTTGACGATCGCGCGGGACATGGCGGTCTTCATCGAGGACTCGATCGAGGCCATCTTCATCGACATGCTGTGGGGCTGCATGCTGGTGGTCCTGGTGGTGCTCCTCTTCCTGCGCAACGCGCGCTCGACGCTCATCGCCGGGCTCGCCATCCCCTCGAGCCTGATCGCCTCGTTCACGTTCTTCTACGTCGCCGGTTTCACGCTCAACATGATGACGCTGATGGCCCTGGCGCTCTCGATCGGCATCGTGATCGACGACGCCATCGTGGTGCTCGAGGTGGTCTACCGCCGCATCGAGCGCGGCGAGCCGGCGATGACGGCGGCCGAGAACGGCTCGCAGCAGGTGATGCTGGCCGTGCTCTCGACCACGCTCGCGCTGTGCGCCGTGTTCGTGCCGATCGCGTTCCTCGAGGGCTCGGTCGGCCAGTGGTTCTATGAGTTCGGGATCGTGATGGCGATCGCCGTCCTGGTCTCGACCCTGTTCGCCTTGACGTTCACGCCGATGATGGCGAGCCGGATCCTGTCTGCGTCGCAGGCACAGGGCCGCCTGGCGCGCACCCTCGAGCGGGGTCTGGGCGCTCTCGACCGGGGCTACGCCTGGATCCTGCGGCGCGCCATGCGCCACCGCTGGATCACCCTCGCCGCGGCGCTCGCCGCCACGCTGGGCGGCTTCGGCGTCGCCTCGACGCTGCCGTTCGACTTCTTCGGCATGCGCGACCGCGGCGAGTTCACGGTCTCGGTGAAGCTCCCGGTGGGGACGCCGCTGCAGGTGACCGACCGGGTGGCGCGGCGGATGGAGGATGCGGTGGGTGCCATCCCCGAGGTGCGCGACATGTTCGCCACCGTGGGCGAAGCCGGCACCCGGCGGCCTCACATCGCGTCGATCTACCTCGCGGTCGGCCCCAAGCGCGGGCGGGAGAGAACGCAGCTTCAGCTCATGGGCGAGGCGCGGGGGCTAGTGCGCGAGGCGATCCCGGAGGCCGAGGAGATCGCGGTGAGCGAGATCCAGTGGGTATCGGGATCGAGCTTCGGCTCGAAGTCGCTGATGTACTCGCTGCAGGGTCCGGACCTGGCGCGGCTCGAGGGGCACGCCGCGCAGCTCATGGCGCGCATGAACGCCGATCCCGACTTAGTCGACGTCGGCACCTCGTGGGAGACGGGAAAGCCCGAGATCGAGCTCTCGATCGCGCGGGACGTGGCGGCCGACCTGGGCGTGCCCGCGGTCGCCATCGGGCGCACCATCCGCACGCTGCTCGCGGGCGAGAAGGTCGGCTCCTTCGAGGAGGGCGGCGAGCGCTACGACGTGCGGATGCAGGTGCTGCCCGAATACCGCGACGACCCCGAGCGGCTCGACCTGGTCCACGTCCGCGGCGCGCGCGGCGAGCTCATCCCCATCACCAACGTGGCGCGGGCGCGCATCGGCTCCGGGCCGGTCTCGATCGAGCGCGAGGATCGCGCGCGCCGGATCGTGGTCGACGCCAACACCGCCCCCGGCGTCGCCATGTCGACCGCGAGCGCCAAGGTCATGGCGTACGGCTCCGAGCTCGGCATCGCGGCCCCGGACAATCTGGTGCCGTCTGGCCGCGTGCGCTCGATGCAGGAGACCGCGGTGTCGATCCTGTTCGCGTTCGGGCTCGCGCTGCTCGCCATCTACATGGTGCTGGCCTCGCTCTTCAACTCGCTGGTGCACCCGTTCACCATCATGATCTCGGCGCCGCTCTCCTTCATCGGCGGCTTCCTCGCGCTCAAGCTCTCGGGCACGCACCTCGACATGATGAGCGCGATCGCCTTCCTGGTGCTCATGGGCCTGGTGATGAAGAACGGGATCCTGCTGGTCGACCACACCAATCAGCACCGCGCCGCCGGGCGCTCCAGCATGCAGGCCGCGCTCGAGGCCGCGCCCGAGCGGCTGCGCCCGGTGTTGATGACCTCGGTGGCGCTGATCCTCGGCCTCGTGCCGACCGCGCTGTCCAACTCCACCGGCTCCGAGAGCCGCGCCGCGATGGCGGTGCTCACCATCGGAGGCATGGCGACCTCGACCCTGCTCACGCTGCTGGTGGTGCCGGTGGTCTACGTGCTGGTGGACGCCGCCACCGAAGGCGTGACGAGGGGCGCCCGGAAGCTCGTCCGGCTCGTACTGCGGCGCCGCACGCCTCCGCCCGAGAGCCCGGCGGAGCGCAAGGCGACACTGTGACCATCCACGGTCGCTGCTGACCCTCGACCGGCGAACGCCTCCGGGCGTCCGTGATCTGGCGCGCCACCTCGACCGCGCGGCGCTTGTCCTTCAGGCGGGACCGCCGTGCGCCGCCGGACCCCCCTGCGCCGCGGCAACTCCGAAAGCTCGAGCTCCGGTTCGAGTGGTCAGGATCTCGAGCTCGATCGCCCGAAGACGAGGAGCGCGGCTCCGCCGAGCGCCGAGAGCACCCCCGCCCAGAGCGGGACGTTCACCCGCTCCTTCTCCTCGACCTTGAACTCGATCGGACCGAGCGCGATGTCGTGCGTCTCCTTGGTGTAGGTGAACCCGCCGTAGGCCAGAGCGAGCACTCCGGCCACCACGAGGATGATTCCGAGGATCGTGATCGGCTTCACTCAGCTCTCGATCTCGATCTCATTGATGACCTGTTTCACGCCCTTGGTCCGCTCGGCGTACCTCGCGGCCCGCCGCTTGGACTCTTCCTTTTCGACCTTGCCCTTGAGGGTGACGACGCCCTCGAGCACATGGACGTCGATGTTGAAGGAATTGATGCTGGTATCGCTCGTGAGCTTGGCCTTGATCTTGGTGTTGATCCAGCCGTCGTCCATCTGCTCACCCGTGGTCCGGGTCGAGGCGCACCCTGCCGAGAGCAGAGCCGCCGCCGTCAACGCCACGAGAATCGCGATACCCCACGCCTTCACTCCACGCTGTTGCGCTCGCATACCTGTGTCCTCCGTTTTGGGAACTAATGGAATCTTGGCACGAGATGCCCAGTCCGGGAGATTAGTAAGCAAGAATCGTGCCGCCTCCGCTGGCGCAAAGCTTTCTTTGGCGCCGGGCAGTCGCTCGATTGGACCACTCGACGCTGCCTCCCTCTGGTGGAAGGATCTTCAGAAGCAGCAAGCCAGCGTGTGACGTCACCGCCGCTCTGCCGCGTCGCGCCCAGCACACCGGCGGCGCACTAGCGTCGCTCCTGCCGGAACATCGTTACAGATGAGTCAAGTTTAGGAGGAGCGACGCGAGCCCGCGCCGCTTGCGGCGCTTGGGCGGGGTGATCTTCCAGCGGGACGTGGTATGAGGCGGCCCGTCCAGGGACTCGTTGGGGAGTGGTGAAACCACGTCCCGCTGGAAGCCTTGACCCGCAGAAATCGTTACAGACGAGTCAAGTTTGTTCCCGGGTCAAGGCTTCCGAGCCGCGCGGCGCAGCCGCGCTTGGCGGGGAGCATCAGCTAGCGGGGCCGTGGTAGTGACCACGGACCCGCTAGAAGATCGCCGACAGGTCGACCACCAGCACGTCGGCGCCTTCGCGGTCGAGGTACTCGACCTGGAGCAGGTAGGTGTGTCGCCGGTTGGGGCCCGCCAGCGCGAAGTAGGGCACGTAGGCCACGCGCGTGCCGTCGTTCGAGACCTCCTCGAGGCGAAGGCCGGCCATTGCGCGCAGGCGATCGCGCTCGACCAGCAGGTACTCGGCCTCGAGGCTGGATCGGGTCCGCTGGCCGGAGGCGCGGGTGTCCTCGAGGCCGAGGCCCGCGGTGAGGAAGAAGTCCCCCGCGCGCCAGGTGCCGAGCGCGGTCGCGAGCCACGCGTCGTCGTGGTAGAAGGCGTGCGCGCCCACCGAGCGCTCACCCCGGCGGTAGAACGTCTCGGCGAAGACTCCCTTCGGTCCCGCCAACTCGAAGCTCGCCGCGCGGCTCGCCTCCTCGCTCAGCGGGATCGAGAGCTCGCCCGCGAACGGCACCGCCACGACGTGGAAGAGCCCGTCGTCGGCGGTGCGGCCGGCCCTCGACTGAAAGGTGTACTCGACGGCGGGAGAGCGGTTCGAGGGAGAAAAGCGGTAGAGCGAGTCGAGCCGCGGGTTCGGGCTGCGCTCGGTCGGCAGGTTGCCGCGGAAGAGGAGCGGCTCGCTCGCCGAGAGGCGCAGCGAGACGTCGACCTGGTTCAACGAGCGGAACTGCCCGATCCGCAGCGAGTGGCGATCCGCCGCGTGCCAGCGCAGGAGCAGATCCTCGAAGCGGCCGCCACGATCGAGCAGCGATCCGTCGCCGTCGAGCGAGAGGCTGACCAGGCGCCACTCGGCGAAGTAGGAGAGGGACTCGCCGACCGCTCCACCGCTGATCAGCTCGACCTTGGGGAGGAAGACGTCGCTGGGTCCGCCGGCGCT
>DATKDQ010000180.1:0-4412 GCA_035544635.1 Thermoanaerobaculia bacterium
GCTCGCTGGTGGTGTCCTCGCCCTCGCGCAGGATGCCGAGCAGGATGTGCTCGGTCTCGATCACCCGGCTACCCAGCTTCGACGCCTCGTAGCGCGCGAAGAAGAGCGCCCGCCGTGCCTTCTCGTTGTATTTCTCGAACACTGGGCTCGCTCGCTCCGGGCGTGGTGTTTACCACGCCCTCCGCTCGCACTACTTTGGCGCCGCGGCCGGCGCGCTCCGGGCGTGGTGTTTACCACGCCCACTACTTTGGCGCCGCGGCCGGCGCTGGCTCGAGATCAGGGTAGCAGCAACCCGTCCTCGAGCCGCCAGACTTTAGCACAGCGATTTGCGACCTCCGGGTTGTGGGTGGCGAGCAGGCCGGTCATCCCGCGGCGCTCCTGGAGCTCGATGAGGAGGTCGAGCGCGCGCCGTCCGGTGGCCGGATCGAGGTTGCCGGTGGGCTCGTCGGCGAGGAGCAGGGGCGGCTCGAGCGCGAGCGCACGACAGATCGCGACCCGCTGCTGCTCTCCCCCCGAGAGCTGACTCGGGAAATGCTCCGCTCGCTGCTCCAGGCCGACCTCGGCGAGCAGCGCTCGGGCGCGGTCGAGCACCTCGCGGGCGGAGTGTCCGGCGATGCGCCCGGGGATCATCACGTTCTCGAGCGCGGTGAAGTCGGGCAGCAGCTGGTGGAACTGAAACACGAAGCCCAGCGTGCGGTTGCGGAAGCGGGCAAGCTGCGCGCCGCCGAGCGTGCGCAGGTCGACCCCGCCGATCTCGACCGTGCCCTGGTCTGGCCGGTCGAGGGCGCCGAGCAGATGGAGCAGCGTCGTCTTGCCGGAGCCCGAGGGGCCCACGATCGCGACCAGCTCACCCGAGAGCAGCTCGAGGTCGACACCCTTCAGCACCTCGACCTGGAGCTGGCCGTCGCGGTAGGTCTTGCGTAGCCCGCGGGCGCGCACCGTGACGCTCAACGACGCATCGCCTGGGCCGGAGAGAGCCGGCTGGCCCCGCTTCCCGCCGTGCGCGCGGCGAGCAGGGTCAGCACCACCGTGGCTAGGAGGATGGGAAGCAGATCAGGGCCGAGGCGCAGCCGGAACGGAACGAAGTCGACGATGTAGACCGCCTCGGGGAGCGCGATCAGCCGATAGCGGTCGAGCACCCAGGCGGCGACACAGCCGACGGTGCCGCCGATCGCGATCCCGGCTCCGGCGAGGAGCCCGCCCAGCAGGATGAAGGTGCGCCGTAGCTCGGCCGGCGTGAGTCCCATCGTACCGAGGATGCCGAGCTCGCCTCGCTTGCTCGCGATCAGGAGCGCGAGCGAGGAGACCAGCGCCTGGGAAGCCACTGCCACGATCAGGAACACCCCCACGAACATGAGTACCTTCTCGAGGCGCAGCGCGAAGAAGAGCGCCCGGTTGAGCTCACGGTAGGTCACCACCTCCGCGCCCGCCGGCAGCACGGCGCGGAGCTTCTGCGCCACCGCCGGCACCCGATCGATCGGGAGATCGACGTCGACGCGCAGGTCGGTCCCCCAAAGCAGCGCCTCCGCCACCTCGAGCGGAATCGCCACCCGAGCGTCGAACTCCTCGGAGCGGCCGGCGCCGAAGATGCTCGCTACCGGGAGGCTGCGGGTCCTGGGGATCTGGCGCGTGAAGGGCGTGAGCGTCGGGCGCGGCGAGATCACGCGGACGGTGTCGCCGCGCTCGAGCCCGAAGCGCAGGGCGAGGATGTCTGGGACCACGATGCCGTCGACCGGCTGCCCGGCCGAGCCCGGAAACCACGCCGGCACCTCGCTCTCGACGCCGAGGAGCTCGCAGGCCTGGATCCGTCCGTCGTGCGCGATCCAGCCGCTGCCGGCCAGAAGGATCTGCGCCGAACGCACCGACGCCTGAGACGTGACGATGCGCCGCACGACCTCGCGATCGAGGCCAGGCGCGAGCTCTACCTGGAGGCGTGGGCTGCGCGAGAGGACCTCGCGGAGCAGCGTCGTCTGGAAGCCCGAGAGCGCGGCGACGGCGAGGATCAGCGCGCCGACGCCGAGCGCGATGCCGCCGGCAGTGACCGCGGACAGAAAGCGCACGCTCGCCTCCCGGCGCGACGATCTTGCGTAACGTAACGCAAGCAGCAGGGGAACGGGCAGGTTCCAGAACCACAGACGCATGGCGCGCCAGCCTCCTCGGAGGGTCCGGCGGCGAGGTGAAACGTCGCGCCGGAGCGCGGGACACGATACTCCATGCGGCGGCTGCCACCCATACAATGTGTCCGTGGACGCGATGGCCCCCGAGCTCGAGCTCCAGGTGGCGGCGTGGGATGCGCGCGGGTGGCCACGTCCCCAGATCGCGCTCGTCACCGGCTCGGCGCTCGAGGTGGACCTCGGCGATCCGCTGCTGCCTGCCGTCCCGCTTGCCGCCGTGGTGCCGTTCACCATTCGCGCCGTCGAGGGCCACCGCCTCTCCTTCGAGCTCTATCGCACCCGCGCCGATCGCGTCGTCCTCTACTTTCGCGGCCGCCTCCACTGCTATCAGGGCTTCGATCCGCACCAGGTCGCCTTCCCGGTCCGCCTGGCGGCGCTCTTGGGCGCCGAAGTGGCGATCCTGACCAACGCCGCCGGGTCCCTCGAGCGCGACCTCGTGCCCGGCATGCTCGCGGCGATCGCCGACCATCTCGGCCTCGGCGGCGCCAGCCCGCTGATCGGGGAGCCGCCGCGCGGCTGGGGCGAGCGATTTCCCGCGCTCAACGACGCCTACGACCCGCGGCTGCGCGCGCTGGCCCGCGCGGTCGCCGGCGACCAGGGCGTCGCGCTCCACGAGGGCGTCTACGCCTGGCTGCTCGGACCGAGCTACGAGACGCCGGCCGAGATCCGCATGCTGGCCCGCGCCGGCGCCACGCTGGTCGGCATGTCCACCGTGCCCGAGGTGATCGCGCTGCGGCAGCTCGGCGTCGCCTGCTGCGCACTCTCGCTGGTGACGAACCTCGCCGCCGGCCTCGCCCCGAGCCTGCCGTCGCACCAGGAGGTCATGGTCGAAGGCGAGCGCGCCGCCGCTCGCATCGGCGGCCTCCTGCGGGCGCTGCTCGAGCATCCCGAGCTGGTCTAGCATCCCGCCATGCATCCGAACGCCGAACCCACCGCTCCCGAGGTGTTCATCTCCCCCGAGCGCCTCCAGCGTCGCATTGCCGAGCTCGCCGCCGAGATCGACCGCGATTACTACGACTCGCGGCGCCTGGTATGCATCGGCGTGCTCAAGGGCGCGGTCTTCTTCATGTCGGACCTCCTGAAGCAGCTCCAGGTGCCGCTGGCGGTCGACTTCTTCCAGGTGTCGAGCTACCGTGGCTCCACCACGCCGGGTGAGCTGCGCGTGCGCAAAGACATCGACCTTCCGGTCCGCGGCGAGGACGTCCTCCTGATCGAGGACATCATCGACACCGGCTATACCCTGCGCACGATCCTCGACATGTTCCGCTTCCGAGGGGCGAGCACGGTCCGTCTCTGCGCGCTGCTCGACAAGCGGCAGCGCCGCGAGGTGGAGGTCACCGTCGACTACCGCGGTTTCGAGATCGACGACCGGTTCGTGGTCGGCTACGGCCTCGACTATGACGAGCGCTGGCGCAACCTGCCCTATATCGGTTACCTGCCCGCGGCGGAAAGCTCCGACGCGCCGGGCCCGCCAAACCGCCCCTGAGCCCGCGACAACGAAGCGCGCGCCGGTGCCGGCGCGCAGGGAGGAAAGAGCGAGATGAAGCTTCACCACACCGACGACGCGCCGCAGGCGGCCGGGCCCTACTCGCAGGCGGTCAGCCTGGACGGCTGGCTCTTCACGGCGGGCCAGCTCGGCATCGATCCCTCGACCGGGAAGCTCGCGCCGGGCGGCTTCGAGGCGGAGGCGCGGCAGGCACTGGCGAACCTGCGCGCCGTCCTGCGCAGCGCCGGCGCCGACTTCGATCGCGTATTGAAGACCACCGTGTTCCTCGCCGATCTTGCCGACTTCCGCGCGCTCAACGCCATTTTCGCCGAGGAGCTCGGCGACCACCGACCGGCGCGAACCACGGTCCAGGTCGCGGCGCTGCCGCTCGGCGCCGCGGTGGAGATCGACATGGTGGCCCGGAGCTAGCCTCCGGAACGTGCTGATTAGCACGTTCCTCCGGCTAGTTGCTGTTTGGCGCCGAGGACGGCGCTGGCGCTTCGCGCCCCGCACAGATGGGACGCAGTTACTCGGACACATTCCTAGCTCCGGAAGTGCTGGGTAGCATTTCCTCGTTAGCCATGCCTCCCGCCGAGCGGCGTCGCGCCGGATCGCGATCGCCGGGTCCTCTGCTCCGCGGCGCAGTATAGGCTTTCGCCGCGTTGGCGATCTGCACACCGTTTCACCCGCGCACCGCCCCGCTCTGCACCAGCCACTCGTGGCGGCGCTGGTCGGGGTACCTGGCGGCGAGC
>DATKDQ010000181.1:0-3240 GCA_035544635.1 Thermoanaerobaculia bacterium
GCCGCGCCGGGTGAACGCCGCCGACAGCTTGGCGTCCTCCGCCATGACGCGGATGTCGCACCCGAGCGCCGTGTCCATGCCGTAGCCCGCCGCCGAGCCGTTCAGCGCGCACACCACGGGCGTGTCCATGCGATGGAGCACCGTCGGCGGCGCGTTGCGCAGGTCGAGCGTCGTGGGCGGCCCCGCGAGGAGCGAGGCGCCGCCGCCGCCGAGCGTGCTCTTCAAGTCGAGCCCGGCGCAGAACGCCCGCCCGGTCGCGGTGAGGATCACGACCCGCACGCCGGGATCCTCGTTGGCGCGGACCAGAAGCTCCGCCAGCCCCTCGAGCATCGGGCCCGAGATGGTGTTCATGCGGTGCGGAGCGTTGAGCGTGATGGTCGCAATCGCGCCGTCGACGTCGTAGAGGACCTCGGGCTCGGTCGCTGAGTCGAGCTTCTCGGCGGTGGACATGGCTTGCCTCCTGTCGGACGGATCAGTGTACAGGAGACAGGCGTGGAATCTCGCGGTCGAGCCCGCCAGCGACCGGCCCGGCTGAGGTCGTATCAGCGTGAGCGGCCCGCACACGCGCGCCGCTCGCTGACGCGAAACCGCTCGCACGCCCAGGCTGTCGGTCGACGCCGCGCGGCGTCACCCACTTTCGGTCGAGGACCTTCTCGCAGGATCAGTTTGTCCAAGGACAAGTCGGCGACGAGACAGCCGACAGCAACACCCCCGGAGGTCATGTCAAGAGCTGTGTAGGCGACTTCAGGCGGCGCCCTCCCGATCCAGTCGGGCGCGACGAGCCGCGCCGACTTCTCACTTGTAGTTGCCCGGGTGACCGGTCTGGAACACCACCACCCGCTCGCCCTCGGCGACACGCCCGGCGCGCGCCAGCGCCTCGAGCGCCAGGAGTGCCGCCGCTCCCTCCGGCCCGATCAGCAGACCCTCTTCGCGCGCGGCGCGCGCCGTCATGCCCGCGATCGCCTCCTCCTCGACGGCGACCGCGGCGCCGCCGCTCTCGCGCAACGCGCGCAGGACTAGGAAGTCCCCGATCGCGGAGGGCACGCGCAGGCCCCACACCCGCGTGCTCGCGTTCGGCCACGGCTCGGCCGCGTCGCGGTCGGTATCGAACGCCCGCACGATCGGCGCGCATCCCGCCATCTGCACGGCGACGAAGCGCGGCATCGGATCGTCGACCAGACCGAGTGCGACCAGCTCGTCGTAGGCCCGGCGCATGCCCACGATGCCGGTGCCGCCGCCGGTCGGATAGACGATCCAGTCGGGCAGACGCCAGCCCATCTGCTCGGCGATCTCGTAGAGCATCGTCTTCTTGCCCTCGACGCGATAGGGCTCGCGCAGCGTCGCCAGGGTCCAGAAGCCATCGTCGCGCTGCGCCAGGAGACGTCCCGCCTCGACCAGCGTGCCCGCGCAGGTGAGCACCTCGGCGCCGTGGAGACGGCAGCGCTCGAGGATGGTGCGCGGCGTGTCCTCCGGCATCGCGACCCGCGCCGGAAGCCCGGCGGCCGCCGCGTAGGCGGCGAGCGCCAGCGCCGCGTTCCCGGCGCTCGGGAGCTGGACGCCCGGGGCGCCCAGCTCGCGCGCCCGGTTCACCGCGAGCGAGAGCCCGCGCGCCTTGAAGGAGCCGGTGGGATTGCCGCCCTCCTCCTTCAGCCACAGCTCCACACCCGGCGGCGCGAGCGCGGCGAGGCGCAGGAGCGGCGTCCCGCCCTCGCCGAGGTCGACGCGCCCCCGGGCGTCGCGCACCGGCAGCACCTCGCGATAGCGCCACAGCGTCCACGGGCGATCGGCCAGGCGCTCGCGCAGGCGGCGCCCCCGGTCTCGATCGAGCTGGTAGCGCACCAGCCACGGCTTGCCGGCCGGCGACACGAACGCCGGCTCGTCGAGCGGCGCCTCGACGCCGGTCGCCGAGCAGACCAGGTTCGAGGCCCAACGCTCCTCCACGGCGGCGTGAAGCTCCTCCATGACGGCGTGCAAGAATACCGCCGTGCTCCAGATCGAGGCGCAGCCGGACGACTCCTCCTGCGGTCCGACCTGCCTGCACGCGGTCTATCGCCACTACGGGGATCCCGTGCCGCTGAGCGAGGTCAGCGCCGCAGTGGCGCGTCTGCCGACCGGCGGCACGGTGGCGGTGCTGCTCGCCTGTCATGCGCTCAGGCGCGGCTACTCGGCGACCATCTACAGCTACAACCTGCAGATCTTCGATCCGACCTGGTTCGAGCTCGATCGCGACGAGCTCGGGCGCCGGCTGGTGGCCCAGGCCGCCGTCAAGCGCGACCCCAAGCTGTCGCTGGTGACCCAGGCCTACCTGCGCTATCTCGAGCTCGGAGGCAGGATCGCGCACGAGGAGCTGGGCGAGACGCTGCTCGCTCGCCTGCTCGGCGAGCACGGACCGCTCCTCACCGGCCTGAGCGCGACCTACCTCTACGACTGCAAGCGTGAGGTCGACGGCCGCTACGACGACATCGCCGGTGAGCCCACCGGGCACTTCGTCGTCCTCCACGACTTCGACCTCGACACCCACACCGTAGACGTCGCCGATCCGTTGACCTCGAACCCCGCCTTCCCCGAGCCGCACTACCGCATTGCGGTGAATCGCCTCGTCGCGGCGATCCTCCTCGGTACCGTGACCTACGACGCCAATTTGCTCCTGATCGAGCCTGGCGGCTAGAGAGGAAACCCGAGTCGCGCTCCATCGTGGGCCGATCGCCCGCCCCGCGGCGCGCGACGGACCGACTCGGCAGGTAGCAAGCCATGGACCGCATCCTGGTCATCGAGAATCCGCGCAACTGGGGCTTCGAGCTCCCGGGAGTGACGATCGTCGCCGCGCGCGACTACCTGACCGATCCGCGGTGGGCTTCGGAGACCCGCCTCAAGGTGTTCAACCTCTGCCGGACCTACAGCTATCAGACCGTGGGCTACTACGTGTCGCTCCTGGCGGCGGCGCGGGGGCATCGGCCGCTGCCGTCGGTCTCGACCATCCAGGACATCCGCACCGCGCCCATCCTGCGCATCGCGTCGGCGGGCCTGCTGCAGCAGATCGAGAAGGACCTCGAGCCGCTCCAGACCGACAGCTTCTCGCTCTCGATCTACTTCGGCCGCAACGTCGCCCGCCGCTACGACCGGCTCTCGCAGGCCCTCTTCAACCTCTTCCCCGCTCCGTTCCTGCGCGCCGAGTTCGAGCGCACCGACCACTGGCGCCTCGAGTCGATCCGCCCCATCGGCTCGAGCGAGATCCCGCAG
>DATKDQ010000182.1:0-10101 GCA_035544635.1 Thermoanaerobaculia bacterium
TTGTCGAGCCGCGCGAGAAACCGCCGGCGCTGCTCCTCGCGCGAGACGTTGAGCCAGAACTTGAGAACCGGGACGCCGTTGCGGGCGAGATGCAGCTCGTGGTCGCGGATCGAGGCGAAGCGCTCCTCCCAGAGGCGCTCATCCGAGGGCGGCCAGGGCAGGCGCTGGCGCTCGAGGAGCTCCGGGTGCACCCGCACCACCAGCACCTCCTCGTAGTAGCTCCGGTTGAAGACGCCGATGCGTCCGCGCGAGGGCAGAAGCCGGGTGGTGCGCCACAGGAAGTCGTGGTCGAGCTCCTCGGGCGAGGGCTGCTTGAAGTAGTGGACGTCGACGCCCGCCGGATCGACCCCGGTGAACACGGCGCGGATGGTGCCGTCCTTGCCGCCGGCGTCCATCGCCTGGAAGATGCAGAGCGGGGCGATCCGGTCGTCCGCCCAGAGAGCGCGCTGGAGATCGTCGAGCTTCTCCACCAGCTCGGCGAGCGAGCGCTTGTCGGCCTTCTTGTCTCTCCGATTGTCGCCCTTCTGGTCACTCTTCCTGCCACGCTCGGAAGTCGGCGGAGCGGTGGGGCTCTTCGCCACCTCGAAGGAGCCGTCGTAGGGAACGAGGTAAGGACTCTCGACCGGCGTCCACATGCACGCGGAGCCTACTTGACGAGCAGCACGGGGATGTCGGCGAAGAGCGCCCCGGGACCAGGACGCGATGAAACGACATCCACCCGTAGCGTAGCGCCGATCGGCCGCCACCGACACCCCGCCGGGCCCGGCGGGTCGATCCTCTACTCGGCCCGCAGGGACTCGATCGGATCGAGCCGCGCCGCGCGCTGCGCCGGCAGCACGCCCGACAGGATGCCGGTGCCGAGGCTCACCACGATCGCGAGCAGGACGAAGAGCAGCGGAGTGCGCACCGGCAGCCCGGGCACGAGATCGCGCAGCAGCTGGCAGACGCCGAGCGCGCCGGCGAGGCCGACGATCCCTCCCAGGGTCGAGAGCGCGCCGGCCTCGGTCAGGAAGATGAGGCGCACCTGCGCGCGGGTGGCGCCGATCGCACGCATCAGGCCGATCTCGCCGGTGCGCTCGCCGACGGCGATCCACATCATGGTGAGGATGCCGACCGCGCCCACCAGGATCGAGATCGCGGCGATGGCGCCGATCCCCGCGGTGATGATGCCCATGACGTTGTCGAAGGTCTCGAGCATGGCCTCCTGGTTGGTCACGGTGAAGTCCTCCTCCCCGCCGTGGCGCTCGGTCAAGAGCGCCACGATCGCCGCCACCACCGTCTCGATGGGGAACCCGGAATTCACCGTGAGGTCGATCTCGGACAGCTCCTCGAGGTTGAAGATCCTCATCGCGGTGGCGACCGGGATGTAGGCGGCGTCGTCGATGTCGAAGCCGACCATCTGACCCTTCGGCTCCAGGATGCCGACCACGCGGAACCGGGTGCCGGCGATGCGCACCAGGCCCCCGAGCGCGTTCTCCTCGCCGAACAGCTCCTGCTTGAGCGTGGGTCCGAGCACGGCCGCCTGGCCAGCCTGCCGGGGATCGGTCTCGGGCCAGAACGAGCCCTGGCGCACCTCGAACTTCAACACCTCCGGCAGGTCGGGGGTGACGCCGTAGACGAAGACGCTGCGACCGCGGTTGCCGGCCTCCACGCGCGCCGATCCCATCGCCAACGGGACCGCGGCCTCGACCATCGGCAGGCGCGCCACCGCGAGCGCATCCTCGAGCGTGAGCGGATTGGTGGTGCCTCCGAGGATGCCGGGAATCCCGACGGTCGTGGTCTTGCCGGGATGGATCGCGATCAGGTTGGTGCCGAACTGGGTGAACTGCTCGAGCATGAACTGGCGCGTGCCCTCGCCGATCGAGGTGAGCAGCACTACCGAGCCGACGCCGATCGCGATCCCCAGCGTCGAGAGGAACGAGCGCAGCTTGTGGGCGCGCAGCGCGGACAGAGCGAGGTTCACCAGATCCGTCATGGGCTCACCAAGTACTACGCCTTCTTCAGAGCCTCGATGGGGTCGAGCGTCGTCGCTCGCCGCGCCGGGAGGGTGCCGAAGAGGAGCCCGAACCCCAGTGCCACCGCGATCGCCGCCACCACCGCCCACCACGGCGGCTGCGCCGGGAACTCCGGGTAGAGGACGACGACGGCGAGGGCTCCCGATGCCCCGAGGACGACGCCGAGGACGCCGCCCGCGGTGGAGAGGAGCGCCGCTTCGGCCAGGAACACGGCGAGGATCTGGCGGCGCCTGGCGCCGATCGCCCGCAGCAGGCCGATCTCCGACGTCCGTTCGGAGACCGAGACCAGCATCACGTTCATGATGCCGATGCCGGCCACCGACAGCGAGATCGCGGCGATCGCGACCAGTGCCAGCGTGAGCACGCCCAGGATGGTGCCCAGGGTGTCGACCACCGCGTCCTGAGTGAGGATGGTGAAGTCCTGCTCGCCGTCGTGGCGCTCGATCAGCACCTGGCGCACGTTTCTCCGCGCGGTCTCCAGGTCGGCGTGGGACCGGATCTGGAGGATCATGCGGAACAGCGAGCTGCGGTTGAAGAGCTGCATCGCCGTCACCACTGGGATGACGGCGATGTCGTCGAAGTCGACGCCGACCTGGAGGCCGCGCGGCTCGATCACACCGATCACCCGCGCCCGGCGGTCGCCGATGCGCACCGCGGCGCCGATCGGCTGCTCGCCGCCCGAGAACAGCTCGCGCGCGGTCTCCGAGCCCAGCACCACGAGTGGGGCGCCGCGTCGCAGGTCGCCCGCGGGCAGGAAGCTGCCCGCCGCCATCCCGAACTCCTGCACCACCATCAGGTCGCGCGTCGTCCCCATGACCGGCACCGTCCGCCGCCGCTCGCGATAGGAGACGGTTTCCTGTCCGACCACCACCGGCGCGATCCGGGCCACCTCGCGCACCGAGCGCAGCACCGCCTCGACGTCCTCGAGCGTGAGGTCGTGGGGGACGCCGATCGATCCCGGGAAAAACCCGGTGGTCTCGTTGCGGCCGGGGAAGACGATGACGAGGTTGGAGCCGATCGACGAGAACTGGTCGGTGACGTAGCGGCGCGCGCCCTCGCCGAGCGAGGTGAGCAGGATCACCGCGCCGACGCCGATCGACATCCCGACCAGGCTCAGGACGGTCCGCAGCCGGTGACCGAGCAGCGACCGCAGCGCGAACAGGACGAGGTCGGCGACGCTCATTGCAACCCCGCTGCGGCGGTGATGCCGCCGCCGGCGGCGGCCGAGAGCAGGGGCGCGAGCCCGGAGCGCCGGCGATCGCTCATGCGACCACGATCGCCGGCACCTCGCTGCCCTTCATGCGGCGCGCGATTCTGCCGTCCACCATCAGCACCACTCTATCGGCGCGGCGCGCGACGTTGGGGTCGTGCGTCACCACCACCAGCGTGAGCCCCTCGTCGTTCATGCGATCGAGGAGCTCGAGGATCTGGGTGCCGGACTTGGAGTCGAGGTTTCCGGTCGGCTCGTCCGCGAGCAGGATCTTCGGCCGCGTCACGGTGGCGCGCGCGATCGCCACCCGCTGGCGCTCGCCGCCCGAGAGCTGGTCGGGGCGGTGCTCGGTCCGCGGCGACAGGCCGACCGCCGCCAGCGCCTCCGCCACCCGCCGGCGCCGCTCGCCGCGGGGCGCGCCGCCGAACAGCAGCGGCAGCTCGACGTTGCCCGCCGCGGTCAGGCGGGGCACCAGATGGAAGAACTGGAACACGAAGCCGATCTGCTCGCGCCGGATCCGCGTCAGCTCCTCGTCCGAGAGCTGGCCGACCTCGCGCCCGTCGAGGCGGTACGACCCGCTGGTGGGCCGGTCGAGGCAGCCGATCATGTTGAGCAGCGTGGACTTCCCCGACCCCGACGGCCCCATGATCGCGACGTGCTCGCCGTCGGCGATGGTCTCGTCGGCGCCGTCGAGCGCGTGGACCACCTCGTCGCCGAGCACGTAGGTGCGGCGGATGTCGTGGAGCTCGATCACGGGGCGGGCGGCGCCGCGTCGTCGCCGGCATCGTCATCGTGGTCGGCATCATCACCGTCGCGGGCGCCGATCACGTCGGCGACGACGGCCCCCGGCTTGATCTCGGGACGATCCAGGCTGGTGACCACGGGGTCACCCTCTTCGAGGCCGGTGATCACCTCGGTCCAGTTCCAGTTCTTGAGGCCGATCCGGATCCTGCGCTCGACCAGACGGCCGCCCTCGACCGCCAGGACCTTGTCGCCCTCGTAGAGCGCCGAGGTCGGGATGCGCAGCGTGTTCGCGCGCGTCTCGAGCACCACCTCGACGTCGGCCGAGGTGCCGGGCCTGAGCGTGGCTGCGAGGGTCTCGTCGTCGAGCTCGACGTCGATCTCGACCGTGCGGTTCTGGGCCTCGACGTCGAGCACGAACGGCGACACCCGCACCACGCTGCCCCAGAACTCCCGGCCGCGATGCGAGTCCACCGTCACGCGGCCGCGCAGTCCGGGCTCGAGCCGGGCGGCGTCGACCTCGTCCATCGGCGCACTGACGTAGATCGAGGTGGGGTCGATCAGATCGATCACCGGTGGGATGGGAAGCGCCGGGGGGGAGGGCGAGGTCCACTCGCCGAGCTCGATCGAGATCTCGGCGACGATGCCGTCGAAGGGCGCGCGCAGCACCATCTTCTCGAGCTCGACTTCGGCCAGGCGGACCGTCGAGCGCGCGCGCTCGACGTCGGAGGCGGCAGCCTCGCAGGAGGCGCGCGCCGCGTCCGCCCCGGCCTGGGTCTGGTCGAGCAGGTCCTCGGCGACGATGCCCTCCTGGTGCAGCCGCCGGAAGCGCACCAGCTCGCGCTGCGCACGCTCGGCCTGCACGCAGGCCTGGTTGCGGCGGGCCTGAGCGGTGTCGAGCTCGCGCTGGCCGAGGGTGAGCCGCGCGCGCTGCATGGCGTCGTCGAGCCGGAGCAGCACGTCTCCCTTCTTCACCAGCTGCCCCTGGTCGAACGGGATCGCCACCGCCATGCCGCCCGTCTCCGGCGAGAGGCGCGTGCGCCGGTGCGCCTGGACGGTGCCGGCGCGGGTGTTGGTGATGGTCTCCTCGACGTCGCCGCGCTCGACCGGAGCGACCGTGACCTCGATCGGGTTGGGCCGCAGGAACCACGCGCGCGCGCCGATCGCGAGCGCGACGAAAGCGGCCAGGAGGACGATGCGAACGATCCAGCGACGCATGCGGGGGGTAATGTAACAGTCGCTTAACAAAGGCCGGGGGCGCGGTGCGTCCGCCCCCTTCCCGCCCCGCCCGCCGCGATCACTTCCTCGCGTCCGAGACGCAGGCGCGGAGCTCCTCGCCGGTTGCCGCCTCGGCGCACCCGGCGAGACGCTCGAGGCAGCGATCGCGCAGCTTCGACTTCTCCTCTGCGAGGCACCGCTCGACCGCCTCCTGGCGCGCCGCGGCGAGCTCCCGCGCCTCGGGCGCGACCTCCTCGGCCACGCCGAGCACGCGCGCGATCGCCGCCCTGGCGCCGGCGACGGGAAGCTCGACTTCCTTGTAGCCTCCGCCCGCGAGCGGGTACGCGACGACGATGCGACGGCGTGCGTCCATTAGGTCGCGCAGCAGTCCGAGCACCGGCTCGCCCACGCCGTCCCACAGGACGAAGCTCACCGACTTCAGGCTCGAGCCCAGCCGCCGCGGCTCGAACCGAGGGCCGTCGTCGACTCCGAGCGCGGGCGACCGGCTGTCGTCGAGGAAGTCCTGATCGGTCGGAGGAAGCCTGAGGATGCCGAGCACCCGGGTCCCTCCCGGCTCGCGGGCGATCGCCAGCACCAACCCGGCGGAGCTCTGGACCAGGGCCGCCGTCAGCTCCTCGACGGTCTCGGGCTCGACCACGGTCCCCGCCGACCAGCTCCCGCTCGCCTTCGCTTCCGCGTTCGCCGCCGATCCCGTCGCTGCGAGCACCGCCGCGAGCGCCGCGGCGAGCGGCCCGGACCGCATCACCTCGTGAGCCAGGCGAAGGGCTGCGGCTTGCGGGTGGCCTTGGGGTCGATCCGGACGTTGACCAGAGCCGGCACGTCGGCGCTGAGCGCCTGGTCGAGCGCGGGGCCGAGCTCGGCCGCCGAGGCGGCGTAAAAGCCGCGCCCACCGAACGCCTCCATCACCTTCTCGTAGCGTGCGTCCGGGAGATACGCGGTGGTGGGGATGCGGCGCCGATCGAGCTCGGTGACCCCGGAGCCGATGCCGCCGTTGTTGATCACCACCCAGGTGATCGGCAGCGCATGGCGACATGCCACCTCGACCTCCATGCCGCTGAACCCGAACGCGGAGTCACCCTGGATGCACACCACCTTGCGCTCGGGGTGAACGGCGGCGGCGGCGATCGCGAAGCCGCAGCCGACACCCATGGTGCCGAAGGTGCCGGCGTCGAGGCGCGTGCGCGGCTCCTGGTTCGGCAGCACGGTGCGCGAGATGTCCATGGTGTTGGCGCCCTCGCAGACCAGGAACGCGTTTCCCGGCAGCCGGTCGCGGATCTCGCGCAGCGCGCGGTAGTAGCCCATCGGCTCGACGTCGCTCCGCATCATCGCCTCGACCGCGGCGGTGTTCTTGGCGCCGGACCCGGCGAGCGCCTGCCGCCAGGGACTGTCGGCGGCGTGGGTGAAGGGGTCGACGTCGAACGCCTCGAGCACCTGCGTCAGGACGCTTCGCGCGTCGCCCACCAGCGGGACCTCGACCGGGACGTTGGTGCCGATCTCCTCGGCGGCGATGTCGAGCTGGATCAGGCGCGCGTCGCCCGCGAAGCGCGGCGGCTGGCCGAAGTGGAGGATCCAGTTGAGGCGAGCGCCGATGAGGAACACCACGTCCGCGTTGGCGAGCGCGAAGGACCGTGCGGCCGCGGTGCACAGCGGGTGATCGTCGGGGATCACGCCCTTGCCCATCGGCGTCGGCAGGAACGGAAGGCACGCACGCTCGACCAAGGCGCGCACCTCGGCCTCGGCGCGGCTCCAGGCGGCGCCCTTGCCGACGACGACGAGCGGCCGCTCGGCCGCGCGCAGGAGCGCGAGCGCGCGCTCGATCGACCGCGGATCCGCCAGCGGGCGGGGCGGGTCCGGACAGCGCGGCGGGAGCTCGAGCTGCGCGGGATCCATGCGCCCGTCGATCTGGTCGCTCGGGAGGTCGAGGTAGACCGCGCCGGGGCGCCCATAGAGGCTGGCGCGCACCGCCTGCTCGACGAAGATCGGGACGCGGCGGAGGCTGTCGGGGCGGGCGCTGTACTTGGCGAAGATGCGGGCGGCGTCGACCTGTGGGCACTCCTGGAAGGCGCCCTTGCCCTCGAGGTAGGTCTCGCTCGATCCCGAGAGCAGCAGCATCGGCCAGCAGTTGCTCTGCGCGTTGGCGAGCCCGGCCAGGCCGTGGATCATCCCGGGGCCCGACACCGTGAGGCACGCGCCGGGGCGGCCGGTGAGGTAACCGACGGCGCCCGCGGCGTAGCTCGCCGCCTGCTCGTTGCGAAAGCCGAAGTACTGGATGCCTTCCTTCTGCGCCGCGGCGGCCACGCCGTAGACCGGATAGCCGACGATGCCGAACATGTACTCGACGCCCTGCGCCTTGAGCGCACGGGCGATGACGGTGCCGCCACGGATCTCGGCCGCTGCCGCCGTGCCGGCGGGAACCGGCGCGCGCTCGGGAGGGGCGGCGGAGGTCTCGGGCCGAACGGCGCCGCCGCGGGCCTCTAGGGAGCGATCGCGCTGATCCGTCATGGCCAACCTCCCTACGGTGCCGTCTCCTCGGGCGGCAGCTCGAGGGGACGATAGTACGGCTTGTCGCCCAACGAGCGGAACTTCGCGAGCCAGTTCCGCATCGTCTCTTCCCGCTCGAGGAACGACCAGTCCTGCCGGTGGTAGTTCCACGACTCCGGGTTGAGCTTCTGCGCCTCGTCCCAGAACCTGTTCGCGCGCTCCTGGTCGCCCTGGAGGAAGAACCACACGCCCAACTTGAAGGTGGGCTCCGCGAGCGCCTCGGCCTCGCCGCGCTTCGGGATGCGGGCCAACACCTGCTCGCGGTCCTCGACGTACCGGCTGCTCGCGCCGTTCTTGACCCAGTCGTAGATGGCGGGACGGTAGACGTCGTTGCCGAACTTCATGCTGCCCATGGTGTAGGACTTCGAGTAGGCGTCCTCGTCGTGGCGGAGGATGCGCCCCTCCTCGTCGATCCACACCGCGGTCGGGACGTTGACCATGTTGTAGAGGCTCGACACCGTGTGGTTGACGTCGACCAGCGCGGTGAACGTCGCGTTGGCGGCGTCGTAGAACCTTCCTGCCGCGGCCTCACCGCCGGTGTCCTGCGCGACCGCGACGATCTCGAGACCCGAGCCCTGCAGATCCTGGTACACCTCCTGCCAACCTGGCAGGTCGAGGCTGCATCCTCACCACGAGGCCCAGGTGATGAGGAGCACCTTCTTGCCGCGGAAGTCCGAGAGCTCGACGGGGTTGCCCTGGCGATCGGGGAGCGTGAAGTCGGGCGCCATCCCCTCCTCGAGGAAGGCGCGCCGGATCGCGGGGATCTCGCCGAAGCTCCACACCCCCGCTTCACGGTCGGCGACGTAGCGCTGGCCGAGCCGGTCGGCGAGCTCGGTCACCGAGACCCAGCGATCGGGATCGCGCGCGAGGAAGATCTCCGAGTCGCGGTCCTGGCGGACTGGGATGCAGAGCTCGTCGAGGCACGCCCCTTCGGGCTTGAGCACGAACCCGTTGACGCGCGGCAGGTCTTCCGCGGTCACCCACAGGTCGGTGGGATCGGGCAGCGTGCGCTCGACGCGGACCGCGCCGTCGCCGTAGAGGACGGTGACGGGTCCGGCGCTCACCACGCCGGCTCCCGAGGCGGCAGCTCCCGCGATCGCGAGGAAGGCGACGAATCGTCGCTGCATCGGTAACCTCCTGAGGTCGACAAGCCGCCGTGAGCGTATCAGGTCGAACTCCGAGGCGAGCAGGCGGAAGGCGTCGGTTAGACTGCGGCGCTCGCGATGGCGTATCCGCCTCCCGATCACTACCTGAGCGATCTCGGGTTCCATCTCACGCTCGGCGGCGAGGAGAGCCACGTGGCGTTCGAGGTCGAGGCCACGCTCTGCGCCCCGGGCGGTGGGGTCCTGCTCGGGGTTCTGGCGACGGCGATCGACATGGCGGCGGGGAGTCTCTCGGCGCGTCACGCCGCGCCGGAGTGGGTGGCCACCAGCGACATCGCGATCGATCTGGTCGACCCGATCGAGCCCGGCCCGGCGCGAGTCGATTGCCGCCTCGGGCGGCGCGGCCGTGCTCTCGTGAGCCTCGACCTCGACCTGCACGGCGGCCACGCCGCCGGGTCGCCGCGGCGCGGTCTGGCGACGGCGGCGTTCGCGGTGCTTCCGAACCCGGGTCGCGATCAGGGGGGCCGGCGCGGGCACGACCCTGGTGGCCGGGAGAGCGGCGGTGCCGGTGGTCCGGAGAGCGGCGGTTCCGCAGCACGAGAGAACGGCGGCACGAGGGACGTGTCGTCGCATCCGCCGAGCGCGCGCGCGGCGCTGCCGCTTCACGAGCGCCTCGGGATCCGCACCCTCGAGGGCGCCGCCGGCACGGTCGAGGCCGAGCTCGCCGACTACGTCCGCAACACCTTCGGCGCGCTCCAGGGCGGGGTCGTGGCGGTGCTCGGCGAGGCCGCGATCCTCGCGGCGACCGGGCGTCCGCTCTCGGCGCTCGCGGTGCGCTACCGGACGCTCGGACGGCACGGGCCGTTCCGCGCCGAGGCCGAGGTGGTGTCGGGCGGCCTCGGCGGAGTCGCCCGCGCGGTGGTTCGCGACCAGGGCGCCCGCGGAGCCGTCGTGGCGGTGGCGATCGGCCGATCGGCAAGCCGCTGAGGCGCCGGCGTAGAGCCGCACCTCGGGCTAGGAGTGTGTCCGAGTAACTGCGTCCCATCTACGCGGGGCGCGAAGCGCCAGCGCCGTCCGCGGCGCCAAAGGCTAGGCGTAGGCGGCGAACACTTCCTCGAACGCCTGCATCTGGTTGCCCTCGGCCGACGACGGTACCAGGATCGGCGTCTTCATCCCGGTGTCGAACCACCTCTCGACGTCTTCGCGGACCTTCGCCGCCGGGCCGAACAGCGTGCAGTCGGCGAGCCACCGA
>DATKDQ010000183.1:0-20868 GCA_035544635.1 Thermoanaerobaculia bacterium
ACGTCCACAGCTCCTCGCGCCGATCGGCGTAGATGGCGGTGAAGACGCCGTCCACGATCTCGAGCGCGGAAGGCTTGCCGCCATAAACCTCGGAGAGCATCCCGGTGTCGATCAGGAACGCGCGGCCGCCGAAGCGGACCCTGATGGCGCCGTCCGAACCCGTGTTGTGCCCGACGATGACGTGGCGCACGCCCTGGGCAGTGAGGATGCGCGCAATAGCCGGCAGGCCTTCGGCGTCGGTCCAGCCATAGCTCCCGCGATCCCCCCGGTCCGGGCGAGGATCGGCATAGCCCCGGAACCACAGCGGCCCTTCGGGGGAGAACAGGTACCAGTTCTCGTAGTCGACGCAGCTCCCGAGCGTAGCGAAAAGATCTTCCTGGTCCGCCCCGAGCTTGCCGGCGTCGCGCGCGGCGGCGAACTGATCGAGCATGGCGAAGCCGATGCGGACCAGGTCGGACGTGGTGGAGGTCAGGGTCAGGTAGCCGGCGCCACCGAGCGCCTGGCGGCAGGCGTCGAGTTGTCTCACCTCGTCCCACACCTGGCGATTGATCTCGTCCGGGGATCTGGTGGCGAGCTCCGGACGCAATCCGGCGTGGAGGAAGAGCAGGCCGTCGATGACGGTGACGGTGGGCAGGCTGCGCAGCCATCGGCCGTAATGGCCGTCCGGGAGCAGTGACTCGAGGTAGGCGAGCGTGCCCGGAGGATGCCCTCGCATCCAGGTCTCTCGCGCGGACGCGTCGGACACCGGCCGCGGCGAGCCGGTAGCTCGGGCACGCGCGCGCGCCGCCCGGACCACGGCGCGGTACTCCTCCTCGAGCGCGGCGCCGCTCGACTCGCTCGAGAACTCGAGCAGGGTCAGGTGGCTGACGTCGCGCCGCTCGCCCACCAGGTTGAGCGCCTCGTGGTTGCCCAGCAGCACCTCCACTCGGCCGCCCGCAGCCGGGGCTTCCTGCTGGAGCCGCATCAGCAGGTCCATCACCGCCCGCACCCGCGGACCGCGGTCGGTGAAGTCGCCGAGCTGGACCAGCGTCGCATCGCCGCCCGACCAGGCGAGCTCCTCGTCGACGAGGCCCGCGGCCTGGAGAATCTCCACCAGTGGATCGTAGGCGCCGTGGATGTCGCCGATCGCCACCACCCGGGCGGCGTCGGCGGCTCGGGGGCTCGACAGGGCGAGCAGCAGGAGCGCAGCGAACAATCTCGTCGCGAGCTGTCTCAGGGCAAGCTGTCTCATGGCGAGGCTCCGTTCGAGCTCGACGGCCCACGCTCCGCGAGCACCTCGCGGAAGAGTGCCTTGACGATCTCGATGTCGTGCGAGAGCAGATCGAAGAAGTCTTCGGCCTCGATCGCCAGCGTGACGGTCGGCTCGAGCGCCCGGGCGCGCGTCGCCCGCAGGCGACCGCTCAGGATCTCCTGCACGCCGAAGGTCTCCCGGGGCCCGACCACGCGCTCGCCGTCCTCGGGCGCGGCCACGCCCACACTCCCCGAGACCACGAAGTAGAGCGCATCCGAGGCGTCGCCGAGGCTGTAGATCGTCGCGCCGTTCTCGAACCGGCGCTCCGCCGCGATCGAAGCGATCCGCACCACCGCTTCCGCGGTGCACTGGCCGAACAGGCTGGCCCCGCGAAGGAGCAGCACCTTCTCGATCTGCGCCAGCGGCTTCACGGGCTCCGCTCTGGAGCGTCGGAGAAAGTCTGCTTCGGGGCTCCGAGCGTCGTCGAGTCTCTCGCGATCTCGAGCAGGGCGTCGACCCAGACCTCCTCGCTGTTGAGCGACGGCACCAGACGGAGCTCGCCGCCCCCGTGCGACTCGAAATCCTCCTTGGCCCGGATCGCGAGCTCCTCGAGGGTCTCGAGACAGTCGGCGACGAACGCCGGCGACATCAGGGCGACCCGCCGCACGCCCTCGCGCGCCAGCTCGAGCACCCGTTCGTCGGTGAACGGACGGATCCAGGGATCGCTGCCGAGTCGGGATTGGAACGTCACCTCCCAGCGGCCCTCGGCAAGGCCCAGACGCTCCGCGATGCCACGGGCGGTGGCGAAGCACTGGGCGCGGTAGCAGTAGCTGTTGGCCGCGACGATGCTAGCGCAGCAGCCCTCACGCAGGCAGTGACGCCCCCCGGTCTGGTCGCTCTTTGTGACCTGACGCTCGGGAAGCCCGTGAAAGCTCATCAGGGTGTAGTCGGGGGGGAAATCGGCGCTCGCGCGGCTCGCGACGTCGGCCTGCGCGTCGAGGAACGCGGGATGGTCGTAGAAGGGCGGCACCACCTGGAGCGCCGGTACGTTCCAGAGGCGCCCGGCCTGGTCGAACGCCCGCTCGACGGCGGAACCCCACGCCGCGGAGGAGTACTGGGGAAACAGCGGGAACACCACGATCCGGTCCGCGCCGGCCTCGAGCAGCCGGGCGAGCGCTTCGCCGATCGAGGGACTCTGGTAGCGCATGCCGAGCGCGATCGGCACCTCCGCACCGAGCCGCGCGCGCAGCTTGGCCGCCAGATCCTCGCCGTGGAAGAGGAGCGGCGAGCCGCGCTCGGTCCAGACCTTGCGGTAGGCCTCGGCGGAGCGGCGCGGCCGGAACGGGAGGATGAAGAGGTTGAGGATCAGGGTGCGCTTCACCGGGTGCATGTCGAACACCCGCGGATCGGACAGGAACTCGCGCAGGTAGCGCCGGACCTCGGGGGTCCGCGGCGCGTCGGGAGTTCCGAGGTTGACCAGAAGGAGACCTTGACGAGCCAAGTTGAAAGCGCGCTCCCCGAGCGAGGCCTCGCGGATACCGCCCTGCGCGGGGCGACGGCCGGCCCCCTCCGTACCGTGCTTCCGGCGGAGCGCCGGAGCGGAAACGGAGCGTGACAGGCAGTCTACCAGCGAGTCCCGGTGCGCAGCCCCCGCTCCTCGATCCAGCGTCCGGTCTCGAGCAGGAGCGGATCCGCGGACCCGCTGGCCGCCTCCCGAGCCAGCGGAAAGAGCTCCACGATCCGTTCCCCGGCGATGTGGGCGAGCGCCGCGGCGCCGAGCCAGCGCGCCGCCAGGTCCCCGCCCGCCGCCGCCTGGACCATGCCGCGCAAGGCCTCGATCGCTCCACCGTCGGCGGAGATGTGAAAGAGCTTGGTCGCCTCGGCGAGCCGCTCCTCCGCCGGTAGATCGTCGATCACTGCCATCACCTGCCGGCGTACCGCCGGCCGCAGCGCATTGTCCAGGTACTCGATCGCATGATTCCGGGTGCGCAGGTGGTCGCTCCTGAGCTGCTCGAACGCCATCCACAGCTCGCGGTGGCGGTGCACGAGCGACAGCAGGCCGAAGAGGTTCTTGGCGTGATCGCTCATGCGATCCACCAGGAGCTGCTCGAGCAGGCGCGTCGGCCTTCCCGCGCTCCAGACCACGCGAATGCCCTGGAGCTCGACGTCGCCGGGCCGCGCCACGGTGTGGAGCCGAGCGAACGCCCGCAGGTAGCGGCGCGCCTGCTCGTGCACGTGCTGCTCGATGGTCTCGGTGGGGAAGCGCAGCCCGCGCTCACGCGCACGGAGCGACGACAGGCCGGCGATGATTCCGTGGTCGAGCGCACTCTCTCCACACGGAAGGGCGCCCAGCAGCGCGTCGCGCGCCGCCTCGCCGCGGAAGCGCGAGATCGTCCGCGGCAGCGCATGGCGCACCCAGAAGTGCTCGTCCGGATCCTTCAGGAAGTGGACGAGGAGCGGCAGCGCCTCCTCGCCGCAGGCGACCAGCGCCTCGCGCACGTCGTGCTTCAACCGCCGCTCGCGCAGGAGAGAGATCAGGATCGGGACGAAGAGGAAGCTCACACCGTCGCGCTCCATCCACTTCCTCACGCCGCGGACCGCGGCGCGCACGACGTCGGGATCGGGATCGGACAGGAGTGGCAGCATCCGGTTGTACAGATCGGTGCCCGGCGAGCCTCCCAGCGCACGCGCCGCCTCGCGGCGCACCGCGGGATCCTCGTCGGTCAGCATGTCACCCAGCGCGGTACGCGCCAGGCGGCGCGACACCTCGTCGATCTCGAGCTGCAGCAGGCCGACGATGGCTGCGCAGCGGACGCGCGGATCGTGGTCGCGCAGCTTCGAGACCAGGAGCCCGACGGCATCGGCGCCGGTGAGCGCGGCGAAGGCGTGGATCGCCTCGGCCCGCACGCCAGGGTCCTCGTCCGCGATCAGCCGCTCGACGGCGCCGCGCGCATCGCGGCGTTCGAGCGCGCGCAACACGCCGAGCGTGCGCCGCCGCACCTCGGGGCTCTCGTGGTGCAGGAGGAGCGGCGTCACCAGATGGCCGCGGTCCTGGGCGACCAGCAGGTCGATGGCGTGGACGACCTCAGCCGGTTCGGCGCTCGAGAGCGACGCCACCAGCGTCTCGAGCGTCGCCGCGTCCGAGGGATCGAGCCGCTCCTCGGGGTCGATGCGCCGGGCCAGGAGCCCCTCGCGGAACGAGGCGACATAGTGGCGTCGCGCCCGGAACGTCAACCCGATCCAGATCACGATCAGCGCCAGCACGACCCAGGTGATACTCACCGGCGTCGCCCACCCGAACGTCACCGCGAGCAGCAGCACCGCAGCGAGGGCTCTCGCGATGCGCTGGACAAGGACGTCGATCGTGGTCTTGACCTGCGGCCTGATCTGGTGCGGCACGGGCACGTAGAGCAGCTCGCGCGTGCCCTGGTCGAGCGAGTAGCGCAGCGCGCCCTCGCTGACCTTGAGGGCAGCGATGACGTAGATCAGGACCGACGGCGCGAACGCGGCGGCGGCCAGTAGCGCAACGCCGCCGGTGCCCATGACCGCGGGCAGGACGCGCAACGCGGCGCCGACGCCGAGGCTGCGTTGGATGCGCGTGGTCAGGACCAGCTGCAGCGCGAACGCGACCAGACCCATCACGCTGAAGAAGTTGCCGAAGATGACGGTGCGCTGATCGAGGCGCTCGGTCGAGTGCTCGACCACCCAGTTGAACTGCAGGTCGGTGATCTGCGCCACCATGATCGAAGCCACCATGAGTCCCGCCAGCGAGCGCAGATGAGGCGAGCGCCAGATCTCGGCGATGGCGCTCGGCGTCTCGGACCCGTCCGTCAACCGCGCCGGCCCGGGATGGCGGGTTCCCGTCGCGGCGGTGAGCGCTCGGATGCGGCTGATCAGGGGTAGCGTTGCGGCGAGCAGGAGCGCCGAGGCGAGCAGCGTCGAGCGGGAGCCGAGCGATCGCGACGCGAGGGCCGCCACCTGGCCTCCGGCGACGCCTCCGACCAGCGAGCCCGACAGCACGAACGCAAAGAGGCGGCGGGCCTGGCGCGCGTCGAGGAGGTGGCTCGCCCAGCTCCAGAACTGGCTGAAGAGGAGCAGGGTGACGATCGAGATCCAGACGTAGAAGACGAAGCGCGACCACGGCCAGGGATTGCCGTAAAGCCACCAGAAGAAGACCAGGCTCGCGATCACGACCAGGGTCGAGCATGGGATGACGCGATCGAGCGCCGAGCCGCGCGCCAGCCGGTTGAAGGCCCGCAGCAGCGGCCATGCCACCGCGGCAACCGCGAGATAGACGAACGGGAGTTGGCTCGAGCCCAGGCTGTCGACGAACGAGGACTGCCGGATGCTCTTGGCGGCGAACTGGAAGGCGCCGATGAGGAAGCAGTAGGCGAAGAGGAGGGTGGCGAGCCGGGTCTCCTCGACGCGCACGTCCGTCCCCAGACGTCCGAGCAGGCGCCAGTGCCAGGTGGTCGGACCTCCGTTGCGGTTCATCGTCTCATCGGGCCCGGGTCGGACCGTTTCGGCCGCCGCGGATGGTCGCTGTCGGATCGATGGGGCAGCGTATCTCAGCCGGCTGCGGTGCTACGATCGCCTCACGCCAGTGTCTCGGCCCTACCTTCGGATCCGCCGCCGCACGCTCCCGGGCCTCGCGCTCGCGATCCTGGTGTGCGGAGCGGCCGCCGCGGCCCGCACCAGCGAGACGCGCCTCTCGGCACGGCCGGGCACGGTCGTGCGCTGGAGCGCTTCCGCGACCGAGGAGTGCCGCGCCGACGGCCGGAGCTTTCTCCCCCACGGGGAGATCTGCTACTTCCCGATCGACCTCGAGCGCACCGGAGAGATGACGATCGAGCGGGTGCGCGCAGGCACCACCGAGCGCGCGGTCGTCGCGATCGGCGACTATCCCTACACCGTCCAGCACGTGACGCTGCCGACCGACCGGCACGTCGAGCTCTCGCCCCAGGATCTGGCGCGCTCGGAACGCGAGCGCGAGCGTGTCGAGGCGCTGTGGACGCGCGCCGGCCCGCGCCGCTTCGACCTCCCGATCGCTCGACCCCTCGCGCGTCTGTCGTCGCAGGGGAGCTTCGGGAAGCGCCGCGTCTTCAACGGCCAGCCGCGGAGCCCGCATTCGGGCGAGGACTACCGCGCCTCGGCCGGCACCCCGGTCTCGGCCGCCGCGCCCGGCGTCGTGGCGCTGGCCGAGGAGCACTTCTTCGGTGGCCGCAGCGTCTTCGTCGACCACGGCGACGGCCTCGTCAGCATGTATCTCCACCTGAGCGAGATCCTGGTCGAGGTCGACCAGGAGGTGAAGGCAGGGGATCTGGTCGGACGGGTGGGGGCGACCGGCCGCGCCAGCGGCCCGCATCTCCATTTCGGCCTGCGCTGGCGCGGCGCCCGCGTCGATCCCGCGGTGCTGCTCGCCGCCGAGTAGGCGGTCACCTCGTCAGTCGGCCGCGGAGCTCCCAGTCGCCTCCGCGTCTCCGAGCAGGAACCGCTCCACGAACAGGACGGTGGCATAGAGCTGGAAGCTGCGGTTGCTCTTCCTGCGGAAGCCGTGCCCCTCGTTCTCGGCTACCAGGTACCAGGCGGGCACTCCATTGGCGCGCACCTCGCCGACGATCTGCTCCGATTCGCTGACCGGCACCCGCGGATCGTTGCGGCCGTGGACGATGAAGATCGGCTTCCCGATGTCCCCGGCGCGGTTGAGCGGCGCGATGCGCTCCAGGAACTCGCGCATCTGCGGGTCACGCTCGTCGCCGTACTCGACGCGGCGCAGGTCGCGGCGGTAGCCCTGCGTGTTCTCGAGGAAGGTGCGCAGGTTGGAGATCCCCACCACCGGGATCGAGCACCGGATGCGGTCGCTGTAGCGGGCGGCGACGGCGAACGTCATGTGGCCGCCGTAGCTGCCGCCGGTGACCATCACGCGACCGGCGTCGAGGTGGGGGTTCGCCGCGATCCAGTCGAGCAGCGTACGGATGTCCTCGTACGAGCCCTCGCGCAGAGGGCCGTCGTCGAGCCTGAGGAAGGTCTTGCCGTACCCGGAGGAGCCTCTCACGTTGGGGTAGATGACGGCGATCCCCAGCTCCGAGATCCAGACGTTGTCCGTGCCGCGGAAGCTCGGACGCGCCTGCCCTTCCGGGCCGCCGTGGATGTCGATGATCACCGGCCTCTGTCCGGGGAAGCGCCGCCAGTCGGGCGAGTGGAGAAGCCCCGTGATGCGCCGCCCGTCGAAGCTGGTCCAGGAGATGTCGGTGGGCTCGACGAACCGCTGGGCGTCGAGGCCGCCGGTCTCGCTCTCGGTCCACCGCTCGACGCTCCCGGTCGAAGCGTCGACGACGTAGACGTCGCCGCTGACGCGCGCCGAGGACAGCGTCAAGGCGAGATCGTTTCCGTTGCGGTGCCAGCGCAGACCGCTGGCGACGCCGCCAGGGAGCGCCGTGATCTCCCGGCGCTCGCGCGACGCGGTGTCGAGGAGATAGAGGCGGCTCCATCCACCCTCGTTGGTGAGGAAGGCGAGCGTCGTGCCCTGCTCGGAGAGCTCCACGTCCGTGACGCTCCAGGGAAGGTCGGTGCTCAAGACCTCGACCGCGCCGTCGGCGAGCCGCAGCGCCGCCAACTGGCGATGCTCGCCAGAAAGATCGGTGGTGGTGAAGACGATCTCGCCCTCCGCCGAGAAGTGGCCTGCGCCCCAGGCCACGTCCGTCCGGCCCGGGTCCGGCGACAACCGCCGCGGCTGACCGCTCACGAGCTGGAGCAGCCAAAGCGAGCTCTGGTTGGCCGACACCCGCTCGACCAGGAGGAGGGCGTCGTCCTCGGGAGACCAGTCGGCGACGCTCCAGCCGCCCCCACGCAGCGTGGCGATCCTGCGCTTCGCGTCCGGCCGCCGCGGGTCGAGCACCCAGATCTCGGTGAAGGCGCCGTCGGCGTCGGCGGCGACCTTGACGAACGCGAGCTGGTCAGAGGCATTCGACCAGGGACCGGCTGCATGTCGCTTCTCGCCGTCGGTGAGGAGCACGCTCGCGCCGCTGTGCAGGTCGTAGCGGTAGAGCTGGTGGAACTCGTCGCCGCCGCGGTCGCGCGAGAGGACGAGCGATCCGCCGTCCCGTGGGTCGTAGGTCGCGGAGCCGACCGGCTCGCGGAAGAACGTGAGCTGCCGGCGCGCTCCCCGGGGTCGCTCTACGCGGTGGATCTGGTTGGTCTCCCCGAAGCGGGTGGCGACGACCATCTCGCGACGCTCGGGGTGCCAGCCGCGGAACGCGGCGCTGCGGATCTCGGTGTAGGGCAGCACCCTCTCGGCCACCTCGATCGGGATCGGCGGGACGCCTTCGGCGGTCAGGTTCTCGCCCGGCTCGAACGTGCTGGCGGCGGCGAAGAGAGCCGGCGTCGCGAGGAGCGCGAGCACGGCGGTGGCGGCAAGGGGTCTCGGCGTCATGGGAACCTCCAGGAGCGACGCAGGGTCGCTTGGCGCCAGTGTACCGGGCTCGCCCATGTCACCGCATCGCAGCGCCTCGGTGGCGTTCTCGGAGGCGTGCCGGGTCGCGCGCCCCCCCGCATCGCCTGGCGACTGCGTGGGAACGCCGCTCGGGGCGCCCGCGGCCGCCGCTACAACGCGAACAGGCGGCGCTGATTCTCGGCGACCGCCTCGATCACCGCCTCCTCGGCGACGCCCTTGATCTCGGCGATCGCCGCCACGCTGATGGTCACGTTCGCCGGCTCGTTGCGCACCCCGGGCTCGGGGCCGAGCACCGGGCTGTCGGTCTCGACCAGGAGGCTCGCGAGCGGAAGGCGCCGCACCAGCTTCTGCTTCTGCGGAGAGCGGACGATGGAAGGCGGAATCGAGAAGAAGAAGCCCGCCTCGACCGCGGGCAGCGCGGTGGCCGCCCGACCGTCGAAGGCGTGGAGGAGGACCCGCTCGGCGCCCGCCTCGAGCAGGAGGTCGATCGCGGCCCTGCCGGCGGAGCGGGAGTGCACGTTGAGCGGCAGCCCGGTCTCGGCGGAAAGCCGCACGAAGCCGAGGAAGAGCTCGCGCTGGAGCTCGCGCTCCGCCGGGTCCCGCACCTTCCAATGGTCGAGACCGACCTCGCCGATCGCGACCAGGCGCTCGCGCTCGCTGCGGACGAGCGCCTCGAGCAGAGCCGCCTGCTCACGGTCGAGGATCGTGGGGTAGAGGCCCGCGGTGGGACGGATCATCCCGTCGGGGGTGGCGGCGAGGAGCAGGTTCTTCTCGGCATCGGCGAGGGTCTCGCCGACCGCCACCACGGCCTTGACGCCGGCGGCGCGCGCGCGTTCGAGCACCTCGGCGCGGTCGGCGTCGAACTCGGGGGCGACCAGGTGAGCGTGGGCGTCGACCAGGCGCGGCGCGGCGGCGTTCATCGACGCCGCCCGCGCGTGCCGCGAGCGGTTCCGCCGCCGCTCGTCGCTGCCGTCTCGGAGCCTGCAGGCGCCGGCCCTCGCGGCTGGCGCAGCTCCTCGAGCTCCTCGAGCGTCCTCGGCCAGTCGCTCTTGAGCAGCCGCGACAGCGCGCGATCGGCCAGCAGGCGGCCCTCGTTCTGGCAGCGCGCGCAGTAGTTGCACTCGTTCTCGGCGTAGACGATGCGCTGGACCGGCGAGCCGCAGTCCGGGCAGGGCTCACCGAAGCGGCCGTGAACGGCCATGCCGTCGCGGAACGCGGTGACGTGCCGGGGGAGCTCGCCCCCCGCCTGGTCGCGCAGGCGCCGCGTCCACAGCTCGAGCACCTCCTGGGTCGCCCGGTGGAGCCGTGCCATCTCGTCGTCCGTGAGCCGCGCCGTCTGCTTCATCGGCGACAGCCGGGCGCGGTGGAGAATCTCGTCGGAGTACGCATTGCCCACGCCGGAGAGGATGCGGGGATCGGTCATCGCGCGCTTCAGCGTGTGGTTCTCGCGCGAAAGCGCCGCGCGGAACGAGTCGAGATCGGAGCCGAGCACCTCGAGCCCGCCACGGTCGAAACCGCGCACGGCCTCCTCCCCTCGGACCAGGTGGAGCGAGGCGCGCTTCTTGGTGCCGGCCTCGCGCAGGAGAAGCGTGCCCGCCGGAAAGTCGAACGCGGCGAGGCCGATCCTGCCGGGGAGCTTCGCACCCGGCTTCTCCCAGGCGAGGCGACCCGCGATCATCAGGTGCAGGACGAGGTGGAGGTCGCCTTCGAGATCGAGGACGATCCGCTTGCCGAGCCGGCGCACGCCGGTCACGTCGCGCCCCTCGGCGGCGTCGAGCGGCGGCGCCACCGAGCGCAGCAGGAACGGGCTCTTGAGGCGGATCCGCTCGAGCCGTTGGCCGGCGAGGCGCTCCGTGAGCGCCGACACGTAGACCTCGACGTCGGGGAGCTCGGGCACGCCGGGATGTTAGCGAACGGCTGCGTGCCCGCTGCCGCGCCCGGGCGAGCGGCGCTCGACTCGGAGCGCTCGGAGCGGGCGGCTAAGGAGTGACGTTGCCGTTGAACAGCGTCGGGGTGTTTCCATGGGGCGCCGGCCCGAGGGTCGGGTCCGGATTGCGGGGCCCGCGCCGGTTGTCGGCACCGAGCGTCAGGTTGTTGAGCGCCGTGGCCTCCAGGCCGACGCTGAAGCGGCCCTCCGCCGAGTAGGTCGAGGCCACGAAGGCCTGGCGAAAGTACTCGGCTGCGGGATTGCCGTCGTTGAGGTTGAGGAAGAGCCAGCCGAACGGAGCCTCGACCGTCAGGTCGACACCCACCTGGGCTCGGTTGGTGCCCCAGGGAAAGGGGTTGTCCTGGATCACGGGCTCTCCCACCGGCCCGCCGCCGGCGTCGATCAGCGGGTTCTCCTGCTCGTCGAAGACCACGATCTGGGTCTGCTGCAGGGGGGTGGGCGTGGTGTTGCAGGCGCGCGTGAAGCCGGCGCCGAGGCCGTTGCGATCGCGCCAGACCAGAAGGCCGGTTCCCCCGTCGAAGACGCCGCCCGCCAGGTAACGCGTGGCGAACACGCTCGACAGCCCTTCGCGGTTGTCCTCGCCGGGTTGAGTCGTGGGGTTGCGCAGCGTGCAGTAGAAGGTGGTGGGGTAACGATCGGTGGTGTCGCAGGAGCCGTCTGCCACGCCGAGGCCGAACCCGTCCGCTTCGATGTGCACGAGGCTCCAACCCTGCGCGAAGTTGCCCGCCGGGTCCACCAGGAAGTAGTCGCCCCACAGCACGTTCTCGTTGGTGGCCGTGCCCGCCCCGCCGTCTATGAAGTAGTTGACGTTGTCCGGATGCTCCTGCGCGCAGCGCCGCACGACATCGACGGTGACGTAGCCACGCGCGAGGTTGGGGTTGCCGGGCAGCGAGGCGCACTCGCCGTTGGTTTGAAGCGGCTGTCCGGTCAGCGCCTGCTGCAGGACCTGGAGGAACAGGGCGCTGATGTTGGCGTAGTTCGGAGCGGAGCCGAAGCTCGTGCTGCAGGTGCCGCCGAAGTTGGTGTGGGGGCCGCTCGAGAACTCGCCCTGGGGCGAGAGCACGTTCGACGGCCCGGTGTTCGGCAGGTCGCCGTTGACCACGATGTCGCGGAGGTTGATGGTGTGGACGTCGTAGCCGGTGAGGTAGACGTCGAAGCCGATGACCGGCACCCACCACTCCGACCAGATCGTCAGGTGGGCGAGGACCGGCTGGTCGGAGGCGTTGTTGATGGCGAGGAGCGTGGTCACGCCGCCGCCGCCGAGCTCGACTTCGAAGCGAGGCAGGAGGAGCGTGGCGGCGGGGACGTTGTCCAGGATTCCGATCTCGGCGCGCCCGGCGCTCGGCGCGCCCAGCCATGCGAGGGCGCCGAGCGAGACCGCGGCGGCGAGGGCGATGAACCTCGGCATCGGAACTCCTCCTTCCGCGGGCGATGCGGGCCTTCCGGCGGGAGCCGGCGCACCGGCGTCGGCGCGGCGTTCGGACCAGTTGGAGCCTGCAAGAATAGCAGCGTTTCAGCCGTCGCGGGCCGCGGGCCCGGAGACCTTCCAGACCCGAAGCGCCCCACGCGCGCGGCACCGCGACGCGCGGGTGCCGCCGAAGATGGTCTCGCTGCCCGGCTCCCCGGCGAAGGCCGCCACCACCTCGCCGCGCCCGTCGCGGTCGAGGTCGACGATCGCGGCTCGGTAGCCGGCGCAGTGCCGGTGCTCCGGGCCGGGCTCCGCCTCGGGGCTCGGATCGAGCGCGAAGCTTCCGGTGCCGTCGTTGACCAGGAGCGAGATCCCGCCCTCGGCGTCGAGCGCGACCAGGTCCGCGTCGCCGTCGGCGTCGAGGTCGCCGGCGGCCAGCGCGGTGAGCCCTTCGCCGCCGCCGTGGTCGGGGGCGGCCCAGATCGACGACCTGCGCCAAGTCGGCGCGCCAGGCTCGCCCGGCATCGCGAAATATACGTCGAGCCCCCACCAGGGCTCGCCCCCGTAACCCGCCCTCCAGGCGAGGGCGAGGTCGAGTCGACCGTCGGCGTCGAAGTCCGCTAGCGCGACCGCGCGAACGCGCAGCCGAGGTCGGGGATCCGGCAGCGCGGCCGTCCGCCAGCCGCCGTCGGGCAGGCCGAAATTGAGCAGCTCGGCCGACCCGACCACGCGGCTGTCGGTGACGAAGTCGAGGAGGCCGTCGCCGTCGAGGTCGGCCACCAGGATGGCGTCCCCCATGAGTGCGCCAGGCCCATTGACGGCCTCCCAGCCTGAGTCGCCGCGGTTCCGGAAGACGACCTTGCCGAGCGGGAGCGCTCCGTCGGCGAGGTCTCGCACCGAGGACGGGCCCTCCGCCAGCGCCAGGATGTCGAGCCGGCCGTCGCGGTCCCAATCGGCGAGGGCGATGGCGCGGGACGAGAATCGCGAGCGAGGGTGCTGCACCGCGGCCCCCCCCAGGGCGGCTGGCGGCGTGCTCTCGGGCTCCTGGCGGTGCCGGGGCAGACCCTCCGATCGCGACGCGAATCCTCCCCGGCCATCGCCGTAGAGCGCGAACAGGCCGGTGTTGTGGACCGCGAGCACCAGGTCCATCCGACCGTCGCCGTCGAGGTCGCCCGCGGCGATGTCTCCGTAGTCGTAGGGCAGCGGCGGGAACCTCGCCGTGGTGAAGGGGCGCCACCTCCCGGCTCCGTCGCCGAGGAAGATGACGGGTTCCGCCAGACCCCCCTTGCGCGGCGGTCCGTGGGCGAGGTCCAGATGGCCGTCGCCATCGACGTCGGCGACGGCGAAGCCGTTGCGCCACTGTCCCGAACGTGGCAGACCCTCGTCCCAGGGCACGAGAAGCAGTGCGTCCTGCCGGACCGGCTCGCGAGCCGTCGGCGCAGGGCCCGCCGGCGCGTCTGCGTCCGCGTCCGCCGTGAAGCCGGTGCTCGCGCCCGCCGCACTCCGGTCGCCGGCCGCCTCGCTGCGGTACCAGCGCAGGTAGAGGAAGCGGTCGTCGTGGTGCTCGACGGTGAAGGCAAGGCCGGGCCGCAGCCTCACCAGCCGCTGGTCCTCGCTCTCGAATCGGTAGTAGCCCTCGTGCTTCTCCCAGCGGAAGAGGGTGTACTCCCTTCCGTTTTGGTCCACCAGCCACCTGCCGCCGGGCGGGTCGGGCACGGTAGCTTCGCCCGGCTCGACGATCGGCACCCACGAGTAGTCGGGCGCATCGTCATCCTGGCGTAGCGACTGCCTCGGCTCGACGAGGCGGCTCGTGGCCGCGAGCAGCAGGAGAAGGAAGCCGCCGATCAGGAGACAGGCTCGCATGTCGTTTCTCGGCCCGCCTGCGCGCGCGCCGCCGAGCGCCCGGCCGGCGGCTGGACCCTCGAAGGGCGCGGTCCGTGAAATAACTCGCTCGTTTCCGGCACCTTGCATCGTCTGTTCCCGAGCGCCAGAGAATTGTGCCGCGAACCACTGATACAGGAGACTAGGCGACCGATCCGGCGCCGCGCCGGATCGGGATCGCCAGGTCATCTCTAGCAGCGTGGGTCGATACTGACATTCGCCACGCGCTGCTAGAGTAGATCGAAGCCGAGCAGGGTTTCCAGCTCGCGCAACGCGCTCTCGGGCTCGACGACCTTGATGGTCGTCACGCCCAGCGCGTGCGCCGCCTTGAGGTTCGCTCCGATGTCGTCGAGGAAGACGACGTGGACCGGCTCGACCTCGAGGATGGAGAAGGCGAGCCGGTAGATCGCCGGGTCGGGCTTGCGCAGGCCGACCACGCTCGACTCGATGAAGTGGTCGAAGAGCGGGCACAGGCCGTGGCGGTCGTTGCCGTCGCCCTTCCAGTTGTTGGTGAGCGCCGCCGCCTTGAGCCCCCGGGCGCGCAGCCGGCGGACGGCTTCGACCATGACCGGCCGCGGTCCGTTCTCCTGGGCGATGCGCTCGAGCACGGCCGCGGCGGGCAGTAGATAGCCGCGGGCCGAGCACTCGAGGTCGAACGCCGCGCAGAACTCGAGGCCCGAGAGCTCGCCCCGCTCCATGCGCGACCAGGCGCCCGCCGGACCGGTGTCGCGCACGACGCTGTTGAGAAACCCTTCCGGAATGCCGTGCTCGCGCTCGTAGCGCGCGATGGTGTGCAGCGGCGAGTCGAGGACGACGCCGCCGAGGTCGAAGAGAACCGCGCGATAGGTCATGCGCATCCGCCGCCACCCCGAACGAGTGGCGGATTGTAGCGCTAAGATCGCGGGCGATGCAGAGCCGCTGGTCCGATGGCGAGGCGCTCCGCTTCGTCGAACGCTACGCCCGCTGGGGTGAGGACGTGGCGCTGCGCGTCTACACCTCGCGCCTCATCGGCTCCGAGCCGACGCTGGTGATGCACGGCGGCGGCAACACCTCGGTCAAGAGCCTCCACCGCGACCTCTTCGGGGACGAGATCGAGGCGATCCACGTCAAGGGCTCGGGCTGGAACCTGGAGTCGATCGAGCCGCCGGGTCTCCCCGGCCTCGACCTCGCGTACCTGCGGCGGCTGCGCGAGGTCGACGAGCTCTCGGACGAGGAGATGGTGAACCAGCTCCGCACCCACCTCTTCGACGCCTCGGCGCCCAACCCGTCGGTCGAGACGCTGCTGCACGCCTTCCTGCCGGCGAAGTTCGTCGATCACTCGCATGCCGACGCGATCCTCGCGCTCACCAACCAGGAGCGCGGCCAGGAGTGGGTGATCGAGGCGCTCGGGGATCGGGTGGCGATCGTGCCGTACGTCATGCCGGGGTTCGGGTTGGCGAAGGCGGCGGCGCAGATCAGAGACGAGAACCCCGCCGCCGAGGCGATGGTGCTCGATCTGCACGGTCTCTTCACCTGGGGCGAGACGGCGCGCGAGAGCTACGAGCGGCACGTCGAGTACGTGACGCGGGCCGAGGCCTTCCTCGAGCATCGCGCAGGCCGGCGGCTGGCGCCCCGGCGTCCCGCCGCGCGCCAGCTCGAAGCACCCGGGAGCGCGGCCGAGGCGGCCCCGCTCCTGCGCGGGGCGCTGGCGCGAGCGGCGGCAGCGGCCGGGGCGCCGTCGCACTGGATCCTCGACTTCCGCCGCGACGCCGCGATCGACGAGCTGGTCACGGCGCCGGATGCGGACGAGGCGCTGACCACGCCGCCCCTCACCCCCGATCACGTGATCCGCACCAAGTCCTACCCGTTGGTGGTCCCCGAGTTCGACCCCGCGGACGCGGAGGGCTGGGTGGCCGAGGTCGAGGAGGCCCTCGCGGACTTCGCCGAGTCCTACCAGACCTACTTCGAGAAGCTGTCGCGGCTGAAGGGCCGCGACGATCTGCGGCAGCTCGACCCGCTGCCGCGGATCGTCGCGGTGCGCGACCTGGGCATCTTCGCCGTCGGAGCGTCGGCCGAGGCCGCGGCGATCGCGGGCGACCTCTACCAGCACACCGCCGAGGTGAAGGCGCTGGTGCGGCGCCTCGGCCCCTACCGCGCGCTCGACGACTCTGAGCTCTTCGACGTCGAGTACTGGAGCCTCGAGCAGGCGAAGCTCGGCAAGGGCGGGGAGAAGCCGCTGGCGCGGCGAGTGGCTTTCGTGACCGGCGCCGGGGGCGCCATCGGCTCGGCCATCGTCGAGGCGCTCGCGCTCGACGGCGCCGCGGTGGTCGCGCTCGACCTCGCGAGCGACGCGCTGGCTGGCGTCGTCGACCGCACCTGCGCTCTGGCCGGGGTGGGCGCCTGCGTCGGCGTCGAGGCCGACGTCACCGACGAGGCGTCGATCGAGCGCGCGTTCTCCGAGGCCTGCGCCACCTACGGCGGCGTGGACCTGGTGGTGCTGAACGCCGGCATCGCGCGCAGCGCACCGATCGATCGGACCAGCCTCGAGGACTGGAACCGCGTGCTCGAGGTCAACCTCACCGGCTACTTCCTCACGCTGCGCGAGGCGACGCGGCTGTGGAAGCGCCAGGGCATGGGCGGCAACGTGGTCGTCATCGCGTCGAAGAACGCGTATGCCCCCGGCCCCGAGTTCGCCGCCTACTCGGTCTCGAAGGGCGGCGGCCACCAGCTCGGCCGCCTGGCCGCGATCGAGCTGGCGCCGCTCGGCGTCCGCGTCAACATGATCAACCCCGACGCGATCTTCGCGCACGGCGAGGTGACCTCGGGACTGTGGGTGGAGATCGGCGAGGAGCGGGCGCGCGCCCGCGGCCTGAAGCCGTCGGACCTCCCCGAGTACTACCGCAAGCGCAACCTGCTCAAGGTGCCGCTCGCCGCTGAGGACGTCGCGCGCGCGGTCCTCTTCTTCGCGCGCGAGGAGACCCCGACCACCGGAGCGACGCTCCCCGTCGACGGTGGGCTGCCGGAGGCGTTTCCGAGGTAGGCCTGCAAGCCCCCCCAAGACCAAGCCCGCCGGAGTGAGCGTCGAGGAGCTTCTCGCCGGCGCGCCGAGGATCCAGTAGCGCGGGCCGCTACTGGTCGATGATCGGAGCGGGGAGCCCGTCCGACGGGACGCGCGACAGCACGCAGGCGTTCACCCCGCCGACGCCCATCGAGAGCTTGCCCACGACGCCGGCGGGCGCCGGGCAGCCGTGGTCGAAGACGAAGCGGGTGTGAATCTTGGCGATCTCGGAGTTGAGCTCGTCCGGGGCGAGCGGGGTGGGGAAGATACGCCCGCGGGCGAGGCCGAGGTACTGCGCGGTGAGCTCCCAGCCGCCCGAGGCGCCCATGCCGTGTCCGAAGATCCCCTTGCGCGCGGTGACGAGGACGCTCTCGGGCAGCACGCGCCGCAGGTTCTCGACCTCCTGCCAGTCGCCGGGCGTGGCGGTGGCGTGGAGGTCCCAGGTCGAGACCTCCCCGGGATCGACGCCCGCCTCCTCGAGCGCCGCGCCGATGGCGGTGAGCGGACCCTCCTCGGACGGCGTGATGATGTGCTCGGCGTCGGCCGACACCCCGACCGCGACCGGCTCGAGGCCGAGCGGCCGGAAGCCGCGCGCCGTCATGTGCTCCCAGTCCCCGACGATCCAGATCGCGGCGCCGCCCGACACGTGGGTGCCGCGCATGCCGGTGAGTGGGCGGGACACCTCGCCGTCCGCCGAGATCACGCGGCCGTTGTAGAAGGCCCCGACCAGGAGCGGGTGAGGCGGTGGATCGGCGGCGCCGATCACGACCGCCTTGGCCTCGCCGCGGCGCACGGCGTCCATCGCGAGCTTGAGCGTGATGCCGAAGGTGGCGCAGGCGCCGACCGGCGCGAAGGTGAGCCCGGTGATGCCGCCGAGCATCGAGATGTTCGAGGCGGGCGTGTTGTGGATGTTCCAGATCACGTTCGCCAGCAGGCGATCGTCCCACGGCGGTGTGGGCGCGCCCCACTTCTCCTGGAGCCGCGCGTTGGCGGCCCGCTTCTGGCGGAGCAGGCTCTTCTTCGCAGCGCCGACCTCACCGACGACGTCGGCGCCCTCGATTCGCCGCAGCTCGGCGAGATACTCCGCGAGCTCGGGCGAGCGCACCGCCCAGAAGCGGTTCCAGGCGCGCTCGGCATCCGCTCTCGTCTCGTAGTCGGCGGCCGCGACCGTGGCCGGATGCGGCGGCGGCGAGGAGCCGCAAGCCTCGAGCTCTGCCATCGCGTCCAGCGCGGCGGCTGCCCGGAGCTCCGCCGTCGTGCCGCGCTCTCCCGCGGCGCCGAGCTCGCCGGTCGCCGCGAGCGCCGCCACGGCGCTGGTCGCACTGCCGGGCGACCCGAGGAGCGCCGCCTGCTCCGCAGCCGCGCGGGGCGGGCCGGGCAGGGCGTCGGGAGAGCCCAGAAAGCGGCGCAACGCGCAGTTGTGGGCCGGCTCGGCCCAGAAGCGATCCCACCGCGCCTGCGCGCGGTCGAGCCGCAGGCTGGCGTCGTAGATCGTGGGCAGATCACCGACGCCCGTGCCGACGTACACGTGCGCCGCCGTCCCCAGGCTCCGCAGCTCCTGCTCGATCCCGGGGTTCTGCCCGAGCGCCTGGATGAAGGCGCCCATCGCGTACTGCGTGGGCATCCCCATCTTGGTCTGGATCTGGTTGAGCCGGCTCGGTGGGAAGCGCGCCGAGAGCCACTCGCGGTAGGACTCGAGCCGGAACTCGGGGCGGCCCACCAGAAAGTTGTCGGGGCCGAAGCCGTCGAACGGCTCCAGCCAGGTGCTCGCCGTCTCGAGATTGCGCTCGAAGCTCGACACGTCGGGCGAGCGCGGAGCGACGATGCCCCAGCCGAAGATGCCGACGCGAGCTCTGGACTGCGTCAAGCGGCGCCTACTCGGTCGCCCCCCCGCCTTCGGCCGGCGCGGCTTCTCCCTCCACCACCGTGAGGTGCAGCTCGGCGCACAGCCCCGGCTCGTCCAGCGTGCGGTGCTCGCCGTCCCCGATCTGGGTCACGATGTGGTGCTCCCCGGGCGGGAGCTGGACCTCGATCTGGTTCGATCCATCGCCGAAGTGCACCCAGGGCGGGGCTTCCGGGATGAGCTCTCCCGGAGGTAGGCAGGTGGTGTCGATGCCGATGTGATGGTGACCCGCGCCGTGGTGCACGGCGCCGTCGCCGCGAGGCTCGATCGTGAAGTTCTCGACGTCGAACACCAGCTTGACCGGGCTCGTCACCGTAGCCCCCATCTCGGGCTCGACGAAGTAGACGCGCGGCGTCCCGTCGCCCCCGGCCGTCGCCGGGTGATCGTCGTGGGGCGCTTCCGCGGGCCGCGCGGCCTCCATCTCCTCCGGGGCGACAAGGGGCTCGTCGGAGCCGCAGCCGGCGACGCCGACCACCAGGAGCCAGGCGGTCAGCAGTGCGAGAGCCGACAATGGACGACGCTCTGTGATCATGACATCTCTCCCCTGGTTGTGACGGTGTGCGGAGATCGGCCGAGTGAGCGCCCGGCGTTCCGATCTGGTGGCGTTGTCGCGGTCGATCATAGTCGAGCCGCCGGCTGTGACCAAGCCGCCCTCCTCCCGGTAGTGGTCAGCTTGCCCAGGGCCTCGTCGTCCAGGCGGCCGTCCGGGAGACCGGGGGCCTCGCGGAGCGCAACGTGCCACCCCCCGCCGCCCGGGCTCACTGGCTCATGTGCCAGCCGCCGTTGGGCGACAGCACCTGCCCGGTGACGAACTTCGCCTCGTCGCTCGCCAGGTAGATCGCGGCCCACGCGATGTCGTCGGGATCGCCGAAGCGGCCCATCGGGGTCTGCAGCTCGATCAACGGACGCATGAGGGTGAGCGGCGCAGTCATGTCGGTCGAGATCCAGCCCGGCGCGATCGCGTTCACGCGAATGCCGCGCGGAACGACCTCACGGGCGAGCGCGCGAGTGAAACCCAGGATGCCGGCCTTCGCCGCGCAGTAGTGCGGCGCACCCGCGCCGCCGGCGGTGCCCATGATCGACCCCATGTTGACGATCGAGCCCGAGCCCTGCGCGTTCATGATCTTGAGCGCCTCGCGCGAGCAGTAGAAGGTCCCGTTGAGATGGACGTCGAGCATGTGCTGCCACTCTTCGTCGGACAGCTCGACGGTGACGTCGATGAAGGTCTGGATCGGGCCGCCCGCCTGGCGCTCCTCGGCCTGTCGCACCGAGCGCTCCTGACGCTCGAGCGCGCGATCGGGATCGCTATCCATGCCGCCGATGCCGGCGTTGTTGACCAGGATGTGGAGCGGGGCCCCGATCTCGGCGAACATCGCGACCACGCTGGCCGAATCGGCGACGTCCGCGGCGACAGCAGTCGCTCCGATCCGCGAGGCGGTCTCGCGCGCTCGCTCGAGGTCGAGGTCGTTGACGATCACCTCGGCGCCCTCGTCCCGGAACCGGGCGGCGATGGCGGCGCCGATGCCGCGGGCGGCGCCGGTGACGAGGGCTCGCTTCCCCGCGAGTCGTGGCATGACGGATCCTCCCCGCCGCCCGGTCGCGGCTCGCTCGGCGCGGGCCGCGTGACGGCGGCAGGACTGTACCGCAGAGGAGGCTCCCTTCCGGAGACGTCCGCGGGCGCTCAGGACGGCCACAGCCAGAGCACGAGAGCGGCGCCCAGCAGCGACCCGCCGGGCAGGGTTGCCCAGCGCGATCGCCAGATGGGCGAGCGTCGGCAGCTCCATCGGCTCAGGGGTAGAGGCGGCGGGTACGCCAGCCGCGCGCGGTGCGCACGAAGGCGATGCGATCGTGGAGGCGGTTCGCCCTCTCGGACCAGAACTCGAAGTAGTGGGGTACGAGGCGGTACCCCGACCAGAAGGGCGGGCGCGGCACCTTCCGGCCCGCGTACTCCCGCTCGAGCTCGGCCACCTCGGCGACGAGGATCGCACGGCTCGCGAGCGGCTGGCT
>DATKDQ010000184.1:0-10378 GCA_035544635.1 Thermoanaerobaculia bacterium
ACGGCCGAGTCGAGGTAAGAGAGCGCCGGGATCCCGACCACCTCCCGCCGCCAGCCCTCGAGCTCCGGCGGCAGCTCGCGCGAGCCGCGGCCCGCCACCTCACGCACCAGACGCTCGAGCATCCGTTTGTGGGCGAGCATCTCCGGCGCGACACCGAGCTCTCGCGCGCGGCTCGCCACCAGCGCCTGGAGCCCCTTCACCAGCTCGCTCGCGCGCTCGACCCGGGGGGCGCGCGCCGGGTGGCGCGGGAGCTCCGCTTCCGGAACCCGCGCCGCGCGCTCGATGGCGTCGAGCAGGGCACGTCCGTACCGCCGCCGCTCGCGCGCCGGTAGCGCCGCGATCTCGCGCAGGTCGCCGTCGCGCCGCGGTCGCCGTCGCGCCAGCTCGAGCAGCGCCTCGTCGCGTACCACGAACGGCCGCGCCAGATCGCTACGCCTCGCCTCCTCCTCGCGCCACTCGCACACAGCCTTGAGCACCGCCAGCCCGCGTCGGTCGAGCCCTCCCGCGCCCTTGACGCGGAGGAAGGCCTCCCCCGGCTCCACCTCGTAGCGAGCGGGATCGAGCAGACGGGCGAACTCCTCTCGCGCCCAGGACTCGCGGCCGAGCTCGCGCAGGCGTGCCAGCAGGTGCTGGTGGAGCGGGAGCAGGTGCGCCACGTCGCGTGCCGCGTACTCGAGCTGCGCCTCCGACAGCGGCCGCGCGGTCCAGTCCGATCGCGTCTCCTCCTTCGCGAGTCTCACTCCGAGCACCTGCCCGACCAGCGCCTGGTAGCTCAGGGAGAAGCCGAGCCCGACCAGGGACGCCGCCACCTGGGTGTCGAAGATGGAAGGGGGCAAGGCTCCGAAGTGATGGAGAAACGCACCGAGGTCCTCCCCGCACGAGTGCAGCACCCGCTCCACGCCCGGGTCTCGGAGGATCGGCTCGAAAGGCTCCAGGGTCGGTATCTCGACCGCGTCGAGCAGCCGAACGCCAGAGGCGTCGGCGACCTGGATCAGGCCGAGCCGCGCGTAGTAGGTGCGAGTCCGAACGAACTCGGTATCGAGGCCGAGGACGGACTCACGGGCCCACTGCCGGCTGGCGGCGTCTAGCGCCTTCTGGGACGAGATCAGGCGGGGCGGGGGCGGACGCACGTTTGAGGAGGGCGGGCCGGTCGCGCCGGCTGTCCGACGTCCCTGGGGCCCGCGGTCCGGCGGGAGCTTAGCAGGGGCGCCTGGTTGCGCAGCTGCGGGCATTGGCGTTATGGTCGAATGAACGGTGCCGCGGTTGCGGCCGTGACGTTCACCTGCAAACGCACCCCGGAGGCGACGCCGGCCCGCGGCCGCCACGAGGTGGCTCTCGCGCGAGAGCGTCCGTATCATGGGGCTCCCGTCCGCCAGCCGCATCATGGGGCTCCCGTCCGCCAGCCGCACGATCCCGCTCATCATTCTGGGGGGCAGTGACCTCACCCCGGCGGCGTTGCCCCCGCAGGGGCGAGACCTCCACCCCCTCTCGGGATGCAAGGGAATCGACGTCCGCCTCGACGGCCGTTGCCTGATCGAGCACCTCATCGACCGCCTGCGCGAGAGCGGCGCCTTCGGCCCCGTCTGGGTCGCCGGTCCCGCCGCCGCCTATCGACGCGCGGCAGCCTCGATCGAGGTCATCGACACCGACCGGGGCTTCGGCGAGAACATCCGGGTCGGGCTCGAGACCGTGGTCCAGAGCTGTCCGCAGAGCGTCGTTGCCTTCACCACCTGCGACATCCTGCCGGAACCCGCCGAGCTCGAGCGGGTGCTCGAGGACTATCACCGCGGAGCGCCGTGCGACCTCTGGTTCCCGCTCATCCTGACCGATGAGGGTGAGGCCCTGGGAGCTTCGGAGTGGAAGCCTCGTTATCGAATCCTTCCCGCGCCGGGCGAGCCAGCGGCCGTCGTCCTGCCCGGGCATCTCGCCATCGTCGATCCAGCGAGCCTGCGCCTCTCCATGCTCTATCGCCTCTTCGACCTCGGCTACCGAACCCGCAATCGCCCGATCCGCTATCGCCGCTCGTACATGCTGCGCCACGTGCTGTGGACCCTCCTGCGTCAGGACTTCCTCCATCTGCTCGCGCTTCGCCTGCCCACCGTGACCTGGGACTGCGTGCGCAGCGGCCTCGCCGCCGCCGCAGGGCTTCGCCGCGGTGCGATCACGCGTGAGGAGCTCGAAGGGCATATGCGTCGCGTCTTCGTCACGCGCAGCCATCGCCTGCGCCATCCCGAGCGCCGCGTGCGGATGCCGTTCCTGCGGGCGATGTCCCTCGCCCGCGATATCGATACCGTGGAAGAAGCCCGCGCGCTAGGGGCGACCTTCGGCTGACCGGCTGTACGGGACGGGATGGCGACCGCGAGCGCGCGAGGACGGAGATACGCGACCATGAGCTCCAGGCTCCTCACCACCGACGCCGCGGTGCTCTGCCTCTGCTGGCTGCTCGCCGTCGCCGGAAGCGCGCCACTCGATGCCGCCCCGCCGCCGCGCCCGCACCTGCTGCTGGTGACGGTCGACACCCTGCGCGCCGACTTTCTCGGTTGCTACGGCTCCGACGCCGAGAACACGCCGAACCTGGACCGCGTCGCGAGCGAGGGGATCCTCTTCGAGGACACGCTGACCGTGATCGGCAAGACCGGGCCCGCCTTCGCCTCCCTCTTCACGTCGCTCTACCCGCCGACCCACGGCGCGCGGCGCAACGGCGTGCGCATGCGCGACGACGTCCCGGTGCTCGCCGAAGCGCTCCGCGAAGCCGGCTACTCCACGGCGGCCTTCATCTCCAACTGGACGTTGAAGCGACACCTGGCGGGAACGGATCGCGGGTTCGATCACTACGACGAGGAGTTCAACCGCGAGCGCAACAGCTTCGGCGCGGCCGAGCGCGATGCCCAGCACGTCACGTCCGCCGCGCTGCGCTGGCTCGAGTCACGCCCAGGCGGGAGCCCCGTCTTCCTCTGGATCCACTACAGCGAGCCGCATAGCCCCTACGAGCTCCAGGCGGCGTATGCGCCCAAGGTGGTGCGGGGCGACCGCGACGGCCCGCGATCCAAGCGCTACAAGTACGCCAGCGAAGTGGGCTACGTCGACGCCTGGATCGGGACCTTCCTGACGGCGGCCGAGCGGGTGCTGCCGAAGGAATCGACGCTCCTCGTCTTCCTGAGCGATCACGGCGAGAGCCTCGGCGAGCACGGCTACTGGGGGCATGGCAAGAATACTCACTGGCCCAACCTGCAGATCCCGTTGCTGCTGCGCGGCCCCGGCATCCCGGCTGGCCGCCGGGTCGCGACCGGCGTCTCGATCGTCGACGTGCTGCCGACCATCCTCGACCTGCTCGAGCTCACGCCCTTCGCGACGGTCGAGGGCCGAAGCCTGGTCGCCAGCTGGTCACGACCGGAAGCCGACGACCGGCTGCGCTTCGCCATGGGCGAGCGCGCCACGGCACTCACCAAGAAGGGACGCCGGCGCTACAGCCACCCGCTGGTGATCAGCGTCCAGAACGGCGCCGCCAAGGCGGTCTACGATTTCGCAGATGGCGAGCTCGACTACTACGACCTACGCCGCGACGCGCTCGAGCAGCAGCCCCTGGACGACCCTCCGATCGACCTGCGTCCTGCGCTCGGACGGCGCCTCTCGGACTGGTACAGGTCGTTGACCAAGTACGAGGAAGCTGGCGGCGAGCTATCGACCGAGGATCTCGAGCAGCTCAGGAGCCTGGGCTACCTGGATGGTTAGCAGTGTGTTCGAGTAACTGCGTCCCATCTGTGCGGGGCGCGAAGCGCCAGCGCCGTCCTCGGCGCCAAACAGCCACTAGCCTCCGGAACGTGCTAGCCAGCACGTTCCGGAGGCTAGCCAAGGTTGCGGCGCAGCTCCTCGATCCAGGCGTGGGCGCTCGCGTCGCTGGGCGCGCGCCAGTCGCCGCGCGGCGAGAGCGAGCCGCCCGTCCCCACCTTCGGGGCGTTCGGCATCGCCGACCGTTTGTACTGGCTCTGCTCGAAGAAACGACGTAGGAAGAGCTCCAGCCAGCGCTCGATTGCCGGCAGATCGTAGGCCCGTCGCGCTTCCGGCGGCAGCTCCTCGGGCCAGCTCCCGCGCGCCGCGTCGCCCCAGGCGTGATGCGCGAGGTACGCCACCTTGCTCGGGCGGAAGCCGAAGCGGGTGAGGTAGTACAGATGGAAGTCCTGGAGGTCGAACGGACCGACGACGTCCTCGGTGCTCTGCGCGGGTACACCGGTGGCGCCGTCGCCCGGGACGAGCTCGGGAGAGATCGCGGTATCGAGAATCGATTGCAGCACCGCGGCGGTGTCGGCGTCGACGCGGCCGCTCTGGATCGCCCAACGGATCAGGTGCTGGATCAGCGTCTTCGGCACCGAGGCGTTGACGCCGTAATGGGACATCTGGTCGCCGACGCCGTAGGTACACCATCCGAGCGCGAGCTCCGAGAGGTCTCCGGTGCCGACCACGAGAGCGTCGTGGAAGTTTGCCAGGCGGAAGAGATGGGACGTGCGCTCGCCGGCCTGCACGTTCTCGAACGTGACGTCGTAGACCTCCTCCCCGCGCGCGAACGGATGGCCGATCCTGCGCAGCATCCCCAGCGCCGCCTCGGAGATGTCGATCTCTCCCGCCGTCACCCCGAGGCAGCGCATCAGCTCCCGCGCGTTGCCCAGGGTGCGGGCCGAGGTCGCGAGCCCGGGTAAGGTGTAGCCGAGGACGTCCCGGCGCGAGCGACCGAGGAGATCGAAGGTCCTGACCGCGACCAGCAGCGCCTGCGTCGAGTCGAGGCCGCCCGAGACACCGATCACCACGCGCTCGATCCCGGTGGCATCGAGCCGCTGCGCCAGCCCCTGAACCTGGATCCGGTAGACCTCGTCGCAGCGCTCGTCGCGCCGCGCGCGGTCGCTCGGGACGTACGGGAACCGCTCGATCCTCCGCTCCAGCGCGAGCTCGCCCTCCGGCGGCTCGAAGTCGAACGGCACAGAGCGCAGCTCGCGCAGCCGCTCGTGATGATCGCCCACCGAGTCTTGGAAGCTCGTCATGCGCATCCGATCGAGCTCGAGGCGCTCCACGTCGACGTCGGCGAACGCGATCTGGCTGGCGGTCGAGAACCTCTCCACCGCGGCCAATCGGACGCCGTTCTCGAAGATCATCGCCTGGTTGTCCCAGGCCAGATCCGTGGTCGATTCGCCGAATCCGGCGCCGGCGTAGAGGTAGGCCGCCACGCAGCGCCCGGAATGTGAGCTGCAGAGCACCTCCCGGTAATCCGCCTTGCCCACCGCAGCGTGGCTCGCCGACAGATTGCAGAGGATGGTCGCGCCGGCGAGAGCGCCCCACGAGCTCGGCGGCACCGGAACCCAGAGGTCCTCGCACACCTCCGCATAGAACGAGAACGCCGGCAGCGTGCTGGCGCGGAAGACGGCGGCACCGAAGGGCGCCGCCTGTCCGGCGAGCTCGATCTCGGGGCGAAGGGCTACCGCCGCCCGCGAGAATTGCCGCTTCTCGTAGTACTCGCGGTAGTTCGGCAGATACGACTTCGGGACGACACCGAGGATGCGGCCGCGGTGAAGTACGACCGCGCAGTTGAAGAGCTTCGCCTCGTGCAGGAGCGGCACGCCGGCGATCAGCACCGCGCCCAGTCCCGCGCTGGCGGCGAGGACCGCGGCCACCGCTTCGCGGCAAGCGCCCAGCAGACCCTGCTGGTGGAAGAGATCGTCGGCGCTGTAACCGGAAAGCCCGAGCTCGGGGAACACTGCGAGCGCGGCGCCGCGCTCGGTGGCGATCCGCGCCAGCCGAACGGTCTCCTCGGCGTTCGCGGCCGGGTTGGCGAGATGGAGGCGAGGCGCGACGACGGCGACGCGGACGAAACCGTGCCGATACGGCGATTGGAACGGTAGATCGACCATCGGCCCTCGTCCCGCGGCGCCTATTGTAGCGGGACGCCGCCGAGGTCGTTCCCGCGGACGGTCGGGGGCAGCGGGTCCGCGCCACTCTGCGCGACCCCGCTGCCTCAGAGCGCTCCGCCAGGGCGAGGCGCGGTCGAGCTACGAGATCTTGATCTTGCGCGCCTTGGCCGCCTCGGCCTTGGGCACCCGGATCATCAGCACGCCGTCCTGGAACGAAGCCTCGACCTTGCCGGTGTCGACCTGCGACGGCAGCGCGAACGAGCGCGTGAACCGGCCATGGCGCCGCTCGATCCGGCGGTACTGGCCCTGCTCCGATTCCTCGCGGCGCGGGCGCTCGCCCGAGAAGGTCAGGATGTTGTCCTCGAAGGTGATCTCGACGTTCTCCTTCGAGAGCCCGGGAAGGTCGGCGGAGAAGACGTAGGCGTCGGCTTCCTCGACGACGTCGACCGCCGGGGTCCAGGAGGCCAGATCCTCGGAGCGGCCGCCCACGAAGCCGGCGTTGAACGGGTCGTTGAGAAAGCGTTCGAAGAGGCCTTCCATCTCGCGGGGAAGACGACGAACAAGGTCGGTCATGGTCACTCTCCTCTGTTTTGGGTCTCGATGTCGCCTCCGCGGCGACTCGGTCTTGGGGCGGGGCCGTCGGGCTCGGCCGTGGCGCCCGCGACTCCAGAGTGTAGAGAAGTAGTCGAACATTGTCAAGAAGATTTTAGCGTAATAGCCTCATAAAAATATTAGTGACTCGATGTTCCGCGCCGCGACGGCGAGCCGGGGCCGAGCGCCAGCCCCTGATTGCCCAAGGAGGCCGGCCCGTTCGCCGGAATCCAGGTCCCGACTCGTAGAGAATTGGAGCGTGGCCGGGGGATCAGGAGGGCTCGAGGTCCCCTGCGCGCCGCTTCACTCAGGCGGTCTGCCGTCGCAACAGCTCGTCGATCGTGCGCGACACTCGGCCGCCTTCCCGGTCACGCCAGCAGACGACCCCGCCCCGGAAGGCGATCGTCTCGCAGGGCGCATATTCGACCGGGCCGCCGTCGAAGTGGCGCACGGAGCAGCCCGCCTCGAGCGCGATCAGACCGCCCGGCAGATGGTCCCACAACACGTCGCTGCCCCCATCGTCGCGGGCCGCACGCAGATAGGCGTCGATGTCCCCGGTCGCCACGGCGAGGTACTTGGCCTGGCTGTCGAGCTCGATCACCTCGATGCCGGCGGTCTCGCGCAGCCGCCGCGCCAGAGGGCCGCCATGCGCGAGCGAGACGGCGACGCGGACCCCTCCTCGCGTGCCGTCGTCTCGACCCCCGAGCCGCCGCCACGGCCACTCCGCGTCCGCTCGGATCGCGCTGATCCAGGCCCCCCGCCCCGCCACCGCGAAGGCCAGCGATCGATCGATCGCGAGCGGCCGCGCGTCGTTGCCACCCGGCACCGCCATCGCCGCGAAGCGCGGCACGCCATCGACGAAGCAAGCCAGCGCGATGGCGAAGTAGCGGCCGGCCAGAAACCCCTTGGTCCCGTCGATCGGGTCGAGCACCCAGACCCGCCGGCCGGTGGCCGGGAGCTCCTCGAACACCGGCTCCAGGTCTATCTCGTAGACCGTGCGCGAGAGCTCCGCCGCCTCGACCGCGTGGCGCTCCTGCAGGCTCCGCGGCTCCTCGCAGAGCAGGGCGTCGTCCGGAAACTCGCGCCGCAGCAGTTGCTGGAGCTGGGTCTGATGGAGTAGATCGACCACCGTCACCGGAGACTCGTCCACCTTGCGGAGCTCCGCGACGCGGCCCTGCAGGCGTGCCGCACCGACCGCCTGGCGTCGCAGCAGCGTAAGCGCCGCCTCGATACGATCGCCGTCCTCAGCGGCGAGATCGCAGAGGGATCCGTTCAGGAGCATGGCTCGGCGTCTGACTCGGGTGAAGGCCACTCGGCCATCGGAACCGTCGAGCGAACCACGCGCACGCCAGCGCGCCGGCATCGATCGATCGCCTGCTCCGCCGGCTCGGTGAAATCGGCGAGGTAGCGTCCGGGCGAGGTGGGATCGGGCACGGTAACCGCCGACATGCAGTCCTCCAGCACGTAGACCCTCCTTGCCAGCGCCGGGTCGTGCTCCTCGATCCAGGCCAGCAGGTCCTCGAGCGTGTTCTTGACGCAGTGACTCGCGGCCTGGCCGGCAATCACCAGCCGGTCGGCGCCGAGGAGCTTCTCCGCCAGCCGGGAGGCGACCTCGGCCAACGCAGTGCCATCGTGCGCCGTGGTGATCTCCGGCTGGAGCACCGAGTAGTGCTCGGTCAGAACGTTGAGCCCCTTGATCTCGATCGCGGCTTCGGCGCGGCGTGCGTACGCGTGGAAGAGCCTGGCCTCCTGGACGACTCCGACCATTCCGTGGCCGGGGCTGCCGACGAGGCAGTGCGGCGGCCACAGGTAGAGCGCGTACCGCCCTCGCCGCTCGAGCTCCTCGCAGTAGTGAAGCGCCTGCCGGCACAGCCACTCGTAGTCGCCTCCGGCCACCCAGGAGGCGAGCTCCGGCGCCGGCCGCACCTCGCCCGCTCGGACCTCGGCAGCCGTGACCGTGCGATGCGGCCCCGGCATCTCGCCGTTGGCGTCGCGCCAGAACGTCGGCGAAAAGATGTGGTGCGCGAGGTGACTGTCCAGGGTCGAGAGCGTGGCCGTCACGCCCGCGAGGTTGCGGTAGAGGAAGGCGGCCACCCTGCGATTGTCGTCGACGGCGCCGCGCCCGCTGCGGCCCGCGACGTAGAGCGCGCCCTCGGGAAAGCAGAAGTCCTTCTGCAGGTCGACGAGCAAGAGGAGGGTGCTCTCGGAGTCGGAGCCGGCGGGCGGTAGCCGGTGCCGCACCGCCCACTCGGCAGCCGCCTCGAGGACCGCCGCCGGATCCGGATCGTAGTGAAAGTCGTCGGCCCGAGCGGGGTCGAACAGGTCCGGGAGAGGGAGCTCCATGCGCGGCTTCGGCGAAACGCGGGCAGCGAGGAATCCGAAACGGGCGTATGCTAGCCGATCCCTGCCGGGTGGCGCCCCGAGCTGGCCCGACACGGCTCCCCTCAGAGGCCCTTCACCCCCTTGACAGGGGCGGTTTCCCGGCTATACTTGCTAGCACTCGTCGGCAGTGAGTGCTAACAGCGACGAGCATCCGCCTACCCCGGAGATCGCTCCGCCCAGTATTCGGAGTAGTTTCGAAAAGGAGGAAGCCAGGTGAAAGTTCGTCCACTGCAGGATCGCGTTCTCATCAAGCGCGTCGAAGAGCAGGAGCAGGTGCGCGGCGGCATCATCATCCCGGACACCGCCAAGGAGAAGCCGCAGGAGGCCGAGGTCGTGGCCGTCGGTCCCGGCAAGCTCGATGACGACGGCAAGCGCCAGCCGATCGACGTCAAGGTCGGCGACAAGGTGCTGGTCGGCAAGTACTCCGGCTCCGACATCAAGATCGACGGCGAAGACTACGTCATCGTGCGCGAGGACGAGATCCTCGCGGTCGTCGCGTAGCTCAGGAAGTGGTGCTTACCATTTCCACCGCTACCGATGACTTCGGCGCCGCGGACGGCGCATCCGGAACCTAAAGACAGGCAAGGCACAACCCAGCTCAGGAGGCACGAGTCAATGGCAGCCAAACAGATCACTTACGCCGAGGAGGCCCGCTCTGCGATCCTCCGCGGAGTCAACAAGCTCGCCGACGCCGTCAAGGTCACGCTCGGTCCCAAGGGCCGTAACGTGGTGCTCGAGAAGTCCTTCGGCTCCCCTTCGATCACCAAGGACGGCGTCACCGTCGCCAAGGAGATCGAGCTCAAGGATCCGCTCGAGAACATGGGCGCCCAGATGGCGCGCGAGGTCGCTTCGAAGACCTCCGACGTCGCCGGTGACGGCACCACCACCGCCACCGTTCTCGCCCAGGCGATCCTGCGCGAGGGCCTCAAGAACGTCACCGCCGGCGCCAACCCGATGGAGGTCAAGCGCGGCATCGAGCTCGGCGCCAAGGCCGCCGCCGAGTCCATCGACGCGATGGCCAAGCCGGTCGAGGGCAACGAGGAGATCGCCTCGGTCGGCTCGATCTCGGCGAACAACGACCCCGAGATCGGCAAGATCATCGCCGACGCCATGGAGAAGGTCGGCAAGGACGGCGTCATCACGGTGGAAGAGGCTCGCGGCCTTCAGACCGAGATGGAGGTGGTCGAAGGCATGCAGTTCGACCGCGGCTACCTCTCCCCCTACTTCGTCACCGACGCCGAGCGCATGGAGTGCGTGCTCGAGGACGCCAAGATCCTCCTGCACGAGAAGAAGATCAGCTCGATGAAGGACCTGCTTCCGGTGCTCGAGCAGGTGGCGAAGCAGTCGCGCCCGCTCCTCATCATCGCCGAGGACGTCGAGGGCGAGGCGCTCGCGACGCTGGTGGTCAACAAGCTCCGTGGCACGCTGCAGGCCTGCGCCGTCAAGGCGCCCGGCTTCGGTGACCGCCGCAAGGCGATGCTCGAGGACATCGCGATCCTCACCGGCGG
>DATKDQ010000185.1:0-2689 GCA_035544635.1 Thermoanaerobaculia bacterium
GCGGTGGCGTGCTTCATCTTGCTCACCATGTTGGCGAGGAAGAGCATCTGCCCGTCGCTCGAGCGGGTGAGCAGCGAGTACTCCGGGTCGCCGGCGTGCTCGATGACGAAGCGCGGGTCCTTGACGCCCTTCTTGCCGCCCATGCGTTCGAGGTCGCTCTTCCAGCTCTTGCCGTAGGGCGGGTTGGAGAGCATGAAGTCGAACTCGCGCGACGGGAAGGCGTCGTTGGACAGCGTCGAGTGCTCGGGGCCGCCGACAATGTTGTCGGCCGCCTCGCCCTCCCCCTTGAGGAGCAGGTCAGCCTTGCAGATGGCGAAGGTCTCGGCGTTGATCTCCTGGCCGTAGAGGTGGGTGGCGACCTGCTTGCCGTGCTCGGCGGCGAGCTGCTGCAGCGTCTCCTCGGCCACGGTGAGCATGCCGCCGGTGCCGCAGGCGCCGTCGTAGAGCAGGTAGGTGCCCGACTCGATCCGCTCGGCCACCGGCAGGAAGACGAGCCGCGCCATCAGCTTGACCGCGTCGCGCGGCGTCCAGTGCTCGCCGGCCTCCTCGTTGTTCTCCTCGTTGAAGCGGCGGACGAGCTCCTCGAAGATGGTGCCCATGCCGTGGTTGTCGAGCCCCTCCTGGCGGATCGAGCCGTCGGCGCGGCGCACCGGCTCGGGCGAGAGGTTGATTTCCGGCGAGAGGAACTTCTCGATCAGCGTGCCGAGTGCGTCGGCCTTGGACAGCCGCGGGATCTGGTTGCGGAACTCGAAGTTGTCGAGGATGTCCTGCACGTTGGGCGAGAAGCCGTCGAGGTAGGCCTCGAAGTCGGCGCGCAGCTGCTGGCGGCTGGCGCGGTGGCGCAGGTCGCGCAGCGTGAACGGCGAGGTGTTGTAGAAGGCCTGGCTGGCGGCCTGGCGGAGGCCCCCCTTTTGGTCGATGATGCCCGCCGCGTCGAGCATGTCGCGCATCTCCAGCACCGCCGGCTTGGTCGGCTCCAGCACCGCGTCGAGCCGCCGCAGCACCGTCATCGGCAGGATCACGTCGCGGTACTTGCCGCGCACGTACAGGTCGCGCAGGACGTCGTCGGCGATCCCCCAGATGAAGCTGGCGATCTGGTTGTGCTGGGCGGGGTTCATCGCGGCCTCTTCTCCGAGGGGAGGGCGAGGCCGCAGTGCGGCCCCGCGTGCGAGTCAGGCTGACGGTGCGGGCATTGTAGCGTGGCCGCCGCGGTCGAGACGCTCTTCACCCACCAGGGTCACAGCTTAGGCACCTGGCGCGAGGCCGCCATGGCGATGCTGCGGCACTTCTTCGGGTCGGGGGAGCGGCCCGAGGCGAAGTAGGGCGGCGCAATCGCAAAGCGTTCCAGCGCCGGCTCCTGGATCGGCGGCACTAGGACGTCGGCGGCATCAGCCGCGAAGCGGAAGGAACAGCAGCGTCCCCTCGAGCTCCTCGGCATCGGCGAGTCGTTCGGCACCGTCGTCCGACGCCGTGATCACATCGACTCCTCGCAGCCTCAGGCCCTGGGAAATCGCGCGACTGACGTTGTGGTCGAAGTAGAGCCGGAGCGACAAGCTCAGATCTGCCCCTGCGCCCGCAGCCTCGCGACGAGCGGGTGGTCTCCGGCTTCGGCTCGGGCGTCCTCCACGAGCGCAGATCGACGCTTCAGGTCAGCATCGATGGTGTCGCGGTGGTCCCAGTAGTAGGCGAGGGCGGAGTGCACCTTCCCCAGCGTAAGGTGGGGGTGCTGGTACGTGAGCTCCTCGGCGCTCCATCCATGCGCCTTCGCGGCCGCGACCAGCTCGACGACCTTCGTGTTGGCGTCCTCGATCCAGGGGACGCCATGCTCGTCGAGCACGATGTGCTCGTAAGTGGTAGGTGTCGCAGTGGTCATGGCGTGAGACTTGTGCCGGCCCTGTTCACCCGCTGCGCGGAAACCAATGGTACGAGATGCCCTTTACGGGCCCAGTAATGAACCGTCGACTTCGGCACGCCGGATAGAGCAGCCGCTCGATCCGCGGTTTAGGCCCTGCCCCCTGCATGGAGGCAGTATAAGACCATTCACCCGTTGCCGGCGTTGCGATTCGAGAGCACGAGATGCAGTGGGATACGACGTCATGCCCCGGCAGCGGCCTTCATGCGCTCCGAGCGGCTTTGATTCTCAGAACGCGGCCTCCGTGCTACAAGACGCCATGCCCGCCCGCCCTCACCGCCTCCTCCTCCACCTCCCCGACGGGCGCCGCATCCCGCTCGACCCCGAGGAGATCTACTACCTCGAGGCGCAGGAGGCCGACACGCTCGTGCGCACCCGCAGCAAGCGGTTGCTGCATGACGTGCGCTCGTTGGGGCAGATCGAGCCGCGGCTCGCGGCGTGGCCGTTCCTGCGCATCCACCGCGCCCTGCTGGTCAACCTTCACCGCGTGCGCGAGCTCCGCCCGCGGCGCGGGGCGCGCGGCTGGGAGGTGGTGCTCGCCGCACCCGTCAACAAGGTGCTGCCGGTGGCCGAGGGGCGCGTGCGCGAGCTGATGGGGCGGTTCGAGGGCGAGGGGCCGAGCGATGGGTGAGCGAGCCGCAGAGCGCCTCGCCGGCCTGCTGCGCGGGCGCGGCGTGGCGGTCGAGGCGTACCTCGAGCACCTCGCGCGGGTCCGCGTAGTCAGCTCGTCCGCGGCTGCTCCGGGGCAACTCGGGCCCTCCAAGGTAGAATTCCGCC
>DATKDQ010000186.1:0-4537 GCA_035544635.1 Thermoanaerobaculia bacterium
GGGTCGAGCTCCGACGCCTGGATCGCCGGCCACAGGCCGGACGCCACGCCGACGACCATCGCCACCAGGGTCGAGGCCACGATGGCCAGCGGGCTCACCGCGGTGGGCCATCCCGCCCAGATCGCGATTCCGCTGGACAGCACCACACCCAGCAGGATGCCCGCCACCCCTCCCAGCACGCTGATGGTGAAGGACTCGGTCACGAACTGCATACGGATGTGGACCTTGCGGGCGCCGAGGGCGCGGCGCACCCCGATCTCGCGGGTACGCTCCATCACCGACGCCAGCATGATGTTCATGATCCCGATGCCTCCCACCAGGAGCGAGATCCCCGCCATCGATCCCATGACCAGGTTGAAGAGACGCTGCGTCGCCCGGCTCTGCTCGAGCAACGCCTGGGGCACCACCAACTCGTAGTCCTCGGCGCCCCCGTGCAGGTTGGCCAGGAGGCGCCGGATGGAGCGCGCCGCCACCAGGCTCGCCTGGCCGGTGCCGCTCGGATCGGGGACACGCACTACCAGCTCGGTGAGCGGCGACTCGAGCGGGCTGCGGTCGAACTTGCGCTGCGCCGTCGAGAGCGGAACATAGATCGCGTCGTCGGAGGAGGCGAGGGACACTCCCTGGAACGAATCGACCTCCCCACCCGTACCCTCGAGGATGCCGACCACGGTCAGCCAGATGTCGTTGACCTTGATCTCGCCGCCGAGCGCTCGCCGCCATCCGAACAGGCGCTTTTCGACCTCGGGTCCGATGGCGCAGACCTGCGCGTGCTCGCGCACATCGAGGGCGTCGAGAAAGCGGCCCTCGCGCACGCGCAGGTCCGACAGCTCCGCATGGCGGGGCGTCACCCCGAACACCGAGGCGTCGGCCTTGCCGTGGGGGGATCGGATCGCCCAGGCGTCGACGGCGATCTTCGGCGCGATCGCGGCGACGCCGGGCACCGCCTGCTCGAGAGCCCGGATGTCGCGCTGCGAGATTCCCACCGAGCTGCGCCGGATCTCCTCGAGCTGCTCGCGCTCGTAGCGCCTGGCTCGCACCAGGATGTTGTCGACGCCCAGGCGCTCGATCATCGCCATCGCCTCGCGCTCGGCGCCGGCACCGATCGAGAGCATGGCGATCACGGTGCCCACGCCGAAGACGACTCCCAGCATGGCGAGGCCCGAGCGGAGCTTGTGGGCGGCGAGATTGCCGAGCGAGGTGAGGAGGGCGTCGCGCGGGGTCATCGCGGTGCGTCCTGTCGGGCGAGCAGGCGGCCGAGCGCGGAAGGCGCAGCCTCGTTCGAAGGCTCCTCGAGCGCGATTCGTTCCCCCTCCGCGACGCCGGCCGCGATGACCGCGTAGCTGGGGGTCAACGCCTCGATCTCCACCTCCTTCGCGACCGGGCCCTGGTCGGTCGCGGCATAGACGATCCAGCTCCCCTCCCGCTCGAACAGCGCCTGACGGGGCACGACCAGAGCGTCGTTCCACGAGTCGACGACCAGGGTGGCGGCGACGCGCTGGCCCGCCTTCATCACCGCGGGATCGATCTCCTCGAGCCCGAGGACGACGCCGAAGTACTGCACCGGTGAGCCGCGAAACGGCCGCTTCGACACCGGATCGATCCGCCGAACCCGCGCCTTCACGATGGCGTCGGGGTGAGCCTCGATGACGATCTCGGCCTCGGCGCCGGGGGCCAGGCCGCCGGCGTCGGACTCGAGGACGAAGACCTCGGCCTCCAGATCGGTCATGTCGGGAATGGCCCCGAGGGTCTGGCTGCGGTAGACCTGCTCGCCGATTCGCACCGTCTCTCCCTGCCAGTCCCGCGCCCAGATCACGATGCCGCTCGCGGGTGCCCGGATCTCGAGCGCGCGCAGCGCCCTCTGTGCCTCGTCGACTTCGACGCGCGCCCGTTGCCTCTGCACCTCGACCACGCCGGCGGCGGCCCGTGCTCTCTCGGCCTGCACGCCTTCGAGCTCTCCGGTGTGCTCGCGCCGGGTGCGGGCGAGCTCCTCCCGGATCCGGGACTCGAGGATCTCGGTGCGCGAGAAGACGTCCAGGTCGGTGCGCCGGTAGCGCTCGGCGTGCTCGAGGTCGAGGCCCGCGAGGTCCCTGCGGGTCGTCACCCCGGCGACGGCCGAGAGCCCCTCGGTCTCCACCCGCCGGCGCTCGACCTCGGCCGAGGCGAGCTCGGTCTCCTCCTTCACCAGCCGCTGCTCCATCTCGAACTGATCGAGATGGACCACGATCTCCCCTTTCTCTACCTGGCTCCCGTCCTCGGCGATCCACAGGATGCTGGCGCCCGCCCGGACGTCGGAGGGTACGCTCACCTCGGCGACGCTGCGGGAGCGCAGGAAGCCTTCCGCCTCGACGACATGGGCGAACGCACGGCGCGTCACCTCGACGCTGGGAGCCGGGGCCGGCTCGGAGCAGGCGGCGATCGCCGCCGCGGCGAGAAACACGGGCAGAGAGACGTGGCGCAGGCTCATCCCGAGACCAGCACCCGGTCTCCGGCCTCGAGCCCGCCGCGCACCTCGACGCGCTCGGCGCTGCGCAGGCCGAGCTCCACCTTGCGCTGGGCGGTTCCGAGGAAGGTCTTGACCACGACCGCCGGCTCGCTGGCGCCCCGTTCCAGAGCCTCCACCGGGACGACCAGCACGTTCTCCCGCTCCTCGACCAGAATGCTGCCCTGCACCCGCATGCCGGGTCTCACGAAGCGAGGATCCGGCCGGAGCAGGGAGAGGTCGAGGCGTACGACCTTCCTGGGATCGCGCCGCGACCTCTGCTCGACGGTCTGCTGGATGGCGTCGACCCGCGCCACCAGGGCGATGTCGGGGTGAGCATCGAGGCGGAGCTTGGCCGTTTGGCCCACCTCGAGCTTGCCGCTCTCGGCCTCCTCGACCCAGGCGTCCACTCTCATCTCCGCGAGCTCCGGGATCTCGAGCAGAACCTCCCCGCGCCACGCCGTATCGCCGACCTTCTTCTTCTCGCCGCGCCGGTTGGCCCGGTGCATGACGATCCCTGGCCGCTGAGCCCGTACGGTCATCAGGTCGATGGCCCGCTCGATGGCGGCCACCTCCGCCGCGGCACGGTTGCGGCGCTCGAGGAGACCTTCGGCCTCGAGGTCCGCTCGGCGCTCGAGGTACTGCTGGTGCGTCTCGCGATACGCCACTTCCTTGCGAGAGAGCTCGAGATCGATCTCCGCCTTCTCGAGCTCGCTGCGGGCGACCAGGTCCTCGGGCAGGCCGGCCGTCACCTCGGCCCGGCGCACCTGCGTTTGCGCCTCCGAGAGCGCCAACTGCTGCTCGCGCAGGCGCACCTCGAAGTCCTTCTTGCGCTGCTGGTAGCGACCGTAGGCGCTGTCGCGTTCCGCTTCGACTCGGCGCAGGCGCTGCTCGAGCTCGCTGGTGTCGAAGCTCAGAACGATCTCCCCCGCCTCGACGGTGCTCCCCTCGGAGGCCATCTGCGCGATTCTGAAGTTCCAGATGAAGGCTGACGAGGGCGACGCGTAGGTCGCGATCCGCTGCGCTCGCACCTCGCCGCTCACCGGGACCTCCAGCCGCAGCCTGGCTCGGTCGACCGTCACCCAGCGCTGTCCGTCTCGGGTCTCGCGTCCCAACACCGAAAGGCTCAGCGCCAGCAGAACGGCGATCGAGACGATCGCCCACCGGAGGCGGCCCTTGACCAGTGTCGCGAGGGATGTTCTCACCGGACTTCTCCCACCCTGGGCACGCTCACGGGTTCACCGGTAGAACGGGTTCCTTTCACCGGGCCTCGCTCACGGCGCCGGCCGGGGCGAATCGGGTGACGCGCCCGACCGCAGCGCCGGCCTCGATCCCGGCGAGCACGACGCACTCGAGCGGCCCGCAGGGGCCGAGCGTCACCGCACGCCACGATCCATCGGCGAGCAGGACGCGCGGCGCGGCGAGGTCCGTCAGGTCCATGCTCTCGCGCGGCACCACCACCGACTCACCGTCCGTTCGCTGGCGCTCGACGCGCACTCTCGCGGAGAGGCCCGGACGCATCGCCCGCGGGTCGACGTCGTCGAGATCGACGATCACCCAGAACACCCGGGTGCTCGAGTCGCGCTCGCGCTGGAACGCCACCGCGTCGACCCGCCGCACCGTGCCGGTGTACTCGAGCTCTGGATAGGGGTCGAGCGTCACCGTCGCGGCCGAACCCGGCTCGATCGCACCGTCGTCGACGTCGAAGAGGCGGGCCCGCACCACCAGGGTGCTGAGGTCGGGGAGAGTCGCGAGCTTCTCGCCGGGGTAGATCGTGTCGCCGGTTTCCCACAGACGCTCCTCGCGCGCGTTCCGCTCCAGGAGGAGCACGCCGGACTGGGGGGCCCGGACTCCGAGGGCGGCGATGCCGCCCTCGACCTGGCGCAGCTTGGAGCGGGCCTCCTCCAGCTCCAAGCCCGTCTTCTCGACGTCGGCGGCGGTGAGCGCTCTGGCCGAGGCGAGCGCTCGCTCACTGTCGGCAACGCTCCGCTCGGCCTTGCGCAGCGCGGTCTGGAGGCGCTCGTACTCCTCCTCGGACCTGATTCCGGGTGGAATGGC
>DATKDQ010000187.1:0-7572 GCA_035544635.1 Thermoanaerobaculia bacterium
TCTAGCGGGTCCGTGGTCACTACCACGGCCCCGCTAGCTGATGCTCCCCGCCAAGCGCGGCTGCGCCGCGCGGCTCGGAAGCCTTGACCCGGCGAGCGAACTTGATCCATCTGTAATGATTCCTGCGGGTCAAGGCTTCTAGAGCCCCACTCCGGCGCGCTGCGCGGCGAGCGCCGCCTCGAGCTTCTCGAGCCTCGCCTCGATCGACGCCAGCTTGTGGAGAACGAGGACGTGGGTGTGCTTGGCGTCGATCCCCACCGGGCTGTCCGCGCTCTGGATCTCGCGCTCGATCGCGTCGTAGTCGTCCTTGGGAACGTCGTAAAGTGCCATCGCTTCTCTCCTGTCCTGGCTCTCGATCGTAGCGCGTCCGGGCGCGCGCCGCCGCCACCGATCGGGCGCTGCTTACGCCTGCCGGGCGCGGCGGGCCAGCGCGAGCGCGAACAGGCTCTCGTCGTCGGTCATCCACTCCTCGAGCGCGAACCCGCCGGCGGCGAGGAGCGCCTCCGCTCCGGGCCGGTCGTACTTGGCGCTGATCTCGGTGCGGATCTCCTCGCCGCGAGCGATCTCGATCTCGAGGTCGAGCGCGCGCAGGTGGACGCGCTGCGCCGACCCGGCGACCAGACGGATGTCCATCCACGCGTTGCGCTCGTCCCAGAACGCGAGGTGGCGGAAGGCTCCGGGATCGAAGTCGGCGCCAGCCAGTCGGTTCACCACCTCGAGGATGTTGCGGTTGAACTCGGCCGTGACCCCGCTCGCGTCGTTGTACGCCGCCTCCAGCCGCACGCGATCCTTGATCAGGTCGACCCCGAGCAGGAAGCGGTCGCCGGCGCGCATGCGGCTGCGGATCGAGCGCAGGAGCTCGGGCGCCTCGTCGCGGGGGCGCAGGTTGCCGATGGTCGAGCCGAGGAAGGCGACGAGCCGGCGCGGGCCGCGAGGCAGGCGCTCGAGCGAGTGGTCGAAGTCGGCGCCGATGCCGTGGACGCGCAGCCCCGGGAACTCGCTCGTGAGCTCCGCCGCGACGCGCTCGAGCATCGCCACGTCGACGTCGATCGGGAGGTAGCGGGCGAGCAGCCCCTGGCGCTCCATCGCGCGCAGCAGCACCCGGGTCTTGGTGGCGGCGCCGGAGCCGATCTCGACCAGCTCGCGGATACGGGTCTGCGCCACGATGCGGTCGGCGTTGCGGTCGAGCAGCGCCTTCTCGGTCCGGGTCTGGTAGTACTCGGGCAGCTCGCAGATGCGCTCGAAGAGCTGGGAGCCGCGCTCGTCGTAGAGGTGCTTCGACGGGATCTCGCGCGGCGTGCGCAGGAGCGCCTGGCGCAGCTCGGCGAGGTCGCGCTCGCGCTGCGGCGCTCGCCGGCTCTCGATCGTGATGCGCGGCGCCGCCGCCGTCGCTTCGCCCGCCGGCGCGCTCGCGCCTCGCTCTTCGTCGCCGCCGTCCGCTCGGGTCTCGCGGGCAGCGCGCCGCGCTCGTTCGCTCATGGCCGCAGCCCTCGCGGCGCGAGCGCGCGCTCGAGCGCGCCGAGGCCGGCGTCCACCGCGATCGCGAGCAGCGCGGCCGGGATCGCCCCCGAGAGAATGCGGCGGGTGTCGAGGAGCTGCACTCCCGCGATGATCGGCTCGCCCAGACCGCCGGCGCCGATGAACGCCGCCAGCGTCGCGGTCCCGATGATGATCACGCCGGCGGTTCGCACCCCGGCCATGATCGCGGGCACCGCGAGCGGCAGCCGCACCCGGCGCAGCACCTGGCCGTCGGTCATCCCGAGCGCGGTGGCGGCCTCGACCGCGCCCGGGTCGGCGTCGCGCACGCCCGAGAAGGTCGCGCGCAGGATGGGAAAGAGCGAGTACAACCACAGCGCGACCAGGCTCGGCAGCACGCCGACGCCGAGGAGCGGAATGAGAAAGCCGAGCAGCGCGAGCGACGGGATGGTCTGCGAGGTCCCGATCAGGCGGATGATCGCCTCGGCGGAGCCGCGCCGCCGCTCGAGCAGGAGCCCGAGCGGGACGGCGACCGCGATCCCGACCGCGAGCGCGCCGAGCGAGAGCGCGAGATGCTCGCCGGTGAGCTCGAGGATCGCCGCCGCGTCGAGGCCGCCTCCGCGCGCGCCGGCGCCGCTCGCCGTCGCGAGCGTGTCCTCGCCGTCGCTGCCGTCGATCCCGAGCGAGCGCAAGACGTCGCGCGCCACGGCGGCCTCGGGCTCGCCGTGCTCCTGGAGGCGCAGATTGGCGGCGCGCATCACGTCGCCGTCGAGCGCGCCGGCGACCAGCGCGAGCGTCACCGCGATTCCGGGATGGCGCTCGAGCGTGCCGGCGCGCACCAGCGGCGCCGCCTCGTAGGGTGGAAAGAAGCCGCGGTCGTCGTCGAGCACCACCAGGTCGTGGACCAGCAGGCGGCCGTCGGTGGTGTAGGCGTCGATCACGTCGAGCCGGCCTCCGGCGAGCGCCTGGTACTTGAGCGCCTGCTGCATCCCCTGCACGCTCCCGAAGCGCAGACCGTAGGTTCGCTCGAGCCCGGGCAGACCGTCGGGACGCTCGATGAACTCGTAGTCGAAGCCGGCGCGCAGGCGCCCTGCCACGCGCGCCAGGTCGCTGATCGAGCCCAGGCCCTTGGCCTCGGCCAGACGCTGCGGCACGGTCAGCTCCCACGAGTTCTCGAACCCGAGCGGCGCGAGCCACACCAGGTCGAAGCGTGCCAGGAACTCACGGCGCACCAGCGTGAGCGTCGCCGCCGCGGAGCCCGCCGGCTCGCGCCCGAGGATCGAGACCAGCCCGGTGCCGGTGTACTCCGGGTAGAGATCGATGGCGCCGGTGCGCAGCGCCTCGAAGCAGAACTGGGTGCCGGCGAGGCCGAGGCGGCGCTCGACTGTGAGCCCGTCGCGGCTCTCGATCGCCTGCGCGAAGAGCTCGGCGAGAAAGCGGCTCTCCTCGAAGTTCTTCGAGCCGACGACGAGGGTCTCGGCCGCGACCGGGGACGCGAGCAGCAGGGCGAGCGCGAGCGTCGCGGTGCCGGCGGCGAGCCCGGCCGCAGCGTGGAGCCTCGCGTGTCGTCCGCGGCCGACGCCGCGGGTCACGGCGACGCTCCCTCCCGTCACGACGGCGCTCCCTCTCGCGCCGCTCGGGCGCCGGCCACCGCGCCCGACGTGATCTCGAGCAGCCGCTCCACGTAACCATCCGCCGGGCTGCGTTCGAGCTCGTCTCCGCGCGCCACCTGCAGCACGCGGCCGCTGCGCATGACGGCGATGCGATCTCCCAGCCGGAAGGCCTCGCCGAGGTCGTGCGTGACCAGCAGGAAGGTCTTGCCGAGGCGGCCCTTCAGAGCGAGGAACTCGTTCTGCAGCTCGAAGCGCGTGATCGCGTCGAGCGCTCCGAACGGCTCGTCGAGCAGGACCACGTCGGGATCGGCCGCGATCGCGCGTGCGAACGCCACGCGCTGGCGCTGCCCGCCCGAGATCTGGCGCGGGTAGCGCGGCCCGTAGGTTGCGGCCGGGAGACCCACCAGCTCGAGCAGCTCATCGGTGCGGGCGCGCCGCCGCTCTACGCCCCAGCCCAGGAGCTCGGGCACCAGCGCGACGTTGCGCTCGACGGTCCAGTGGGGCAGGAGCCCGCCCTCCTGCTGCACGTAGCCGACGCGCCGTCGCAGCGCGATCGGATCGCTCGCCTCGACCGGCTCGCCGCCGAGGAGCACCTCGCCCGAGGTCGCCACCTCGAGCCGGTTGAAGAGGCGCAGCAGCGTCGTCTTGCCGCTGCCGCTCTCGCCCACGATGACGACGGTCTCGCCGCGCTCCACCGTGAGGCTCGCGCCGTCGAGCGCCGCCACACCTCCGCCGAACACCTTCGAGACCTGCCTGACCTCGAGGGCCGGCGCCGCCGCCGGGGCGCTGGGGGAGGGCATCGGAGGATTCGTGCTCGCAGTCGGTGGGATCTGAGTCGCGGCGCCGGCGCATCGCCGTGCCACGAGCGGCTTTGCCGCGCGTCACGCGCCGCGGCGCGGAGTCTCGGGCACCTGGCCGGATTTGTACACGAGAATCGTCCGGAAGAACTCGATCACGACCTTGCCTTCCTGATTGTAGCCCTCGGTGCGGAACCTGACGATTCCCTGCGTGGGCCGCGACGCCGACTCGCGCTTCTCGAGCACCTCGCTTCTGGCGTAGAGGGTATCGCCCTCGAACACCGGGCGCGGCATCCGGATCTGGTCCCAGCCCAGGTTGACGGCGTTCTGCGAGATGTCCGACACCGAGAGCCCGGTGACGAGCGAGATGGTGAAGCAGGAGTTGACCAGCGGCTTGCCGAACTCGGTGCGGGCGGCATAGGCGTGGTCGAAGTGGATCGGGTTCGGGTTCATGGTGAGCGCAGTGAACCAGATGTTGTCGGCGGTCGTCACCGTGCGGCCGAGCGGATGCTCGTACACGTCGCCCACCTCGAAGTCCTCGTACACCCGTCCGGTCCAACCCGTCTTGCGCGTCATCGCTCGCTCCGTTCCGCACGTTGCAACACGGCCAGCGCGCGGTTCGTTCGTCCGTTCACACCAGGGAAGTCGGTGCGCTTTCGACACTCGAGAGTCATCTGCCGCCCCCGCCGCCCGACAGCATCGGGCGATCGAGCCGGAACGGCTCGAGACGGAGCGCCCCCGGGACGCCGGAGACCCAATCGGCGGCCAGCTCGCCGATGGCGCTCGCGAACTTGAACCCGTGGCCCGAGCAGGCGCTCACCACCAGCACGCTCGGCGCGTCCGGATGCTGATCGATGAGGAAGTGCCCGTCCGGCGTGTTGGTGTACATGCACACCGAAGATCGGCTCGGTGGCCGGTCGATCGCCGGCATCCGCGCGTGCAGCAGGCGCCGCACCGCCTCGACGTCGCGTTCGGCGACGTTGCGATCTAGCGCGTCGGCGGTGGTCCGGTCGCCGCCGTGGTGAATCGCGACCTTCAAGCCCCGGCCCAGGTCCGGCACGCCGTACCAGACGGTCTCCGCGGTCTCCTCGAAGAGAAACGCCGGCAGGGCCCCGATCGAGAACGGCCCGCGATCGGGAGCCTCGAACCAGTGCTGCACCTGGCGCTCGACCTGGAGCGGGAGACCGGGCGTGAGCGCCGGGATCCAGGCTCCCGCCGCGAGCAGGAGCCGGCTCGCTCCGTAGTGGGAGCGCGTGGTGACCACGTCGACCGAATCCGTGGTGGCGGTCCACCGCACCAGCGCCTCGTCGAAGCGCAGCTCGGCGCCCGCCGCGGCGGCCTCGTCGAGCAACGACGCGATGCAGGCCCCGGGGTCGAGCACGCCGCCGCCGGGCTCGTAGAGCCCGATCGCCTCCTCCGCGGGGCTCATGACCGGGTAGCGCCGGCGGATCTCCGCCCCGGTCAGGGACTCGCACGGAACGTCGTGCTGCTCGCAGCTCCTGCGCGCGCCGTCGATGAGCTCGCTCCCCGGACGACTCACCAGGAGCACGCCGGTGGTGCGCAGCAGCGGCCGCCCGGATCGCTGCTCGAGATCGCGCCAGAGCCCGAGCGCGCGCCGCACCAGCGGCACGTAGAGCGGATGCTCGAAGTAGGCCTCGCGGAGGATGCGGCTCTCGCCGTGCGACGAGCCGCGGTCGTGCGGTGGCCGGCGCAGGTCGAGCCCGAGCACGCGCACGCCGCGGCGCGCGAGCGCCGAGGCCGCGGCCGAGCCCATGGCGCCGAGACCGGCGACGATCACCTGCGGAGCTGACAAGTAGTCCCCCTGCTCGAGCGAGTATCCTGTCACCGAACGGTGAGAGGAGGTGGCGATGGCCAGAGGCGAGGCTCGGGAGCCGGCGGTGATCGTTCGCGGGGAGGGGGGATTGGAGCAGGAGATCGAGATCGGCTCGCATCGCCTGCGTGCCGACGAGCCGGCCGCGGTCGGCGGCACCGATCGCGGGGCGACGCCGTACCAGCTCCTGCTCGCGGCGCTGGGGTCCTGCATGTCGATGACGGTGTCGCTCTACGCGCAGCGCAAGGGCTTTCCGCTGGAGGGCGTCGAGGTCCGACTGAGCCACGACAAGATCCACGCCGAGGACTGCGCCGAGTGCGAGACGCGCGAGGGCAAGATCGATCGCATCGCGACCGAGGTCCGACTCGACGGCCCGCTCGACGACGAGCAGCGCGCCCGCCTGCTCGAGATCGCCGGCCGCTGCCCGGTGAAACGCACGCTCCGCTCCGAGATCCAGTTCGTCGACGGGTCGAGCGCGGGTCCTCCGGCAAGTCCACCCCCGGCGGGCTGATCGCCGCTATACTTCCCGGGCGTGGTGGAACCGAGAACCGATACAGCGCAGCCATCGAGCTTTCCCTCGCCCCGGATCCTTCCCCGCGCGCGCCACACTCTCTCCCGCCGCTCGATCGATCCGAACGCCCTGAAGGTCCTTTATCGGCTCGAGCGCTCGGGCTTCGAGTCGTGCCTGGTGGGCGGCAGCGTGCGCGACCTGCTGCTCGGCCGCGAGCCCAAGGACTTCGACGTCGCGACCGACGCGCGGCCGGGCGAGGTGCGCCGGCTGTTCCGCAACTCGCGCATCATCGGGCGCCGCTTCCGGCTGGTGCACGTCTACTTCCGCGACAGCATCGTCGAGGTCTCGACCTTCCGCGCCGGCGCCGAGCGCGACGCCGAGGAGCCCGAGGTCGAGCACGCGGCTGCCGCCGGCGGGCACGCAGGCCTCGGGCAGGACGGTCTCGAGGAGGAGGTCGAGGGCGACGGGGACGACTTCATCGAGGACGTGCTGGCCGAGGACAACGTCTTCGGCAGCCCGCCCGAGGACGCCTTCCGCCGCGACTTCACGATCAACGCGCTGTTCTACAGGATCGCCGACTTCTCGGTCGTCGACTACGTCGGCGGGGTCGAGGACTTGGGCCAGGGCCTGATCCGCGTGATCGGCGATCCCAACATCCGTTTTCGCGAGGATCCGGTGCGCATGCTGCGCGCCTGCGAGCTCGCCGGCCGTCTCGGCTTCCGCATCGACGACGACGCCCAGCGCGCGATCCGCCGCTGGCGCCGCGAGATGGCCAAGGCCTCGCCGGCGCGGCTGGTCGAGGAGCTGCTCGAGATCCTGCGCTCCGGCCACGCCGGCCGCACGCTCCAGTGGCTGCTCGAGGTGGGGCTCGCCGAGATCTGGCTGCCGGAGCTCCAGGCGATGCTCGACGCCGAGGAGGAGGGGCTCGGTCCCTTCGGCCGCATCCTCCCCGTGCTCGACCGCGTGGTGGGCGGCGTGCGGGACGCGAGCGACTCTCTGCTGCTGGCCTGCCTGCTCGCTCCCTCGGTCGTGCTCCAGCGCCATCGCCGCGAGGAGCGCCGGCGCAAGCCGCTCGCCCGCGCCGAGGTGCGTGCGATCGTCGCGTCGACGATCGACGCGCTGGGCGAGCGCTTCGCGCTCTCGCACGCGCGCGCCAGGCGCACCGCCTCGACGCTCGAGCTGTTCCAGCGCCTGTGCGAGCCACCGCCCCTCGACTGGACGGTGCGCCACGTCACCGCCCATCCCGGGTACCAGGAGGCGGTGCTCCTGTTCGAGATGCTCGCCGACGCCACCGGCGAGGGCCACGAGATGCTCGAGGCCTGGCGCATGGCCGCGCTCGAGGCC
>DATKDQ010000188.1:0-4105 GCA_035544635.1 Thermoanaerobaculia bacterium
AACCTGGTCGTAGACCGCGATCTCGGTGAGCTGCATCTGACCGCGATCGCCCGACAGCAGGATGCCGCCGTGCCGCGTCCAACTCGCCCAGGGCGTCTTGAAGCGCGGCGCCTCGTCGGCCGCGGTCGGATAGTAGGCCCACTGCGTGACCAGACCGCTCTCCTTGTCGACCCATACGTCGTACTTGTTCTCGGGGGTCACGCCGACGTCCTCGAAGGTGAGCTGGAGCATGTCGGCCGGCTTACCGTCTTCGGTGGCGCCCTCGCCCTTGTACTTCAGGGTGACGCCCGTGTCCTTGAGCTTGTAGGGCATGAGGAGCCAGTAGCAGTCGTTGACCCACGCCTCGTAGCCCTGCTGCAGGAGCTTGCGGAGCTCGGCCGGATCCTCGACCTTCTGGCCCGCCTTCCAGGCCGAGCCGTCCTTGGTGTGGATGTTCATCAGCGTGATCTGGTCGCCGTGCTGATAGCGGAGGTTGCCGGTCCACTTGTCCCACAGATGAGTGCGGCCGGCCGGCTGCGGGGCGAAGAACTTCCACCCGATGTAACGAGTGGCGTCCCAGGCCGGGCGCCCGCCCATCGCCTGCATCACGCGATCGGCGAGCTCGATCGCCTTGGCGTCCGACCCGGCGGCGTCGAACCCCTCCGCCGGCGGGTTGTCGGACGCGAACGCGACCAGACTGAGGGAGATCGCACCGAGCGTCGCGACGATCCGCTTGGCCATCATGGGTACCTCCGGAGTGTGCACGGCGGGCGGGATGCTCGCGCAAAGTCTAGCACGCGTATCTCGCGCGCCCGCGGACACCTGCCCCTCCGGTCCGGCGCCCGGTGGCGCTCCACGCCGGTCTTCACGCTAAGCTAAGAGTATGTCCGAGTAACTGCGTCCCATCTGTGTGGGGCGCGAAGCGCCAGCGCCGTCCTCGGCGCCAAACAGCAACTAGCCGGAGGAACGTGCTATTCAGCACGTTTCGGAGGCTAGCGCGCCAGTCTCGGAGGGGAGGACGCCAATGCGTTGCCGACGGACCTCGGTGTTCGCGTTCACTCTGCTGTCAGTCGCCGCCGCGCTCCCGGCTCTGGAGGCGCAAGAGGCCGGCGAGGCGCCCGTGGGTCCCGCCCAGACGCACTGGATCAACGACGGCCCAGCGGGCCGCGGCGCCGGTCCCGTGACGAGCGAGATGCTGCGCGCGGCGCCGCGCGATCCCTCGGCGTGGCTCCACTTCGGCGGCAACTACGCGAGCTGGCGGCACAGCCCGATCAAGAAGCTCACGCCGGAGAGCGCGCGCCGCCTGCGCGTCGCCTGGATGCTCCCCACCGGCGTGCCGGTCCAGCTCGAGGTCTCGCCCATCGTCTACGACGGCATCCTCTACGCCACGGCGTCGCACAACCGGCTGTTCGCGGTCGACGCGGTCACCGGCCAGCCGATCTGGCGCTACGACCACCAGAACCCCAAGGACCTTCGCATCTGCTGTGGGCCGGTGAACCGCGGCGCCTCGATCGCCGGTGACCTCATCCTGATGGGAACGCTCGACGCGCGCCTCCTCGCGTTCGACCGCAAGACCGGGAAGATCGCCTGGAACACCGAGATCGCTCCGTACGATCGCGGTTTCTCGGTGACGTCGGCCCCGCTCGTCGTCGGCGACCTCGCGGTGATCGGCATCGCGGGAGGCGAGTACGGCGTGCGCGGCTTCTTCGACGCCTATGACTGGAGGACGGGCGAGCGGCGCTGGCGCCACTACACGGTGCCCGCCGAGGGGGAGCCCGGGGTCGAGACCTGGGCGGGGGACTCGTGGAAGAGCGGCGGCTCCCCGACCTGGGTGAGCGGCTCCTACGATCCCGAGACCGACACCCTGTTCTGGGCGACCGGCAACCCGAGCCCCGACTGGAACGGCGATCTGCGCGAGGGCGACAACCTGTACAGCGACTCGGTGCTCGCAGTCGATCCCACGACCGGCACCCGCAAGTGGCACTTCCAGTTCACGCCGCACGACGTGTGGGACTACGACGGCAACAGCGAGCTGCTGCTGGTGGAGGTCGAGGTCGGCGGCGAGCAATTGCCCGCGCTGGCGCAGGCGAATCGCAACGGCTACTTCTATCTGCTCGATCGGCGCGACGGCAGGTTCCTGTTCGCGAAGCAGTACGCCGATCAGGTCAACTGGGGCACCATCGACGCCACCGGCAGACCCGTGGTCGATCCCAAGATGGTCCCGGCCGAGGAGGACGAGACTCCCGAGCGCATCTGCCCCGGGCTCGCCGGCGGCAAGCAGGGCTCCTACAACGGCGCGTTCAACCCCGATCTCGGGCTCGCGTTCATGCCCGTCATCGAGAGCTGCATGCAGTTCAAGAAGGGGATCGTGATCTTCGTCGAGGGAGTGCCGTTCATGGGCGGCGAGCCGATCGGCGTCGACTCGGCCGAGGGCAAGGCCTACGGCCACCTGAGCGCGATCGACGTCGCGACCGGCGAGACCAGGTGGCGCTACCAGGATCCATGGCCGATGATGGGCGGCGTGCTCTCGACCGCGGGCGGCCTGGTCGTCACCGGCAACATGGAGGGCCACCTGCTCGGCTTCGACGCGGCCACCGGCCGGGAGACCTGGCGCTGGAACGCCGGATCGACGATCCGGAGCCACCCGGTGGCCTACGAGATCGACGGCCGCGTCTTCCTCGCGGTCGGCGTCGGCGGCGGCGGGGTGGTCGAACAGATCGTCGGCAAGCCGTCGGTGGTGCCGGACGCGGGAGTGCTGGTCGTCTTCGAGCTCGAGCCGGGGGACGCGTGAGGTCGGGCCGGGAGCCGCGGGGCGCGTTGCATCGTGCGGCCTCTCGGTTTCGAAGGGGAGCAGCTTGCCTGCTCCCCATGTTCGCGGCCGCGCTCGGGTACCCGCCGGCGCTCGATGCCGCTCGCGCGGAGCGAGGCGCCGCGCTTCGCGTCTGCTTTCTCGAGGACGACGCGCCGCGGGCGCACCGGCAGAGCGGCCGCGGCTTCGATCTCGACGTGATGGCGGCGGTCGCGGCCGAGGCGGGGGCGACGCTCGCGCCGGTGTGGTCGCCATCGCGCGCCGGCTTCTCCGAGATCGAGTCGACCGATCTGCCACTCGATCGGCTGGCGGGCGGTGAGTGCGACGCCGTGGCGTCGGTTCCCGGAGCGGAGAGCCTCGGGCGGCGGCGCGATCGGCTGGCGTTGACACGGCCGTACTACGGCGCGGCGTTCGAGCTGATCGCAGCCGCGGATGCCCCCGGCAACCTCGAGTCGCTCGCGGGACACCGCGTCGGCGTTCAGCTCCAGACCTTCGCGCATCTCGCCGCGCAGGCGCTCGCGCTCGACTGGCGCGCGCGCCCCTCACCCGGCGAGACGCTCGAGCTCTACGACGCCGGCGAGGTGGAGGCGGCCCTGGTCTGGGGGCCGGCGCTTGCACCGCTGGGGCGAGAGCCGCACCTGGCGTGGTCGCCGCCCCGCGCGTTGCGCTGGAACGAGCACGTAGCAGTGCGCGACCGCTCGTCGTGGCTGGAGACGATCGATCGCGCGCTCGAGCGCATTGCGGCATCGGGCGAGATCGAGCGGCTGGCGCGCGCACACGGCATCCCCGCGCGCGCTCCGTTCGCGACCACCTCCGACGCGGCGGCCCTCGCCGAGCTCAAGAGCCGGCAGGCACAGGAGCGGCGATGACCGCTCACGATCCGCGGGAAGGAGTCAGGGTGGGGAAGGCGCCGCCGCGATCGCCGGGCTACGTGCAGGGCTTCGTCGCCGGAGTGCTGGTCTCGATTCCGCTCGTCCTGGTGGCCTGCGCGACCGGTGGCGCGGGATCGACGTCGGGTGCCGAGGGGGTGGCGCCGCCCGCCGCCACGGCCGCGGACCCCGCCCCGGCCACCGACCCCGCCACGGGCTCCGCTACGGCCGCCCCCGACGCCGGCGTCGCCGGTTCTCCGGTCGCGGAGTACCTCGCCGACGCGCAGGCGATGGGTCGCGCCCACCAACTCTTCCGCGCGGTGTGCACCGGGTACTGCCATTCGACGCAGCCCGCCGCCGATCGCGTCGCGCCGAACCTCTTCGATTGCGAGTGGGATCACGGCTCCACCGACGAGGAGATCTTCCAGTCGATCGCCATCGGGATTCC
>DATKDQ010000189.1:0-5472 GCA_035544635.1 Thermoanaerobaculia bacterium
CGCGACGCGCGAACCCGAGACCCGAGCAGGAGCAGCCGGCAACCGATGACCACCACGTCGATCTCGATCGAAGCGCTCCGCGAGCGCTACGCCACGGCGCAGCGGCGGGCGCTCGACCTCGACATGACCCGGGGCAAGCCCTGCTCCGAGCAGCTCGACCTGAGCCTGCCGCTGCTCCACTGTCTCGACGCCGCCGACTACCGGGCGCTCGACGGCACCGATTGCCGCAACTACGGCGTCCTCGACGGGCTGCCGGAGGCCAAGCGCTTCTTCGCCGACATCCTCGAGGTCGCGCCCGAAGCCGTGATCGTGGGCGACAACGCCAGCCTCAGCCTGATGTACGACCTGGTCTCGGAGGCGGTGCATCGCGGCGTTCCGGGCAGCGCGCGGCCCTGGGGCCGCGAGCCGGCGGTGAAGGTGCTCTGCCCCTCGCCGGGCTACGACCGCCACTTCGCCCTCTGCGAGCACCTCGGCGCCGACACCGTGACGGTCCCGATCGGAGCCGACGGCCCCGATCTCGAGGAGGTCTCGCGCCTCGCCGCCGACGATGCCGCCGTGAAGGCGATCTTCTGCGTGCCGCGCTACAGCAACCCCACCGGGATCACCTACGGCATCGAGACCGTGCGCCACCTGGCGCGCATGAAGACGGCGGCTCCCGACTTCCGCATCGTCTGGGACAACGCCTACGTCGTGCACCACCTCTACCCCGACCCCGAGCCGCTCGCGCCCATCCTCGAGGAGTGCCGCGCCGCCGGTCATCCGGATCGACCGCTGCTCTTCGCCTCGACGTCGAAGATCACGCTCGCGGGCGCGGGCATCTCCGCGATCGCCGGCAGCGACGCCAACCTGGCCTGGTTCCGGCAGTCGCGCGGAAAGCGCACCATCGGTCCGGACAAGATCGCGCAGCTCCGCCACGCCCGCTTCCTGCCCGACCGCGCCGCGCTCGACGCCCACATGCGGCGGCATGCGGCGATCCTCCGTCCGAAGTTCGAGGCGGTCTCGGAGATCCTGGAGCGCGAGCTCGAGGGAACGGGTGTGGCGTCCTGGAGCAGGCCTCGGGGCGGTTACTTCTCGAGCCTCGACGTCCCGGACGGCTGCGCGGCCCGTGTCGTCGCGCTCGCCAAGGAGGCGGGCGTGAAGCTCACGGCGGCGGGGGCCACCTTCCCCCGCGGCAACGACCCCCGCGACCGCAACATCCGGATCGCGCCGAGCTTCCCGCCCCTCGCCGAGCTGCGCCAGGCGACCGAGATCCTCGCCCTCTCGGTGCTCCTGGTCGCAGCGGAGGCCGGCGCGGCCCGAGCCGGCGCAGGTCACAGCTGCTAGATCCTGGTGATCGTCTCCGACCCGAGGTCGTCCCGTCCTAATGCACCCAGGGCTCCCGGCGGCGGCGCTCGTCCTCGCTCCCGGCTCCCTTGCCCTTGATCAGACGCATGCCGCGCCGGCGGCGCATCCGGTCGAGCTTCCAGCGGATGCGGCGCTGCTCGAGGCGCAGCCACAGCTCGCGCAGCGACCGGTCCAGCCGCCGGGAGGCCAGCGTCCGGTTGGTCACCGCCACCGCCACGCACAGGCCGACGAAGCCCGCGAGGTCGCGCGTGCCGAGAAAGCCCATGAAGGCGAACAGGATCTCGATCCAGAGAAACCAGCGCGCCTGCACCGGCAGGATGAAGAAGAGGTAGATCGTGGCATGCCCCAACACGGTGGCGAAGGCGGCGATCACGATCACGAGGAGGGTGCGTTGACCCTGGAGCAGCGTGAAGGGAACCGGGCCGGACGCGGCGGGGATCCACACCGCTAGCAGCTCGGTCGCGACCGCGGCGAGCCCGGCGGCAACGGTGCCTCCGGCCAGCACGCTCCAGAACCGGCGCCGGCCCAGCCGCCAGAAGATGTCGCGCGAGAACCAGTAGAGGATGAGCAGCTCGAGCAGGAACCAGATGCCCGGCCCGCCCTGCCCCGCGAGCGGATAGGTGACCAGGCGCCAGATGTGCCCGCTCCGCCACACCTCCGGCGACAGCCGGAGCAGCGCCGGGACGGCGCGGGTCGCCTCGAAGAACTGGAACGTGAAGGTGGTGAAGACGACCGCGAGGAGAACGACCACGTCGCGGGGAACCGGCCCCCCGAAACCACCGAAGGCGGGCGCTCCGGCCATGGGCCTGCGGCCAATCATCCTCACGATCTTACCGAGACCGCGGGGAACCGGGCGTCCGATACAATTCCCAGCGCCCGATCCGGGGCCTGCGAAGAGGCGGTCTCTTTCGCGAACCGGTCGATTCGGCGGTGCGATGACCCCCGCGGCCACGTAGGCGGGATCCGGCCCCCTGCCGCAGCACAGAGCGTTCACCCACCCATGAACCGTGCCGGCGCCTACTCCCTCATGACCTCCCATGTCGCCGACCGGGGGCTGCGCCGCCACATGCTCGCGGTCGAGGCCGCGATGCGGTACTACGCCGGCCGTCTGGGCGGCGATCCCGAGCTCTGGGGCATGGCTGGGCTCCTCCACGACTTCGACTGGGAGATCCACCCCACGCTGGAGAGCCATCCGGCCGAGGGCGCGCCGATCCTGCGCGAGCGCGGCTGTGACGAGGTCGTGGTGCGGGCGATCCTGTCCCACAACACGGCCGGCACGGGCGTCGAGCGTACGACGCCGATCGACTTCGCGCTCCTCGCCTGCGACGAGATCACCGGTCTGCTCTCCGCCAGCGCGCTGGTGCGTCCGGACAAGGACCTGCGCTCGGTGGCGATCCCCTCGGTGCGCAAGAAGTGGAAGGACAAGGCGTTCGCGCGCGGCGTCGATCGCGCCCACGTGCAGTCGGCGACCGAGGACTTCAGCCGCTCCTGCTTCGGCGGGGGGCTCGAGCTCTGGGAGCACGTCGGCAACGTCCTCGCCGCGATGCAAGGTATGGCGGCGGAGCTCGACCTCGACGGGCGCCTGGCGGTGTCCGCGCAGCCATCGACCCCCTCGCCCCCGCCCGCCCAAGGGTCGGTCCGGTGACCACGACGCGCGCCGTCCTCTTCGACTTCGGCGGCACGCTCTACGACTATCGGGACCTCGAGCGCGCCAGCCGTGAGGGCCTGCGTGCGTTCGTCGACTGGCACCGGACCGAGGTTGACGACGCCGCGCTCCTCGCCGCCTACCGGCAGGCGCTGCGCAAGGTGTTCTACCAGTACCTGCCGCGCCCGTTCTACCACCACCGCGATCTGTTCCGCGACGCGCTGCTCGAGCTCGTACGCGAGCTCGGCCTCGAGACCAGCGACGATCTCCTGGAGCGGCACCAGTCGCTGCAGCGGCGGCTCCAGGCGCGCGACTTCCGGCTGCGCCCGGGCGTCGTCGCGACGCTCGAGGAGCTGCGCCGCCGCGATCTGCACGTCGGCATGGTGTCGAACATCGACCAGGACCACCTCGAGCACCTGGTGGATGTGGCCGGCATCCGCGAGCATTTCCACTCGCTGCTGTCGAGTGAGGCGGCGGGCTCCTGCAAGCCCGATCAGAGCTTCTTCCGGCAGGCCCTCGAACGCGCCGGCTGCGAGGCCGGCGCCGCTCTCTTCGTTGGCGACTCGCTGCCGCAGGACATCGCCGGTGCCAATCGGGCCGGGATGCGCTCGGTTCTGATCTGGAGCGGCGAGGACGAGCCGCAGGAGGCCGAGCACCGTCCCGCTCACGTCGTCCGCGAGATCCCGGAGGTGCTGTCGTTGCTGCGCTGATGGACCATCTCCACCGCAGCGTCGACGCCTGGTGATGCGGGGAGGTGACAGGAACCGGCGCCTGAACGGCAACGGGAGTGCACAATGGAAGGCCGGATCCTGTCACCGCTTGCTGCGGAGCTTCGATGAAGCTCTATACCGGCACCAGCGGCTGGGCGTACAAGGAGTGGAAGGGTCCTTTCTACCCGGAGACGATCAAGAACGACGGCATGCTCGGCTGGTACGCCGAGCGGCTTCCCGCGGTCGAGGTCAACAACACCTTCTACCGCATGCCCGAACGGGCGGTGTTCGCCCGCTGGCGCGAGCAGGTGCCGCCCTCGTTCCGCTTCGTGCTCAAGGCGTCACGGCGCATCACGCACCAAAATCGCCTGAAGGAGGCCGGACCGGCCCTCGAATACCTGCTCGATGGCGCCGCCGAGCTCGGCGAGACGCTGGGCGCCTTTCTCTTCCAGCTCCCTCCGTTCCTCCAAAAGGACGTCCCGCGCCTGCGCGAGTTCCTGGCGCTCCTGCCCGCGGGGGCGCCGGCGGCGTTCGAGTTCCGCCACGTTTCGTGGTTCACCGACGAGGTGTACTCCGCGCTCGCCGAGTCCGGAGCGAGCCTGTGCGTCGCGGAGAGTGGCGAGGAGACGGATACGCCGTTGGTCGCGACGGCGAGCTGGGGCTACCTGCGGCTCCGGCGCGAGGAGTACGACGACGCCGCGCTCGCGAGCTGGTGCGAGCGGGTTCGAGGGCAGGCGTGGGACCGGGCGTTCGTCTTCTTCAAGCACGAGGACGCCGCTACCGGTCCGCTCCTGGCCGCGCGGTTCGGGACCATGTTTCACGCGCGCGCGCCGGCGCCAGAGTGATCTGGCGCTAGACCATGTGGCGACGGATGCGGCGCTTCAGCCGGTGAATGCGGCGACGGACCCGGCGCAGGCGGCGGTGATCGCCGCCCTTGAGCACCTCGTCGCGCTGGCTCTTGAGCTGGCGAATCTTCGACTTGATCCCCGCCTTGTCGATCCCGACCACCACGTGATGGGCATGGGCCTCGATCCCCAGAGCCGTGCACAACGCCGGCAGCAGGTGCTCCTTGTTCATCTGGGTCGAGCCCTGGACCGCCTCGTGGTCCAGCTCCTTCGCGATGTCGCGCAGCTCGGCCACCGTCATCCCGCTCAGCTCCTCGTAGGTGTGTGCCATCGATCGCTCCTGTCGGTGTTACTGCACTCCGTCGCCGGGGCCGCGGCGGACCGCGATCGCCCTGCCACCCGCATCCTCGGCCGCCGATTCTAGCGCGGGGAGCGGCAGCCACCGGCGGCCGTCCTCGAGTGCGTCTAGGCCCCGGGGCTCACACCGGCGGCGTCCAGCGCCGGCCGGAGGCCGGAGGGTCTGCCGCGGGACCCTGGGGACCGGGCGCGGCAGGCCGGCGCCGCGTGATAGTTTTCGCCTTCCCATGAAGCTGCGCGTCACGCCGGCCGAAGGCGACCCGTTCGACTTCGTGCTCGACCGGGACTCCGTCACCGTCGGGCGCTCTTCGACCGCCGATCTCGCCCTCTCCGACCCCTTCCTGTCGAGGCATCACGCGCGCCTGATGCGGCGCGACGACCGTCTCCTGGTGGAGGACCTGGGCTCGCGCAACGGCACCTTCGTCAACGACCTCGCGGTCGAGGGGCCGACCGAGGTCAAGCCCGGCGACGTGATCCGGCTGTCGGCGAGCTCGATCTCGGTCGCCAGCGACCGCGCCTCGATCACCAACGCCACCACCCACGACAGCGGCCTCGGCGCCACCATCTTCCG
>DATKDQ010000190.1:0-4131 GCA_035544635.1 Thermoanaerobaculia bacterium
GGATGGAGCGCGACGCGGGCGCACTACGTCTACCAGGCGGTGCATCGGGCGCCGGTGATCGCGATCGAGCCTTTCGAGTGGCCCTGCGACCAGCGGCTGCGGCTGCGCAACCATCACTGCGCGCGCCCGGAAGAGCTCGCCGCGAGCGCGGCGCGCTTTCTGGTGGTGCACCGCGACCCGCTCGCCGAGGAGCTCTCGATCGAGGGCGGCGATGACAGCGGGAGCTACTACCGGCCGGAGGAGTGGGAGCAGATCGCCCGGACCTCCCGCCGCGTCGCGCGCAGCCTACGCCGGCGGTGGGGACCGCCGGCGTTCCAGGAAGAAGCGCTCCTGGTGTGGGATCTCGACTCGGTTCGGCGCCGCTCGACGACCGCAGCCTCGGGCCCCGGCGCCGGATCCCCGTCCACCCCCCATTGATAACATCCACCGGATGGAACGAGAGTCGCTGATCGCGCGGCTGCGAGCGACCCGCAGCCTCTCGGTCGACCTGGCGCGGCCGCTTCGCGCGGAGGACTACCGCATCCAGTCGATGCCGGACGTCAGCCCGCCGTGGTGGAACCTCGGCCACACCACCTGGTTCTTCGCCAAGAACGTGCTCGAGCCGCACGGTCTCTACGCGGCGGAGGACGCCCGCCTCGAGTACGTCCTGAACTCCTACTACGAGATGCTCGGCCCCCGTGTCGATCGCGCCGAGCGCGGGCTCCAGACGCGCCCGACCACAGAGGAGATCTACGCCTTCCGCGAGCGCACCGACGAGCGCCTCGAGCGCCTGCTGCGCGGCCTCGCCGACGACCAGTGGGAGCGCGCCGAGTTCCTGGTCGAGACCGGCATCCATCACGAGCAGCAGCATCAGGAGCTCTTCGTCACCGAGATCAAGCACATCCTGGGGTCGAACGCGCGGAATCTGCGCGAGCCCTATCTGAAGGAAGCGGCGCGCCGCTCCGCCGCGACCGCGGCGCCGTGTCGTGGCGCGGCCTCGCGCGGGGCGATGCTCCCGTCGGAGGGCTCGCAGGGCATGGCTCGGGCCGGGAACGGCGCCGCTCCGCTCGTCCAGATCGAGCTCGACGGCGGGCTCGACGAGTTCGGCAATCGCGAGGGGGGCTGGTGCTTCGACAACGAGCTCGCCGTGCACCGGGCGTGGCTCGAGCCGTTCGCCGTCGCGAACCGCCTGATCACGAACGGTGAGTACCTCGAGTTCATGGCCGACGGCGGCTACCAGGATCCGCTGCTGTGGCTCGCCAACGGCTGGGCCGCGGTCAAGGAGAAGGGCCTCATGGCACCGCTCTACTGGGAGCGGGTCGACGGCGAGTGGCTGCAGTGGACGCTCGCCGGGATGCGCGCGCTCGCGCTCGATGAGCCGGCGTGCCACGTCAGCTTCTACGAGGCCGATGCGTTCGCGCGCTGGCTGGACCGCGCGCGCGCCGAATGGTCCGGCTGCCGCCTCACCACCGAGCGGGAGTGGGAGCGCGCGGCGCGAACGCTGGGGTTCGGCGTCGAAGCGGGGAACTTCCTGGAGAGTGGAAGGCTGCATCCGGAGGGAGGAGACGAGGCTCGAGCCGGCAGCTCGGCGGGCGAGCCGTCCCCGAGCAACGGCGGCTGGCCGCAGGCGGCGGGCGAGGTCTGGGAGTGGACCTCGAGCCACTACGACGCGTACCCGGGCTACGTTCCCTTCGGCGGCAGCCTCACCGAGTACAACGGCAAGTTCATGGACAACCAGCGCGTGCTGCGGGGCGGCTCGTGCGCGACGCCGCGCTCGCACATCCGGGTGAGCTATCGGAACTTCTGGCCTCCGGACACCCGCTTCCAGTTCACCGGCATCCGCCTCGCGCGCCCGCTGGACGCGGCCGGCCCGAGCGACACGATCCCGGCGGCGCGCCCCGGCGCCTCGAGCGGGCGTCGCCCCGGGCGAGCGCCGCGCGACGCCCGATGAACCGCGAACGCACACCGGAAGGCGTCGCCGTGGCACCCGCCTCTCCCGCCACGGACGCCGACCCCGAAGAGACCCGCGAGTGGATCGAGGCCTTCGACGCGGTGCTCGACCGCGAGGGGCCGGGTCGCGCGCACTACCTGCTCGAGTCGGTCATCGAGCACGCCCGCCGCGCCGGGCTGAACCTTCCGTTCAAGGCCACCACCGCCTACGTCAACACCATCCCGACCCAGCGGCAGAAGCCGTCGCCGGGTGACGCCGACTTGGAGTGGCGCATCCGCGGCATCATCCGCTGGAACGCGGCGGCGATGGTGGTGCACGCCAACAAGGGCGAGCTCTCGCTCGGCGGGCACATCGCGAGCTTCGCCTCGGCCGCGACCCTCTACGACGTCGGCTTCAACCACTTCTTCCGCGCACCCTCGAAGGAGCACGGCGGCGACTTGGTGTTCATCCAGGGGCACTCCTCGCCCGGGATCTACGCCCGCGCCTACCTCGAGGGCCGCATCTCGGAGGTCGAGCTCGAGAACTTCCGGCGCGAGATCGCCGGCAAGGGGCTCTCGTCCTATCCGCATCCCTGGCTGATGCCGGAGTTCTGGCAGTTCCCGACGGTGTCGATGGGGCTGTCGCCGATGATGGCGATCTATCAGGCACGCTTCATGCGCTATCTCGACGATCGCGGCATGCTCGATACCGGCGACCGCAAGGTGTGGGCGTTCATGGGCGACGGCGAGATGGACGAGCCGGAGTCCCTGGGCGCGATCTCGCTGGCCGGTCGCGAGCGCCTCGACAACCTGATCTTCGTCGTCAACTGCAACCTCCAGCGCCTGGACGGCCCGGTGCGCGGTAACGGCAAGATCATCCAGGAGCTCGAGGGCGTCTTCCGCGGCGCGGGCTGGAACGTGATCAAGGTGATCTGGGGCTCGTACTGGGACCCGCTCCTGGCGCGCGACACCAAGGGCCTGCTGCGCAAGCGCATGGAGGAGGTGGTCGACGGCGAGTACCAGGCCTACAAGGCGAGCCTCGACGGCGCGTTCGTGCGCGAGCACTTCTTCGGCAAGTACCCCGAGCTGAAGGCGATGGTGGCGCACCTCACCGACGACGACATCTGGCGGCTCAACCGTGGCGGCCACGACCCGCACAAGACCTACGCCGCCTACTGGGAGGCCGTTCGTCATCAGGGCCAGCCCACCGTCATCCTTGCCAAGACCGTCAAGGGCTACGGCATGGGGATGGCCGGCGAGGGGCAGAACATCACCCACCAGCAGAAGAAGATGGGCATCGAGGTGCTCAAGCAGTTCCGCGACCGCTGGCACATCCCGGTCGACGACGAGGACCTCGAGAGGGTGCCCTTCTACCGGCCGCCGGAGGACAGCCCCGAGATCCGTTACCTCAAGGAGCGGCGCGAGGCGCTCGGAGGCTACGTCCCGGTGCGGCGGACCGAGGCGCCGGCGCTCGAGGTGCCGGGGCTCGACGCGTTCAAGTCGCTCCTCGAGCCGACCGGCGAGCGGGAGATCTCGACCACCATGGTGTTCGTGCGCGCGCTCATGACCCTGGCGCGCAACAAGACGCTGCGGCCGCACCTGGTACCGATCGTGGCCGACGAGGCGCGCACGTTCGGCATGGAGGGCATGTTCCGCCAGCTCGGGATCTACTCGTCGGTCGGGCAGCTCTACCAGCCGGTGGACGCCGGTCAGATCGCGCCCTACACCGAGGCGAAGAACGGGCAGATCCTCGAGGAGGGGATCACCGAGGCCGGTTCGCTGTGCTCGTGGATGGCGGCGGGCACGTCGTACTCCAACCACGGCCTGCGCATGATCCCCTTCTACATCTTCTACTCGATGTTCGGCTACCAGCGGGTCGGCGACTTCGTCTGGGCGGCCGGCGACATGCGCACGCGCGGGTTTCTGGTCGGTGGCACGTCCGGCCGCACCACGTTGAACGCCGAGGGGCTCCAGCACCAAGACGGGCACGGTCACGTGCTGTTCTCGGTGGTGCCGAACTGCATCGCGTACGATCCCTGCTACGCCTACGAGCTGGTGGTGATCCTCCAGGACGGGCTGCGTCGCATGTACGCTGAGGAGGAGCAGGTCTTCTACTACATCACCGTGATGAACGAGAACTACTCCCATCCGGCGATGCCCGAGGGTGCCGAGGAGGGGATCCGCAGGGGGATGTACCTGCTCCGGCCCGGCGCGGAGGGGCTC
>DATKDQ010000191.1:0-2483 GCA_035544635.1 Thermoanaerobaculia bacterium
GTGCTGAGCGTCAATGCCCCGGGACGCGGACCGCTCTCGATGCCGATCTGGTACGGCTACGAGCCCGGCGGCAGCGTCTGGTTCGTCACCGAGCGCGACTCCCGCAAGGGCGAGCTCCTCGCCGAGGGCGCTCGAGTGAGCCTGTGCGTGCAGACCGAGGCGGCGCCGTACCGGTACGTGAGCGTGGAGGGGCCGGTGACGGAGATCACGCCGGGCGACGTCGAGCGCGACACCCGCCCGCTCGCGCGCCGCTATCTCGGTACCAAGCGCGGCGACCGCTACGTCGAGAGCACCGGAGGCGAGGGATCGCACGACAACACCATCCGGGTGTCGATGCGTCCGGAGCGCTGGCTCTCGGTCGATTACGGCAAGGTCGGCGGAGCAGCGGTGGGAGGCGAGGATGCGTGAGATCTGGACCTCGAGCCTGGTCGACCTCGGCCACCTGCTGCAACGCCGCGAGCTCTCCCCGGTGGAGCTCATGACCTCGGTGCTCGACCGCGTCGATCGCACTCACGAGGCGCTCAACGCGGTGGTCGCGCTGCGCGATCGAGAGACGCTTCTCGCCGAGGCGCGAGCGAGCGAGACCCGCCTCGCCCGCGGCGACGGCCGCCCCCTCGAGGGGATCCCGCTCGGCGTCAAGGACCTCGAGGACGTCGCCGGCATGAAGACCACGTTCGGCTCGATCCCCTTCCGCGACAACTTCGCAACCACCGATTCCACGCAGGTGGCCCGGCTCAGGGCGGCGGGAGCGATCGTGGTGGCGAAGACCAACACCCCGGAGTTCGGCTTCACCGCCATCACCAAGAATCTGCTCTTCCGCGACACCCGCTCGCCCTGGGACCTGGCCCGCACGCCGGGCGGCTCGAGCGGCGGCTCGGCAGCGGTGCTGGCGGGCGGCGTCCTGCCGCTGGTCACGGCCAGCGACGGAGGTGGCTCGATCCGCATCCCGGCGTCCTTCGTCGGAGCGTTCGGGCTCAAGCCGTCGGCCGGCCGCGTGCCGCGCGGCCCCTTCTCGCGCTGGGACTGGTCGAACACGTCGGTCTACGGGCCGCTCACCAAGACCGTGGAGGACGGCGCGCTCTTCCTCGACCTGGTTGCGGGCCCGAGCGACGACGACCCGACCAGCCTGCCCTCGGCCGGCGTCCGCTACGCCGACGAGGTCAACCGGCCCCTCGATGCGCCGCTGCGCATCGCGCTCTCGCTCGATCTCGGGTACGCCGCGGTGCAATCGGACATCGCGGCATCGATCGAGGAGGCCGCGCAGGTCTTCACCCGACTCGGCCATCGCGTCCTGGGCCTCGCCGGCGGGCCGCCCCAGCTCGGCGCCGAGTGGTCGGCACTGATGTATCTCGATCTCGCCGGCATCCACTCGCCGTGGTTCGCCACGCGCGAGAGCGAGATCACGCGCGCGCTGGCGCAGGGGATCCGGGAGGCGAGTCGCATCGACCCGGTGAGCTGGGACGCCATGCGCCGGCGCCGCGCCGAGCTGAACCGGTGGTGCTCCGAGCTCTTCCGCGACCACGACCTGCTCCTGCTGCCGACGGTGTCGTTCGACCCTCCTCCGAGCCGGGGCCCGTTCCCCACCGAGACCGAGGGCAGGCCACAGCCGCCGGCGGCGGCCGGCGCTCTCACCATCCCGTTCAACATGTCCGGGCATCCGGCGGCGACGGTGCGCGCCGGGCTCTCCCGGGCCGGCTTTCCGGTCGGGCTGCAGATCGTCGGACCGCGGCATCGTGACGACCTCGTGCTGCGTGCCGCGCGCACCTTCGAGCGCGAGCGCCCCTGGCATCCGGAGTGGCCGGTCGACTTCACGGATGGCTGACTCGCGCACCCGAGGGCACTGCAAGGCTGCCGCACCACCCGCCCGCCGCACCGCTGCGGCGACTCGGTGGCGTGGCAGGAGGAACGCAGCAGCAGGTGCGGGGAGACCGAGCCAGCCCGCTCGCGACGAGCGGCGAGGGGCAGTGCGCCTGACCTGCGCGCTGGCGCTCACCACGTCGTTGCTCGCGGCGTCTCTCGCCTGCTCGTCGCCCAACCGCGGGCGCTGGCGGGGCACCTTCGAAGGCGGGGTCTCCGGCGACATGGAGTTCACCGTGAACGCGCGCGGGACCACGGCCGACGGTCGCATCACCGGCGCCACGCGACGCGGCGAGACGTTCGAGGCCTCGTTCCGAGGCTCCCTGAACCAGGGCTTCCTCAACGCGAAGTTCGAGGGCAGAGGGCAGACCGGAATCGGCCTGCCGGCGGCCTTCGAAGGGAGCCTCCAGGGCGACCTGGAGGAGGGTCGCAGCGAGGGGACCTGGACGGTCGACCTGATCCAGGCGCGCGCGCACTACGAGGGCAGGTGGTTCGCGACCCAGGTCGCGGAGTGAGCGGCCGCGGGACTCGACCTCTCCGCCGTTACAATGGCCCTGGAGGCACGACCCCATGTCGAGCGGTTCCACGTCCCACCCGCGCCCCGTCCCACCCTGCGCGCGGCCCGT
>DATKDQ010000192.1:0-9584 GCA_035544635.1 Thermoanaerobaculia bacterium
CAGGGCCAGGAGGTGATCGTGCTCGGCCAGGACAGCCTGTCGGACGGCACGCCGGTCTACGTCCTGGAGCCCGGGTCTACGGCGGTACCGAGCGCGACCGCGGCGGCGCTGCCCGCTCCGGACGCCGCGGCCTCCGCGCGACCCGGCGTCGAGCGGGGCGCCGGGCCCGGCGGTCCCGGCCCGGCCACGCTCGATCCCGCCGCCATGACGCCGGAGCGGCTCGGGGAGATCAGGGAGCGTATGCGCGCCCGCGGCCTCTCCGAGCAGGAGATCGAGCAGCGCATCGACGCGACGAAAGGGCGCCCTAGGAGTGTGTCCGAGTAACAGCGTCCCATCTGTGCGCCCCATCTGTGCGCGGCGCGAAGCGCCAGCGCCGTCCTCGGCGCCAACAGCAAGTAGCCGGAGGAACGTGCTATCCAGCACGTTCCGTAGGCGGGGCGCGAAGCGCCAGCGCCGTCCTCGGTGCCAAAGTCATCTAGCCGGAGGAACGTGCTATCCAGCACGTTCCGTAGGCTAACGCCGCCATGCGCATCGTCGAGTTCTCCACGCGACGGCCGGTCACGGTCTTCATCTTCGCGCTGGCGGCGGTGGTGTTCGGCGTGGTCGCGTTCGACGACCTCGCGGTCGACCTGCTGCCGGACATCAGCTACCCCTCCCTGACCGTCCGCACCGAGCTCGAAGGCGCGGCGCCGATCGAGGTCGAGAGCCTGATCACGAAGCCCATCGAGGACGCGGTCGGCGTCGTCAACAACGTGGTGAAGGTGTCGTCGAGCTCGCGCGCCGACCGCAGCGAGGTCACGCTCGAGTTCAGCTGGGGCACCAACATGGACTTCGCGGCGCTCGACGTCCGCGAGCGCCTCGACGTGGTGCGCCTCCCGGTCGACGCCGACAAACCGGTGCTGCTGCGCTACGACCCCTCGCTCGACCCCATCCTGCGCATCGGGCTCTACGGCGACTCCGACCTGGTGCGGTTGCGCCTGGTGGCCGAGGAGGAGGTGAAGAGATCGCTCGAGCGCATCGAGGGAGTGGCGGCGGTGCTGGTGAGCGGGGGGCTCGAGGAGGAGATCCAGGTCGAGGTCGACGAGCGGAGGTTGGCGAGCCTCGGCCTCTCGATCGACCAGGTGATCACGCGCCTGGCGCAGGAGAACATCAACCTCACCGGGGGCCGACTGCGCGAAGGCCAGACCGAGTACCTGGTGCGCACCATCAACGAGTTCGTCCGTCCCGAGGACATGCGGTCGGTCGTTCTCGACCGCTCGCGCGGCGCGATCGTGCGCCTCGGCGACGTGGCGCGCGTCTACAAGGGCAGCAAGGAGCGCGAGATCATCACCCGGATCGCCGGCCAGGAGACGGTCGAGGTGGCGGTCTTCAAGGAGGGCGGCACCAACACCGTCGCGGTCGCCGACGCCGTGCTCGCCGGGCTCGACGCGGTCCGCGAGAAGCTGGCGAAGATCGATCCCGGGCTGCGGCTCGAGCGGATCACCGACCAGGCCGGCTACATCCGCCAGTCGGTGCGCCAGGTGCTCGAGACCGCCGTCATCGGCGGCACGCTCGCCATTCTCGTCCTCTACCTCTTCCTGCGCAGCCTCAGGACCACCGGCATCATCGGCCTCGCCATCCCGATCTCGGTGATCGCCACGTTCTTCCTGATGTACGCCGCCGGGATCTCGCTCAACATCATGTCGCTCGGCGGTATCACGCTCGGCATCGGTCTCTTGGTCGACAACTCGATCGTCGTGCTCGAGGCGATCCAGCGCCGCCGCGACCAGGGAGCGGACGAGATCGAGGCGGCGCGGGCGGGTGCCGGCGAGGTGGGCCAGGCGGTGGTCGCCTCGACCCTCTCGACGGTCTGCGTCTTCGTGCCGATCGTCTTCGTCGAGGGCATCGCCGGCCAGCTCTTCGGCGATCAGGCGCTCACCGTGACCTTCTCGCTGGTGGTGTCGCTCTTCGTCGCGCTCACCGTGATCCCGATGCTGGCGTCGCGCCGCTTCGACTTCGCCGCGGCGGCGGACGAGGCGGCGGAGGCTCCATTGGAGGGCCGCCTGGCGCCGCTCTGGCGGGGGCTGTCGGCGGGGGCGTTCTGGGCGGTGCTGGGGCCGGTGCGCGCCATCCGCTGGATCCTCCGCATCGTCGGCGGCGCGGTCGCCGCCCTGGTGCGCCCCGTTCTCACCGGGTTCGACGCGGGCCTGCGGGGGCTCACGGCGGTGTACGCGCGCGTTCTCGGGGCCGTGCTGCGGGCGCCGGTCGTGCTGGTGGCGGTGACGCTCGCGCTCTTCGGCACGAGCCTCCTGCTCCTGCCGCGGCTGGGCACGGAGCTCATCCCGGAGCTGGTACAGGGTGAGTTCTTCGTCGATACCGAGCTGCCGCCGGGCACCCAGCTCAGGGTGACCTCGGCGCGTATGGCCGGGGTCGAGCGCTTCACGCGCGGGCTCGAGGGCGTCGACGTGGTGTACGCGGTGATCGGAACCTCCAACGAGCAGGGAGGGGTGTCGGGCGAGCTGCGCGAGAACATCGCGCAGATGACGGTGCGCCTGGCGCCGCCGATCTCGCGCCAGAGCGAGGACGCCGTGATGGAACAGGTCCGCTCGCGGCTCGACGCCGAGGACGAGGCGCTGCGCCGCTCGGCCGAGTTCGCCGCGGGCGGGCGCGACTGGAGCGCGGGTGAGGGCGCCGCGCCGCCCGTGCGCGCGGCCGGGCTCGAGTACCGGTTCGGACGCCCTTCCTACTTCAGCTTCCGGACGCCGATCGAGGTCGAGATCCGCGGCTACAACCTGCGCCTGCTCGAAAGGCTGGCGGCGCAGACGGTGGAGCGGCTCGCGGGGATCGCGGGGCTGGTCGACGTGAAGTCGTCGACCGAGGGCGGCAACCCCGAGATCCAGATCCGCTTCCAGCGCGATCGGCTGGCGTCTCTCGGCCTCGGCGTCAACCAGGTGGCCGAGGCCATCCGCGCCAAGGTGCAGGGCGAGATCGCGACCGACATCACCCGCGAGGACCGCACCATCGACATCCGGTTGCGGGTGGAGGAGCGTTACCGCGACAGCGTGCGCAACCTGCGCAACCTCAACATCCACCGTGGGTCGACCACCGCGATACCGCTCTCGGCGGTCGCCGACGTGGTCGAGACCACCGGTCCGGCCGAGATCCGCCGCGCCGACGGGAGCCGGGTGGCGCTCATCACCGCCAACCTGGTCGGGCGCGACCTCGGCGCGGTCTCACGCGACATCACCGCGGCGCTCGGGAACCTCGAGCTCCCGCTCGGCTTCGACTGGGAGCTGGGCGGCCAACGCCAGGAGATGGAGACCTCGTTCGACTCGATGCGCCTCGCCATCCTGCTCGCGGTGTTCATGGTCTACCTGGTGATGGCTTCGCAATTCGAGTCGCTGCTGCATCCGCTGGTCATCCTCTTCAGCGTCCCGTTTTCGCTGATCGGCGTCCTGGTGACGCTCTACGCCTTCGACGTCCGGATCAGCGTGGTGGTGATGATCGGGGTGATCCTCCTCGCCGGCATCGTGGTCAACAACGCGATCATCCTGGTCGACTACACCAACCGGCTGCGCCGCGGCGGCATGGCCAAGATCGAGGCCCTGAAGCAGGCCGGGCAGGTGCGGCTGCGCCCGATCCTGATGACCACCTCGACCACCGTGCTCGGCCTGCTGCCGATGGCGATCGGCCTCGGCGAGGGGAGCGAGCTGCGGACCCCGATGGCGCTCACCGTGATCGGCGGGCTGATCACGTCCACCCTGCTGACGCTCCTGATCATCCCGGCGGTCTACAGCGTGCTCGATCGGCGGGCGTAGCCGAAGCCGGGTGCGGCCGCCGGCCGTTGCCATCCCTCCGTGGCGCTCCGGACGGGAGTGGTTTCAGGCGCTCGTCCCCGCGGCCCGCGCGATCGCCGCCACCGAACGCCGGATCTCGTCCTGCGTCGTCCGGTGGTTGAGCACCACCAGCCGCAGCGCGGTGCGCCCCGCGAGGTCGGTCGACGAGATCATGAGCTCGCCGCTCGCAAGCGTACGCTCCATGATCGCGCTGTCGCGCGCGGCGCGCGCGGCCTCGGTCTCGCCCGGACGGGCGCGGCTCCGGAAGGTCACCACCGAGAGCTCGGCGGGGACCACGATCTCGAGCTCGGGCACCGCGCCGAGGAGCTCTTCGGCCAGGCGCGCGAGGCGCAGGTCCCATTCCACCTGCTCGGCGATCGCGTCGAGCCCGGCCGAGCGCAGCAGCGTCCAGACGGCGAGGACGCGGCCGGGACGCGACATCTCGGGACCGCGATCGAAGAAGTTCACCTCGGCGCGCGGGACGTCCTTGAGGTAGTCGCCGCTGACCCGGAACGCGCTCTCGAGCGCGGCGCGATCGCGCACCAGCACGCAGCCGGTCCCCATCGGCGCGTAGAGCCACTTGTGGGGATCGAGCGTGAGGGAGTCGGCGCGCTCCATTCCCGCAAGCTTGCGGCGGCCTTCGGCGCAGATGGCGGCGAAGCCTCCGTAGGCCGCGTCGACGTGGAGCCAGATTCCCTGCGCGGCGCACAGGTCGGCGATCTCGGGCAGCGGGTCGATCGAGCCGGTGTTGGTGGTGCCCGCGTTGGCGGAGACGGCGAGGGGGAGGAGACCCGCACCGCGATCGTCCGCGATCTGCGTCGCCAGCGCATCGACGCGCATGCGGAAGCGGCAGTCGACCGGAACCCGGCGCAGCGCGCTCGGCGGATAGCCCAGGAGGAGAGCGGCCTTCTCGAACGAGCCGTGGCCCTGCTCGGAGGCATAGATCGTCGCGCGGGCACGCAGATCGTAGCCGGCCGGCAGCCGGGGCGTTCCCGCGGAGCCCGCCTCGGCGCCACCCAGAGCGCGGGCGGTGCCGGCGGCGCCGTGCGCGGCGCGGGACCCGAAGGTCGCCCGCGCCGCCGCCAGCGCGCACAGGTTCGCGATCGACCCGCCGCTGGTGAAGAGGCCGGCCGCCGCCGGGTCGTAGCCGACTGCTTCGGCGATCCAGCGCAGCACCGTGAGCTCGAGCGACGCCACCGTCGCGCCGCCGAGCCAGCTCCCGACGAAGGGGTTGGCTCCGGCGTCGAGCAGCTTGCCGAGAACGGAGTAGAAGCTCGAGGCCGAGGGGATGAAGCCGAAGAAGCGCGGGTGGTCGAGCTTGGTCATGCCGGGCGCGACGCGCTGGAAGAAGGCGTCGAGGCTGGCTTCGGCTCCCAGCCCCGCGCGCGGGAGCGGCTCGTCTACCAGCGCGGCGAAGTCGGCGGCGGAGCCTCGCCCCGCGACGCGCCCTTCGCCCAGCGAGACCAGACGGTCGACCAGCAGGTCGATCGCCCGGTGGCCGAGGCGGCGCATGTCCTCGGCGGAGGGATCCAGGGGCGGACGGGTGGCCTCGGGCAGGTCGCTGGATCCTGTCGAAGAAGAAGCGGTGCTCTAGCGGCCTCGCGACGGCGCCGCCGACTGCGGCGATGGCACGATGCCGGAAGGTGGCGCCGCCGGCGACGCACCCCGGTTCGGCGGAGCGATCGTGCCCCGATGCTGCTGCGGCACCAGCGGTCTCGGCGGCTGGCCTCCGCGGTGATGGAGCGGCCGGTCGAAGGAGCGCTTGCCGTGATCGAGGCGGTGTCCGCCGAAGCCCGCGCCACGTCCGTCGAGCTTGCCGTGACCGAGGAACCTTCCGCGGTGGCCGAGCGGGTCGAAGGGGGCGAGACCGGAGAACGGGAACGTCGGCCAGAACGGAGTGCCCACCGCGCCGTAGAACGGATCGAAGGGGTAGCCGAAGGCGTCGGCCCGTGGGTCCTGGTAGGCCGTCGCCGCCGACGCCAGCCGATCGGCGTCGAGGCGCGCCGCCTCGAGCTGGACCCGGGCTCGCAGGCGCTCGAGCTCGGCCTGGCGGCGCTGGAGCTCGAGCGTCTCGAGCATGGTCCGCTGATCGGCGGAGATCCACTGGCCCTGGTAGAGCACCTCGCCGCCCCGTCGATGGCACTCCTGCTCGCTCGTCCAGTCGCCGTCGCAGCGGACGTATCCGAGCGAGCGCCGCGCGATCGGGTGGTCCGGATCGAGCTCGAGCACCTCCGCGTAGATCCGCCGGGCGAGCGTCGTCTCTCCCTTGCTCTGGAGATCCATGGCGAGCTCGAGGCGTCCTTCGGTGTCGTTGGGGCGCAGCGCCTCGAGCCGCCGGGTCGCCGCCTGTCCGGGGCTCATTCCGCGCTCGATGCGCACAACCAGGTCCGCCGGCAGGCGCAACTCGCCCATGGCGGAGCGGATGGCGACCTCGCCGTTCGCCTCGACCGCTTCGCCCTCGAGCTTCTGGCCGTTCTTCAGGTGGACGACATCGGCCGCGGTGGGCGCCGTCGAGAGGGCGAACGCGGCGATCCCGGCGAGGAGGAGCGGCGGCAGGCTGGCGGGTGGTCGCTTCATGTCGGCTCTCGGGATGGACTGGCCGGCGCGGTTCTTGTTCCGCACGTCGGCGGCTCCTCGGGCGCCCTGGTCTCAGTATAACTTCCCGCCGCGGTACCGGTCAGTCAGTCGTCGGGCCTCAGGCGGCCGGGGCAGGACACGAAACTGAGCCACTCCCGTCAGGTCCGCATCCGGGCGCTGCTACGGATAGGTGTACGGCGCAGCGATCCCGAGCGGGAGACCCAGCGCCCAGTAGAGCAGGAGGAAGATCGTCCAGCAGACGAAGAACACGGCGGAGTAGGGAAGCATGAGCGACGTCACGGTGCCGATCCCGGTGCTTCTCACCCAGCGCTGCGAGAACGCCACCACCAGCGGGAAGTAGGGCATGAGCGGCGTGACGATGTTGGTCACCGAGTCGCCGACCCGGTAGGCCGCCTGCGTCAGCTCCGGCGAGAGGCCGACCTGCATCAGGACCGGAACGAAGATCGGCGCCAGCACCGCCCACTTCCCGGAGGCGGAGCCGATGAGCAGGTTCACCATGGCAGTGAGCAGGAGGATGCCGACGATGGTGACCGCTCCCGGCAGCCCCAGGAGCCGGAGGAAGTCGGCGCCCTTGACCGCCACCAGCGCGCCCAGGTTCGAGCGGCCGAACGCCGCCGTGAACTGGGCGGCGAAGAAGATCATCGCCAGGTAGTACCCCATGGTGCCCATCGTCTTCGTCATGCCCGCCACCAGGTCGCGGTGCGAATGGACGGTGCCGGCGACGTAGCCGTAGACCGCCCCCGGGATCAGGAAGAGGAGGAAGATGAGCGGCACGATGCTCTGCATCAGCGGGGCATCGAACGCGGTGAGCTGGCCTGCCGCGTTGCGCAGCGGCGAGTCGGCGGGCCACGCTGCGAGGGTGAGGAGCGTGAGCCCGAGCGCCAGCACGCCCAGCGCGGCGGCGAGGCCGCGGCGCTCCCTGGGCTCGAGACCGTCTAGCCGCGTGCTCGGCAGCTCCTCTCCGTCCACGGGAACTCCGCGCAGGCGCGGCTCGATGACCCGGTCGGTGAGGAACCAGCCGATCAGGATGATGAGGAGGGTCGACGCGCTGGTGAAGCCGAGGTTGCACAGCGGGTTCACCTGGCGCCCCGGGTCCAGGAGCTGGGCCGCCTGCTGGGTGAAGCCCTGGAGCAGAGGATCGATGCCGGAGGGGATGAAGTTCGCGCTGAAGCCGCCCGAGACGCCGGCGAACGCGCAGGCGATCCCGGCCAGGGGGTGGCGCCCGGCGGCGTGGAAGATGACGCCGCCGAGCGGGATCACCAGCACGTAGCCGGCGTCGGCCGCCGTATGGCTCACGATCGCCACCAGGAGGAGCATCGGCGAGAGCAGCCGCTTCGGGGTCACCGCCAGCACCGAGCGCAATCCGGCGCCGATGAACCCGGTGTGCTCGGCCACACCGACGCCGAGCAGCGCCACCAGGACCACACCGAGCGGCGCGAACCCGGTGAAGGTCGAGACCATGGTGGCCAGGAAGTGCGCCAGGCTGGTGCCGGTGAGCTGGTTCTGGATCTCGAGCGCGCGGGCGCCGTCCTGCGCCGGGACCTGGAACGCATAGCCGGCGAAGACGGCCGACAGCACCCACACGATCGCCAGCGCCACGACGAAGAGGACGGCGGTGTCGGGCAGGCGGTTGCCGGCGCGCTCCACCCAGGCGAGCAGCCGCTCGACGCGGCCGGGCCCCGGCGGCGGGACCGCCGGCGCTCGCTCCGTCCCTACCGGGTTCTTCATGTGAGGGGCGTCACCGCGCCTGCGGGTACCCGGCAGTCTCCTGGACCTCGACGATCTGGCGGCTGTGGCGTACGGTGTGGAGCGGCACGTAGATCAGCCAGTCGTAGGCGTTGAGCGAGCCGAAGACCGGGAACGGATGCTCCACGATGTGCTCCTTCGCCGGCGCGTCGAGCGCCGCGACGAAGGCACGGATCTCGGCCCGGCTGGCGTTGAATCGGCGCACCACCTCGTCGCGCGAAAGCCCCTGGACCGGGCGGATCTCCTGCGGCGCCTGCGCGCCGCCGGCTCCGCCGGGGTTGCGGTTCGGCATCACCCGCTTGAGGAATTCGGTCTTGCCCGCGGTCTTGGTCGCCCACTCCGGGTCGGCGGGAGTCTCGAGAGCCTCGAGGGCTGTCTGGTAGAGCATCCGCTCGGAGAGGACGATGTGCTCCGCGCATTCCCCGATCGACCAACGGTCGGGGTTGGGCTTCCATCGCCACTGCTCGTCCGTGGCGCTCTCGATCAGCGCCAGCAGGTCGCGGGCCGAGCTGTCGAGCAGCTCGAGCAGATCGGCGCGCTCGGCATCGCTGAGCCTGCCTTCGACGTCGGCCGCGGTCGCGGCCATGGAGGGCACGAGAAGCAGGGAGACAACCAGAAACAACGCTCTGCGCATGACTGTCCTCCGTCGGAGATGTGGCGGATCTTACCTCTCCGACTCGAGGCGTGTCGGGGTGCACGACAAGAAAGTGACGACGGGAGGCCTCGAGTCCGAGTTGACCCGTCGGGCGGCGCTGACCTAGGCTGGCGGCGAAGCGCGAACCTGATTCGAGGCGCTCGGCCTTCGATCCGAAGGCTAGCTGCCCCCGTGAAGACGCTGCTGCAGCTCGCCGCCCTGGTGGCCATCGGGTACGGCCTGTGGGCGTACGGCGTTCCTTGGATTCAACAACAGGTCGGGCGGTCGGCGCCGCCGGTCACGCGTCCGGCGCCCGGTGCCGGCGGCACCTGCGTCCAGGTGGCGGCGCGGGCCGCCGAGGAGCTCCACACTCGCATGCTCGACAGCGGCCGGCCCCTGATCGAGGACCGGAGCTGGGTGGACGTCACGAATGAGGTCGGCTCCGCGCTGCACCAGGCGCGCGTGAGCTGCGATTGCAAGCTCGACTCGTGCGCGCAGGCGAGACGCGCTCTCTCCACTCTGGGCGGGGTATTCGCGTCCGCCCGCGGCCAGTTCCGCAGCTCGCAGAGCGTGCCGCTGGAGCTCGGCCGTCAATACGAACAGGCGAACCAGGAGCTCTGGGACGCGTACGACCTCGCCCGCGACGGCAAGTGAGCGTGCCGATGAGAGCGCATCCGCGCCGATCGAGCGCTCCGGGCGCGCGATGACGCTGCCGCGGACCTGCCTCGCGATGGTCCATACCGCGCCGCGGAAGCTCGAGCCGCGCGACGTGCCGCTGCCCGCGGTCGACG
>DATKDQ010000193.1:0-19048 GCA_035544635.1 Thermoanaerobaculia bacterium
CGTCGAGGCGGTCCTTGACCGCGTCCCAGAGCATGACCTGGCGCAGGCTGCGCTCGAGTAGCTCGTCGCGCACGGCGGCGTCGCGCGCGACGTCGGGATCGTGGAGCCGCAGCCCGAACAGCACGTTGTCGCGCACCGACAGCGGCAGCGGGTTGGGTCGCTGCGACACCATGCCGACCTGGCGACGCAACCGCGGCAACGCGACGTCGGGGCCGAAGATGTCGTGCCCCAGCACTTCGACCGAGCCGGTGGTGCGGACGTAGCCGAGCCGCTCGGTGATCCGATTGACGGTCCGCAGCAGCGTCGACTTGCCGCAGCCCGAAGGTCCGATGAGGGACGTCACGATGGAGCGCTTGACGTCGAGATCGACGTCGAACAGCGCCTGGAACGTGCCGTACCAGAGGTTGAGCGTCCGGGTGCGGATGGCGGCGGCGCCGTCGCTGTCAGCCAAACTTCCCCTCCACGTAGGCCGCGGTGCGTGGATCGCGCGCCCCGCCCGCGAAGAGCTCCTCCGTGACTCCGACCTCGACGCACTCGCCGCCGAGAAAGAACGCCGTCCGATCGGCCAGGCGCCGCGCCTGCTGGACCAGGTTCGTGACCAGGACGATGGTGAGCTCGCGGCGGAGCTCCTTCAGCACGTCTTCGATGCGCATGGTGGTCACCGGGTCGACGGCGATCGAGAACTCGTCGAGCAGGAGGAGCTCCGGGTCCTGCGACAACGCCCGCGCGATGGTGAGGCGCTGCTGCTGCCCGCCCGAGAGCAGACTCCCGAGCGAGCTCAGGCGGTCCTTGACCTCCTCCCACAGCGCGGCGCGCTGCAGGCAGCGCTCCACGATGGCGTCGAGATCCTGCTTCTTCTTGACGCCGGCGAGGCGCGGCGCCAGCGCCACGTTGTCGTACACCGAGAGCGGCAGCCCGACCGGCAGCGGGAACACGACGCCGATGCGGCTGCGCAGCGCGTAGACGTTGCGCCACTGCTTGACGTCGCGGCCGTCCAACAGCAGCTGGCCCTCGACGCGCATCGACGGCGTCATCTCGTCCATGCGGTTGATCGCGCGCAGGAAGGACGTCTTGCCCGAGCCGGCGGGGCCGATGATCCCGAAGATCTCGTGCTGGCGCACCTCGAGGTCGATGCCGTCGAGCACGGTCCGGGGCCCGTAGCGGATGGTCAGGCCGCGCGCCTCGAGCTTGGGGGCGGCCGGCCCGGCGGCGGGCGGAGCGGAGGGGCCGGCAGCTACCACTTCTTGCGTCTCCGCACGTAGGCCCGAAACGCGATCGAGAGCGCGTTCATCAGCAGCACCAGCCCGATCAGGACCAGGGCGACGGCGTAGGGGAGCGCATCTGGAACGCCGGGCACTTGGGTCGCGATGACGTAGACGTGGAGCGAGAGCGCCATGGTCTGGTCGAAGACGCTCTGCGGCAGGAAGGGCAGGAAGAACGCGGCACCGGTGAACATGATGGGCGCGGTCTCTCCGGCGGTGCGCGAGACCTCGAGGATGACGCCGGTGAGAATCCCGCTCACCGAGTTGGGCAGCACCACCCGTCGGATGGTCTGCCAGCGCGTCGCTCCCAGGCTCCAGCACGCTTCGCGGAACGCGCGCGGCACCGCCTGCAGCGCCTCTCGCGTCGACACGATCACCACCGGGAGCGACATCACCGCCAGCGTGAGGCTCGCCGCCAGGATGCCGGTGCCGAGCTCGAAGAACAGCACGAACGCGCCCACGCCGAACAGCGCGTGCACGATCGAGGGGACGCCGGCGAGGTTGATGATGGCGAGGTTGATGAGGCGGGTGAGCCAGTTGTCGCCGGCGTACTCCGACAGGTAGAGCGCGGCGGCGACGCCGATCGGCACCGACGCCACCAGCGCCACCGTGACCAGCCAGATGGTGCCCACCAGGGCGGGGAAGATGCCGCCCGCGGTCATGCCGTTGGTGGGCTCGGTGAGGAGGAAGTCGACCGACAACGCCGGACCGCCGCGCCAGACCAGGATGCCGAGGACGATGCCGACCGGCACGATGAGCAGCACGGTCGCGAGCAGGAAGAGCGTACCGGCCAGGCGCTCGGTGCGTCGATCGTGCCGGGTGAGAGCGGTGGGCTGGAACATGCTTCGGGGCGCGGCGGAGCTGGACAGGTGGTGGGTCACGGCTCGGGCCGGCAGCGCTCAGATGCGAGTGTGCCGCCGCGGTCCGCGCACCATCAGGTCGGCGAGCAGGTTGATGACGAAGGTGACGACGAAGAGGAGGATCCCGAGCGTGAACAACGCGCGGTAGTGCTCGGAGCCCACCGGCGTCTCGCCGAGCTCGGCGGCGATGGTGGCGGTGAGGGCGCGCACCGAGTCGAACACGCTGGTGGGCAGGTGGATCGCGTGGCCGCTCGCCATCAGCACCGCCATGGTCTCGCCGAAGCCGCGGGCGACCCCGAGCAGCGCGGCGGCCGCGAGGCCGTTGCGCGCCGCCGGGATCACCACCCGCAGCACGACCTGGAGGCGGCTCGCGCCCAGCGCCTCGGCGGCCTCCCGATACGCGTCCGGCACCGCCTTCAACGCGTCCTCGGCGATGGTGGTCACGATCGGAGCCGCCATCAGGCCGAGGATGACGCCGGCGTTGAGCACGTTGAGCCCCACCGGCACGTCGAAGACCTGGATGATGAGCGGGTTCACGACCGAGAGCCCGATGAAGCCCCAGACCACGGACGGGATGGCGGCCAGGAGCTCGACTGCGACCTTGAGCGCCTCGCGCGTCTTGCCGGTTGCGAACTCGGCGATATAGACCGCCGCGCCCAGCGAGAAGGGCAGCGCCACCGCCATCGCGAGGCCGGTCACGCTGGCGGTGCCGGCGATCAGCGCGAGCGCGCCGTAGGTCGCGTTGTGTCGCGACGTCGGCGCCCAGCGCGGCGAGGTGAAGAACTCCACGGCGTCGAAGCGGCCGAGAAGGAAGCCCACTCCCTCGCGGGTGATGAAGACGAAGATGCCGACGATGAAGACGATCGCCGACACCCCGCCGAGGAAGATGAGGAGGTGAGCCGCGCGATCGATCAGCCAAGACAGGCTGCGGCGATCGGCCGCCGGCGCGGAGCGGTCCCTGGCGGCGCCGGGAGTCGCCGCCCGCCCTCCCGATCCTGGGCCGGTCTCGCGATCACTCGGCATCTTCGCCGCGCAGGAGCTCGACCAGCGCGTGCAGCTCGGCCGCGATGCGGCGCGCCACCTCGTCGAGCGGACCGGTCCGTCCGCCGACGTCCCACTCCAGGACGACGGTATGGAACGGGATCTCACCGAGGCGGGGGCGGGGGTCGCCCTCGAGGCTCACCACGACGTCGAAGTCGGCGAGAAGGTCGCGCAGATCCCCGATGTCCTTGGGCCGGGTGCCGGCGAAGTCGAGCCCGTGCTGCTCCACGAACTGGAGCAGGTCGGGTGCGAGGCGGCCGGCGGGTGCCCAGCCGGCGCTGGCGTAGCGACCGCTCTTCGGGTAGTACTTGCGGGCCCACGCCTCGGCAATCTGGCTCGTGCGATCGTTGCGCTCGTCGAGAAAGAGGATGGAGAAGGTCTTCGGCGCTTTGGTCTCTCCGGTGGCCGCGAAGATGGTCTCCTCGCAGATGTTCTTGGCCTGGTCCGCGACGCGCTCGAGGCGGTGGAGGACGATGAGGAGGGCGAAGATCTCGTGCAGCCGACGGCTCCCAGACTCGCCCTCGCGCACCAGGTCCGCGAACAGCTTGCGCACCAGCGCGCGCTGCGGCTGCGCCAGGCCGACGGTCCCGCGGGCGAGATCCGCGCTACCGGCGCGGAACGCTTCGAGCGCGCGCGACAGCATGCTGCGTCCGTGGGCGGCCATCACCTCGAAGTCCGAGAGCAGCGGCTCGGGAGGAGGCGCCTCGAGCTGCAGCGCCTCGCGACAGATCGTCGCCGCGTAGTCGCCGATGCGCTCGAGCTCGAGGTCGATCCGCAGCACCGACGACACGAACCGCAGGTGCCCGGCGCTGGGCAGGTGGCGTGCCACGAAGGCGTGGCACATCGCGTCGACGTCGCGGATGTGGCGGTTGATCCGGTTGTCGCCGAGGATGGTGCGCGACGCCAGTGCGCGGTCGGCGTGGACAACGGCGCGCTCCGCGCTGCGCAGCGCGTCCTCGACCTCGCCGCCGACCGCGAGCACCCGGCCCTTGAGCTCGCCGAGGTCGTGCTCGAGACGCTCCTCGTAGTGGCTCATTGGTCGCAGGAGAGCGGGCGCACCGGCGCGTATCCGGCCTCCAGCAGCATGCACTGACCGGCATCCGAGAGGATCCAGTCGAGGTAGGTCTTCACCGCTCCCTCCGGCGCGGTGCGTGTGTACATGAAGAGTGGCCGCGAGATCGGGTAGCTGCCGTCGAGGGCGGACTCGATCGAGGGCTCGACGCAGGCGCCGTCCTGGCCGAGCAGGCACGGCATCTCTATCTCCGGAATGGTGTAGGCGAGACCGGAGTAGCCGATCGCACATGGGGTCTTCGCCACCAGGTCGACGACGTCCTTCGATCCGTGCATGTCGCGCGATCCGAGCTTGTAGTCGCGCCGCTCGCCGAGCACCGCCTCGCGGAAGTAGACGTAGGTGCCGGAGTTGTTCTGCCGGCTGACCCGGACGATCTCGTCGCTGTTGCACCCCGGCACCTCGACTCCGAGGTCGCTCCAACTCTCGCTCTTCCCGCCCTCTCCGTAGATCTCGGCGAGCTGCTCGAGCGAGATCCGATCGAGCGGGTTGTTGCGGTGGAGGAAGATGGCGAGCGCGTCGTGGCCGACGGTGACTTCCTGGGGATCGGCGCCGGCCCGGCGCGCCATCTCGAGCTCTTCCGGCTCGATCCGACGGCTCGCGTTCGCGAGATCGACCGTGCCGTTGATCAGCGCCGCGATACCGGTGCCGGTGCCACCGCCGGTGACGGCTACGGCGACGGTGGGATCGACCCTCTTGTAAGCCTCGGCCCAGGCCTGGGCCACGTTGACCAGCGTGTCGGACCCCTTGTTCTGGATCACCGTGCGCGAGGCGCCGCCGCGGCCGCAGCCGAGGGCGAACAGGCCGGCCGCGACCGAAAGGGCAAGGGCTACGAGGAGGCCCGCTCTACTCATGCGGCAGATTCCTTTGCTTGCCGGCGGTCGGCGTTGAAACGGCACGGCCGGAGTCCCGCGGCGGGCTCCGCTGCGCAAACGACCCCGCTCGACCGGCGGCGGCAGCGAAGCGTCGCGCTCGCGCTCGACGTCTCGAGCCCGATCTTACACGCGTCGCGCGCTTATACGCGTCGCGCGCCGGATGAGCCACCGCCGGCGCCACAGCGATAGGATGAGTGGCCTACGATGGGGCGTGTCGGCGTGGTACGCGCCTGCGGCGTCGCGCGCCGACGACGATCATGGCGATCTGGATCACGGTGATCGCGATCGTCGCGAGCGCGATGGTCGCGAGCCTGCTGTGGCGCAAGCGGCTCCGGCGCACGGACTCGCGCCCGGACGATTCCGCGCGCAAGGACACCGTGCCGGTCGAGCTGAGCGCAACCCTCCGCTCCTACGTCATCCCCAACCGCTGGCTGCGTTCCCCGGCCGGCTCGCTGCGGTCTCGCGCCGCCGCCGCGCACCACCCGCGCTACGCCGGCGCGAGCGTCGAGCGCGCCGGCGAGGCCGCCGAGCCCGCGGTATGGTCGCTCCTGCCCGGCCGCACCCGATTGGGGCGCGACGCGGACAACCACGTGGTGCTCGAGGACGAGAGGGTGTCCCTCCACCACGCGCTCATCACGGTGCGCGACGGCGTCTACTGGCTCGAGGATCTCGGCTCGACCAACGGCACCTTCGTCGGAGGGGACAGGCGGGTGATGGCGGCACACCCCCTGGTCGACGGCGAGGAGATCCGCCTGGGCGGAGTGGTGCTGGTGTTTCGCGGGCAGGCGGAGGCAGCGCCGGCGTGAGGCGTTGAGGCCGGTCCGCTCGCCTAGTGCCTACGCCAACCGCTCCCTCCTCTCGGCCTCGGCCAGGTGCTCCTGGGCGAGCGGGGCTGGGATCTCGATCCTCCGGCTCGCCAGCACGGCCTCGAACTTCTCGTGCGGCAGCGGCGGACACAGCAGATACCCCTGCGCCGACTCGCAGCCGCTGCGGCGCAGGAAGTGGAGCTGCGCCGGCGTCTCGACACCCTCCGCGATGACGTCGAGTCCGAGCCCTCGTCCCAGCCTGACCGCGGCCGAGACCACCGTGGCGCAAGCGCGGTCGCTGGGGATGCCGGCGATGAACGAGCCGTCGATCTTCACCGCGCACAGGGGGTAGCGCAGCAGATAGTCGAGCGACCCGTACCCGGTGCCGAAGTCGTCGATGGTGAAACCGACGCCGATGTCGCTCAGCGCCGAGACGCACGCGTGCACCTTGTCCACGTACCGCACCGCATGATTCGCGGTGAGCTCGAGACGCAGGAGCGCGGGCGCCAGGCCCGAAGCTTCGAGCGCCTGGTTCACCGTCGACACCAGAGTCCCGGCCTGAATCTGCCGGATCGAGACGTTGACCGAGATCGGCACCGCGACGCCGACGTCGCGTTGCCACTGGGCGGCGAGCATGCAGGCGCGCCGGGTGACCCAGGCCCCCAGTCTCGGAATGCGGCCGGTCTCCTCGGCGAGCGGGATGAACACGCTGGGCGCGATGTCGCCGCGCGTGGAGTGGCGCCAGCGCGCCAGCGCCTCGACACCCACCACCGAGCCGTCGGAAAGCGAGACCTGCGGCTGGAATTCGAGCTGGAGCTGATCCTGCGCCAGGGCCGCCTCGAGCTCGTGCTCGAGCTCGAGCCGGCGCTGGACCCAAACCGCCATCGAAGGCCGGAACACCTGGAAGCTGTTGCCGCGCTCGCGCTTCGCGCGGTAGAGCGCCCAGTCCGCCTTGTCGAGGAGCTGCTCGGCGCCCTCCGCGTCACGCGGGAAGGTGGCGACCCCCACGCTGCAGCTCAGGTAGATCTGGTGCGACCCGAGCTGGAACGGGGGCTCGAACGCCTCGACCAGGCGCCGTACCGTGCGCAGCACCCCCTCCTGCGACTCGAGGGGATGGAGGATGATCGCGAACTCGTCGCCGCCCATGCGCAGGACGGGGTGGCGCTCCGGCCAGAAGTTGCGCAGGCGCAGCGCCACCTCGCGGAGCGTCTCGTCGCCCAGCGCGTGCCCCAGCCCGTCGTTCACGTCCTTGAAGTGGTCGAGGTCGACCAGCGCCAGGGCGGCGAGCTTCTGGCGGCGCCGGGCCGCGGCCATCGCGGAGGCCAGCAGCGGCTCGAGCTGGGTGCGGTTCGGAAGCGCGGTCAGCGCATCCGTGGTGGCGAGCCGCTCGAGCGCGCGGTGGGTGCGGCGTTGACGATCGAGCGCCAGCAGCAGCGCCGCGAGCGCGGCGACCAGAATCCAGGTCTCCATCCCCCTCCCAGGGTCGGCACCGGCGCGAGCCGCGGCGGCGGAACACGAGATCACGCGCGCCGATCGCGTGCTCTCCCCGTCGCTGCGCTCGGATCCCACCGGACACTGGCGGAGGACCGTCAGGAGACCGTCAGGAGACCGTCAGGTCGACGCTCTACGGGTGCCGGCGGCGCCGCGCAGGCGTACCGGCTGCCGGCGCGCACCCCAGTGCCCCGGCGGCCCGGCGAAGACGCCGGGGCAGCGCTGTCCGCAGCAGGAGCAGCGACCGTCGTCGGTGAGCTTCCAGCCAGAGACGACGTAGCCGTCGCGCACCACCACCGCCCGACCGCAGCCCTGGCAGTAGGTGGTCCCGCCCTCCCGGTCGCGGACGTTGCCGGTATAGACGTATCGCAGGCCGTTGCGCTGGGCGATCGCGCGCGCGCGCCGTAGGGTCGCGGGCGGCGTCGAGGGGTGGTCCATCATCTTCCAGTCCGGATGGAAGGCCGTGAAGTGGAGCGGCACGTCGGGCCCGAGGTGCTCGACGACCCAGCTCGAGAGCTGGTCGATCTCGCCATCGGAGTCGTTCTCGCCGGGGATGAGGAGGGTGGTGATCTCGAGCCAGACTTCGGTCTCGTGGCGCAGATAGCGTAGCGTGTCGAGCACGGCCGCCAGCTCGCCGCCGCACACCTTGCGGTAGAACGTCTCGGTGAACGCCTTGAGATCGACGTTGGCCGCATCCATGTGGCGGTAGAGCTCGCGCCTGGGCTCGGGACAGATGTAGCCCGCGGTCACGGCCACCGGGTGGATGCCGAGCTCCCGACACGCCTGGGCGGTGTCGACCGCGTACTCGAGGAATACGGTGGGGTCGTTGTAGGTGAACGCCACGCTGCTGCAGCCGAGCCGAGCCGCCGCGCGCGCCAGGAGCTCGGGGCTCGCCTGATCCATCAGGGTGTCCATCTCGCGTGACTTCGACATGTCCCAGTTCTGGCAGAAGCGGCACGCGAGGTTGCAGCCAGCGGTGCCGAACGAGAGGATCGGCGTCCCCGGCAGGAAATGGTTGAGCGGCTTCTTCTCGATCGGATCGACGCAGAAGCCGCTCGACCGCCCGTACGAGGTGAGGACGATCGCGTCGTCGAGGCGCGCGCGCACGAAGCACATCCCGCGCTGGCCCTCACGCAGGCGGCAGAATCGCGGGCACACGTCGCACTGGACGCGGCCGTCGTCGAGCGCGTGCCAGTAGCGGGTCGAGACCACGCTGGGGTCCCCGGCATCGAGCGGCGTGGAGGGACGGTCCTGGTGCGTCATGATCGAATCGCGGCGGCGGCCGCCCGTACCGGTATCCTATCCACGACGACGGGGCGTTCCCGGTGGGAGTCGTTCTGGGCACGACCAGCAGCACACGGCGAGCGGCGGTCGCCGGGCTCTTCTATCCGGCGCCGGGCCGCGAGCTGCGGGCGACGGTGCGGGGCCTGCTCGACGGCGCGTCGCCTTCGGGTCCACCGCCGAAGGCGGTGATCGCGCCTCACGCCGGTTATCCCTACTCCGGCCCGGTCGCTGCCAGCGCGTTCCGCTGCGCCGCCGCCCGTCGGGCCGCCATCCGTCGAGTCGTCCTGGTCGGCCCCAGCCACTTCGTGCGGTTCGCGGGCGTGGCGTCGAGCGGCGCCTTAGCCTTCGAGACACCGCTGGGCACGGTGGAGGTCGATACCATCGCCCAGGACGCGCTGTCCGCTCTGCCGTTCGTCACGGCGCTCCCCGAGGCGCACGCGCGCGAGCACTGCCTCGAGGTCGAGCTGCCGTTCCTGCAGGAGATCCTGGGCCCGTTTCGCATCGTGCCGCTGGTGGTCGGTGATGCCACGACCGAGGAGGTCGGGCGCGCACTCGAGCTGGCGTGGGGCGGCGACGAGACGCTGGTCGTGGTGAGCTCGGACTTGAGCCACTACCACGACTACGACACGGCTCGGACGATCGACGCCGCGACGGCGAGGGCGATCGAGGAGCTGCGCTTCGCGGACATCGAGCCGGAGCACGCCTGCGGCTCGCTCGCCATTCGTGGGCTGCTCTGGGTGGCGCGCCGCAAGGGTCTGCGGGCCGCCACGCTCGACTTGCGCAGCTCGGGCGATACCGCCGGCCCGCGCCACGAGGTGGTAGGCTACGGAGCTTGGACGTTGGCCTAGGAGAGGCGCGTGACGCGCGCCGTGATTCGCGACGACTCGTGGTGCCTCGGGGTACGCGCGACACTCGAGTATGAGCGAGGGAAGGCGCGGCGGTTCGGCTCTCCTCCCGGTGCTCCCCCTCCTCTATGTGGCCTGGTCCGACGGCAGCCTGGACCTCGACGAGCTGCGAGCCATCTGCGGGCGCGTGCTCGACGTGTGGAAGCTCGACCCCGAGGAGCGCGAGCGCGTCGTGCGCTGGCTCGATCCCGACCAGCCCCCGACCCGCAGGGAGCTCGACGAGATGCTGTCGCGGGTGCGCGAGGCGTCGGCGGGCCTGTCCGCCAACGACCGGCGCTCGCTCACCGAGCTCAGCGCCGCGCTGGCCCGTGCGGGGGGCGGCGGCGTCTCCGACCAGGAGCGCGCCGCGCTCGAGCGGATAGAGCAGGCGCTGGGTGGCCGCGGGTCGCGCGCAGTGCAGGAGCTGCTGGGCGCCGAGCCGTTCGACGAGGATCCGGATTGACCTCGATGCGGGCGTCCGGATTCGGAGTGACGGCACGCTTCTTGCTCCCTTTTCGATCCATGTAGGACCGTGCACACGGATGCGGGGCCTGGCTCGACCGGGCCCGAGGAGTCGACGTGATGATCCGCAAGACCGCCCTGATCCTCGCCTTCACCGCTGTGGTCTTCGTGCTCCAGGCGCCCACGCCTGCCGAAGCCCAGGGCGGCCGCAAGCAGCGCAAGGCCAAGCAGTCGCCGACGCCGGTGGCCGAGTCGGCGCCGGAGGCGAGCGCCTCGAGCTCCGCCCCGGCGGCGGACGCCGCGTCCCCGAGTGCCGGACAGCCGTCCCCCGAGCCGGACAGCGTCTGGCGCGAGGTGGAGCCCGAGATTCTCGCCTACGCGATCGCCCCCGCGCGCGCCACGCTGGCCCGAGCGAAGGACCCCGCCGCCGCCGGTACGCTCGTGGCCGAGGGCCGCATCCTCACCCTCGAGACCAAGTACGCCGACGCGGTGGCGCGCTTCGATCGCGCGGCGGCGTCGGCGCCCGACGATCCTGCACCGCTGGTCTACAAGGGCGAGGCGCAGCTCTATGCGCGCCAGGAGGCGGCGGCGCGTCAGTCGTTCGCCGAGGCCAAGCGCCGGGCGCAGCGACAGGTCGACCGCGACGCCGGGAATCGTGACGCTCTGTACCACCTGGGCGTCGCACAGCAGCGGCTGGGCGAGCACGACGCTGCGTACGCGACCCTCGAGCGCGCTCGCGCGCTGGCGCCCGGTGACGAGCGGATCCTCTACCAGATGGGAGCGACGCGCTTTCTCCAGCAGCGGTGGCAGCCGGCGTTCGACCTGATGACGCAGGCGCTCGAACGCAACGCGCGCTTGGCCTACGCCTACTGGCTGCGCGGCAACGCGGCCGGTCAGATCGATCGCAAGGACGTGATGCTGAACGATCTGCGCCGTTTCGTCGAGCTCGCTCCCGATGCCCCCGAGGCGGAGCGCGCCCGCCGCACGCTGGCCACGCTCAGGGGTTAGCGGAGGCGGCGCGAAGCGCCAGCGCCGTCCTCGGCGCCAAAGAGCAACTAGCCGGAGGAACGTGCTATTCAGCACGTTCCGGAGGCTAGAACGCGTTGCCGAGGCCCAGGTAGAGCTTGAGGCTGTCGTCGCCCGGCCGGCGGTCGAACGGGTGGGCGAGGTCCAGGCGCACCGTTCCCACCGGCGTACGCGCCCGCAGCCCGAGGCCGCCCGAGGTGAGGAAGTCGCGACCGAAGTCCCCGACGTCGTTCCACACCTGACCGGCGTCGAGGAACACCACCCCGGTCAGCAGGTCTCGCCACACCGGGACTCTCAGCTCCTGGTTGACTACGAACGTCGCCTGCTCCCCGACGGCGAGGAACCTCGTTCCGAGGCTGTCCTCGTCATAGCCGCGCAGGGAGTACTGGCCTCCGGCGAAGAACCGTTCGTCGCGGTCCAAGGTCTGGTCGCGGAACGACCGGGCCAGGCCCAGGCGCGCCGACTGTGCCCACAGGAGCGGCTGGCCCTGTAGCGACCCGAAGGGCCGGTGATGGCTCGCGCGGGTGAAGAGCCGCACATAGGAGAGCTCCGATCCGAGGCTTTCGTCGGCTCCCACCACGTCGGCGCTGGCGAACGTGCCGCGCCGGGTGGAGACCGGATCGTCGCGCGCGTCCCACACCAGCTGCATGCCGAAGGAGGGCCACCTCAGGGACAGCGGCGGAGAGGGGAACACCGGATCGGGCACCAGATCGAAGGCCGAGCTGTCGCGGTACCGGCCGTAGACGCGGCCTTCCAGGCGTGGTGCGAGCGGCAGCGCGACCCGGAGCTCGAGCTGGAGCGCCTCGCTTCCGAAGTTGATCTCCTCGTCGTGCTCCTCCCGGTACTCCGCGAAGACATCGAGCGCTGCCCGGGTGCCGAGCAGGCGCGGCAATCGTCCGTACAGTCGACCGCTCGAGTCGTCGCCGCGATAACGCGCGCGGGCGCCGAGCGTGATCCCGCGGCCGAACGCGTTGCTGTCGACGGCGTCGAGTACCGCGCTCGAGCCCAGGCCGCTCTGCCACAGCACTCCGTAGGCGACCTCGAAGCGAGGGTTCTCGGCGACCAGGAACGATACCCGGGCATCGCCGGCGTGCTCCCAGTCGATCTCGGGCACGACCGATCGAAACAGGCCGGTCTCGAACAGGCGCCGGCGAGCCGCGCGCACCGCTGCCGGCTCGAGCGGAGCGCCGGCCTCGAGGCCCGCCACCTGGGCCGCCCACACGGCGCGCGTCGAGCCCAGCCCCGCGACTGTCACCTCTCCCACGGCGTAGCGGCCCGCGCGCTCGACCTCGTAGAGCAGGATCCGCTCGTGCTCGGCCGCCGGCGCGGCGATCAGGCGCGGGCGCACGCGGGCACGCGTGTGACCGCGACGGTAGAGCTCGTCCTGGATCGCCAGGGCGCCGCGCGCGATGTGGTCGGAGCGGATCGGGTCGCCAGGCGCCGGCGCCGCCCCTGCGCCGAGCTCGTCGAGCGCGGGAAGATCGGCGAGACTCGCGTCCGCTCGGCCGCCGCCGCCCGCGGTGGACGTTTGCTGGCGTGACGTGCCCCCGCGCGTCCCGGCGCCCTCGGTCCCGGCCATCACCATGCGCACCTCGGCGATGCGCTGCCGCGGGCCGGCGGGCGCCAGCGCGATCACCGGCCGCGCCGCCGAAGGCGCTGCGTCCTCGCTGCGCTCGAGCTCGCGAGCGACCACGGCGGCACCGGGGTAGCCCTGCTCGGCCAGCGCGGTGCGCAGCCGGTGCTCGGCGTTCTCCTCGGCGTCCAGGAGCTCGGCGCGGAGGATGGCGCTCGGGAAGCGCAGCGCGATCGCGGCCGCCGCATCGTCGTCGATGCCGGTGAAGCGGGGCGCTTCGAGCCGCATCCGCTCTCCGCCGCTCGCCACGACCAGGACCGTGCGGGAGAGTGGCTCGGCGTCGGCGGCGGACGTCACCGTCACCTCGACCACCGGATCGAGGTAGCCCGCGCCGCGCAGCTCGCGCACCGTCTGCTCACGCATCTCGGCGAGCGAGATCGACTCGTAGAAATCGGGACGGTAGATCGAAGCGATCCTGTCCTCCTGGCTGCGATGCAGCTCCCGGCCGCGGAACTCGAACGCGACCTCGGGCCCGGGGTCGACCGCGATGCGCAGGTCGGCGCGCTCCTCGCCGGCCTCAGCCAGCGTGACTCGGACCCGCGCTCCGGGGTAGCCGCGGCGCCGCAGCGCCTCGGCCACCTCGATCTCGGTCTCGAAGACCACGCCCCCACCGAGCCGGTCGCCGCGCTCGTACCCGACGGCGCGACGCGCGGCGCGGCGGCCGAGGACGCCCGCCGGGGCGTCGAGGACGATGCGGCGCAGCCGCGGGCCGCCTTGCGCCGCGGGCTGGCCGCCACCGGCGCCGAAGCGCAGCCGCTGCTGCAGGATCACGCCTTCGGAGGTGCCCGAGCGATCTGCGCCGCCGCCGCTGCGCTCGGTGAGGGTGTAGATCTGGCCGAGGAAGCGCGGCAGCGAGTCGATCTCGTGCACCTCCGCCACGTAGGTCTGTCGGCCCTCCTCGCGCAGCGAAACGCTCACCGCCGCGGTTACGTAGGCCGACACGTCGCGGCTCACAGTCAGCTCGGTGCCGGGCTTGTCGAGCCCGAACACCAGGATCGGACGCAGCGAGACGTCGATCGCGCCGATTCCCTCCGAGAGCCGGCTGGCGAGGCGCTCGCCGTAGTAGCCGGCGAGCCCGCCGCCGATCATCCTCTCGAGCTCGACCGGATCGTCGGCGCCGGGCGTGGGCCGCACCAGCTCGGCGAAGGCGCCGCCGCGCAGGGAGCGTGCGACCGTCGGGTCCTCGAAGGATGCGGTGGTCTCGAGCTCGATCTCCGGTGCGAGCTCACCGCGGAGCTCGAAGCGGCCGCTGTCGATGCGCACGGTCTGACCGTAGACGTGGAGATAGCCTCCGGGATCGAGATCGACGGCGCCTTCGATACGCGGCTCGGCGAGCGTGCCGGTGATGGAGAGCGGAGCCCAGGTGGCCCGCAGGTCGGCGAGGTTGTTGCGGATGCGCAAGCCGTCGACGGTGGCGAGCTCCAGGTCGAGCTCGAGCTCGTCGAGCACGCCCGCGGTCTCCGCGGGCTCCGGCGCGAACAGGAAGCGCAGGATCTCGCGGTCGGCGTCGAGGTCGCGCCGCAAGAGGCCGGAGTCGAGAACGATGCGGCCCGCGAGCCGCGGCGGTTCGCCGGCGGTCCGGGTCAACCGCAGCTCGGCGTCGCCCAGGGTGGTGACCCCGTAGTCCAGCCGGTAGCGCACGTCCTGGAGCGACGCCGTGACGTCGATCGTCCCCTCCGTCAGGCTGCCGCCGCCGGCGAGCCGCAGCCGTCCCTCGTTGAGCTCCGCGGTGGCGGCCGTGATGGTGACCGCGCCCTGCTCGAGACGCAGCTCGACGCGCGGGTCGCGCAGGCGCGTGAAGTAGGGATCGAACAGCGTGATCTCGACGCCACCCTCGGCCGGCTGGAGCCGCGCGTGTCCGGTGAGCGCTCCGCCCGTGCCCGCGAGATCGATCTCGACGGCGATGCGGCCCGAGGCCGCCGCACCCCCGAGATAGGGCTCCAGGGCGTCGGCTTGGAGCACGCCGGCGAGCGAGGCCTCGAGGCTCGCGATCAGCTCGGTGAGCGGGCGATCCCGCCGCCAGTCGGGCTCGAGGCGCGCGTCGGCTTCGAGCGTCAGGTGCTGACCGTCGATCTCGATCCGGGTGGGCGCCACGCGCAGGCGGCGGTCCACGAGCCGGATCGCCGTCGGCTCGGCCAGACGGAGCCAGTGCGCCTCGGGAAGCCCGACCTCGAGCGTCGCGAGCGCGAGCTCACCCTGCGCCGCTGCTGGCTCCGCCGGGTCGACGGCGAACGCGATCGACACACCGGTGGCGCGCAGGCTCTCGAACGGCGCTTCCCAGCCGAGCGCAGCGGCGAGCGCCGAGACGTCGAGGGAGGGTGCCTCGGCGTCCAGGCGGAGCGTCCCCACCAGCTCGGCGACATCGTCGCCGGGCCGCCACTCGGTCGACAGATCGATCCCGCCGGCGAGCCGGAGGCGCTCACCTCCGACCGTGAGCCCGAAGGGCTCGACCGTGAGGCGTCCTTCCTCGAGACGCAGGACGATCGCGTCGAGCGCCTCGACGCGCGCGTCGCCCTCGACGGCGAGCAGTCGGCGCAGGGTGAGCGTGCCGTCGCCCGCGCCGGGCCGGGCGGGGTCGAGGCGCAGGGCGAGCTCGAGACCGGCGCTGAGCGCGCCGGAGCCGGCGCCGCCGAGCCGGCGCAGCAGCGCGGCGCCGTCGACGTCGGGCGCGATCACCGCGATCTCCACCGGGCCGTTCGCGAGCGGCGTCGGAAGCGACGCGATGGCGTCCGCCAACGCCGGGACGCCCGCGAGCGCTCCGAGCGGGACGTCGAGGCGCGCGCGCGCCGCGCCGAAGTCGGTCCTCGCCTCCGACACCTCGAGGTGGGCCGTCCCGGAGTCGACCCGGAGCGTCGCCTCGACCCACGACACCCCGTCGACCGGGCGTTCGAGGGTGGCCGCCACCTCCACCCCTCGGAGCGGGCGATCGGCCTCGAAGTCGAGCGCCAGGGTGCCGGACGCGACCACCCGCGCGTCTCCCGCGACCGCCTCGAGTCGCTCGATCGAGACCGCTCGCGGCGAGCCCGTGAGCTCGACCACCAGCGAGTCGACGCGATGCTCGGGGTCGATCGCGAGATCGCGGCCGTCGATCCGCGCGCGACCCTGCAGGCTCTCGCCCGCGATGTCGAGCTCGACCGTTCCGCTGACCACGCCGGCCGCCAGCCGATCGCGGAGCGCCTCGAGGGCGGCGAGGTCGAGGTCCGTGAAGTCGGCACGGAGGGTCATGCGCCGGCTCGAGTCGGCGGTTGCGAGCGGGTGCCCGCTGGCCCTCACCTCGACCACGGACCCTGGCGGGCCCGGACGCCACTCACCGCGCAGCTCGAGCTCCGGATCGGCGATCGGACCACGTCCCTGGGCCCACACCGAGAGCGCTCCGTCGAGCGGCGCGGTCGGCGGTAGGGGAGGGAGGAGCCGGGGGAAGCGGCGCTCGAGATCCCGCAGGGCCTGACGCAGGTCGGGGGCGATCAGGTTCAGGCGCGACGACACCAGCTCGGCAGCCGCGACGTCGTTCCAGGCGGGAATGCGCACCCGCGCGGTCGCCGTCCGCTCGCCGCTCCAGGAGGGAAGGAGCTCGGCCGCGAGATCGAGCACCATGGCGGCCCCTTCCACCGTCGCGGCATCGACCACCAGGAGGATCGGGGCGTCGCTCGGCTCACCCTCGACGCTCTCGCGCCAGGTCAAGGTCGCCGTGCCGGCCACCCGGTCGCGCCCGTCGAGCCGGAGGTCCGCTTCGGCGTCGAGGAGCGTGCCGGCGGCACCGAACCGCGCGAAGAGATCGGTGGTCACGAAGGGCTCGAGCAGCGTGGCGGGAACCGCGACCACCGCGACGTCGACCGTGCCGGTGAGCGTGCGCAGGTCGAGATCCCCCCGTGCACGCAGCCGGCTTCCCACCGCCTCTGGAGCCAGCCGGCCGGGCTCGGCATCCAAGTCGAACGCGAGCCGCAGCGGGTCGCCCGGCGCGAGCCCGATGGTCCCGCTCGCGGTGGCGGCGATGCCGTCGCCCGCGAGCTCCAGATGGTGAAGCGTGAACGGACCGGCGAGCGCACCGGAGACGCGGCCGGAGACCTGTGCCCGGAGTCCCGTCGCCGGTGCCGGCGCGGTGAGGACGAGATCGCCGCGCTCGATCGTGAGCTCGAACCCGTCGTCCTGAAGCGATCCGGTCAGCTCGAGCGCTTCGAGCGCCCAGCTCTCGAGCGGCAGGGCGGCCATCGCGTCGACCGGCGCGCCCACGATCGTCAGGCCGAGGAGGCGGAGCCGCTCGACCGTCACCGGCAGGCCGGCGGCAGCCTCGGGCTCGCCCGCGCGAGCCGGCAGCGGCGCCCCGAGGTCGATCCATGCCGCGGTGGCGTCCAGCTCGAGAATGCGCAGCGGCCGCCGTGCCACGCTGCGCGCCTCGAGGGTCGCCACCACCCGCTCGACGGTGAGGAACGGGCGATCCGCGCTGCCGGCGGCGGCGACCGCGAGGTCGTCCACCGCGATCCGGCGCGCGCGCAGATCCAGCTCGAAGTCAGAGGCGGTGAGATGGAGCCCCTGCTGCGATGCCGCCGTGCCCACCCGGGCCAGGAGCGCCCGCCGCACGCCCTGCGAACGCAACGCGGCGAGACCGCCGAGTACGAGCAGAGCCAGCGCTGCGGCGAGCCCGGCGAGCCAGAGCAGGCCTCGCCGCCAAGTCTTCCTCCGCTGGGCATCCGGTTTCGACACGAACGCCGATCATAACGGCCGCGAGCGTCGTCCTCGGCGCCGGAGAGGCCAGAGAGATGGTCAAGTCAGCTGCGACGGCCACAGCACCAGGCGAGAGCGCAGGACCGCGGTCGTCTCCTCGAGCGGGCGGGTGGTGTCGAGCCGCAGGTGCTCGCTCGACGGCAGCTCCTCGACCGGCTCCCAGCTCGCTAGGAAGTCGTCGAGGATGTCGAGACGACCGTCGCTCACTCCGGTTCGCCGCGCCCGCTCCACGAGCCGCGCGTGGAGCGTCGCACGGTCGGCGGCACACTCCACGAAGAGGAAGCCGGCGCCGTGCTCCTCCGCCAGCCGTCGCGCGGCCGCTCGCTCTCCCCGGGAGCGAAACGAGGCGTCGATCACGACCGCGCGCCCGGAGTCGAGCACGGCCGCGGCGCGGCGGAGGACCTCGGCGTAGACCTCGGCCGTGACCTCCGGCGCGTAGCCGTCGCGAAACGGCGGGTGCCACACCCGTTGGGTGGGGGCCACCCCGAGGAGAGACTTCCGCGTGCGGTCGGTGTCGACGATCGGCGCGCTGCGGCGGTCCGCGATCCAATCCGCGGTCACGCTCTTGCCGGAGGCGATGGGGCCTCCCACCGCGATCACCATCGGCTCGAGCAGCGACGGCCGCTCCGACGCCAGCGCGAGCTTGAAGTGGAGCCGGGCCTCGGCGGTGGCACGGGCGCGCACGCCGGACGCGGCGCCCGGGTCGGAGGCGAGCAGCGACGCCACCTTGGCGCGCACGAAGGCGCGGTAGCTCTGGTAGAAGTCGACCAGCGGGTAGAGGTCGTAGTCGTTCGCCGCGCGCGCGTAGCGGGCGAGGAAGTGCTCGGCGAGATCGACCTGGCCGTGCCGCGCCAGGTCCATCGACAGGAAGGCCGCGTCGGCGCACACGTCGGCGTAGCGGAAGCGCTCGTTGAACTCGATGCAGTCGATGATCGCGAGCCGCTCTCCGCTCTGAACCTCCGAGACCGAGTCGATCGGACCTTCGGTGCCGGCGCTCGCCGAGTCGCCGCCTGCGAGCAGATAGAGATGCTCCAGGCGCAGGTCGCCGTGGCCGTCCCGGACGCGCCCGGCGCGCACGCGGCACGTGAAGAGATCGCGCCGGCGCTCGAGAAACCCGAGCTGCCAGCGCTCGATCTCGGCCGACTCCTCCTCGGTGAGGTAGGCGGCGATGGAGTCGCGGGTCTGGCGGAAGTTCTCGCGCACGTTGCGGCCGATCGCTTCGGGCGACCCGAAGGCCGCCGTCGTCTCGTCGCAGCGCGCCTCTTGGTGGAACTCCGCCAGACGCCGGGCGACGAGGTCGAGGTGCTCGCGAGTGAGACGGTGGTCGTGGAGGAGGTGATCGGCGCGACTCTCCGCGGGGAGGCGGCGCATGTGCACCGCCCAGTCGACCGGCGGCCCGTCGCCGTCGAGCGCGTGCCGCCCGTCGGCTCCGCGCACGACCGGCACCACGCCCAGGTACACGTCCGGAGCCAACCGGCGGTTGAGGAGGACCTCGGCCTCGCAGGCGGCTCGCCGAGCCTCGACCGTGGTGAAGTCGAGGAACCCGAGGTCGATCGGCTTCTTGACCTTGTACACGTCGCGGGCGTGGAGGAAGACCCACGAGATGTGGGTCTCCTCGAGCTCGACGCCGGGC
>DATKDQ010000194.1:0-21741 GCA_035544635.1 Thermoanaerobaculia bacterium
GCCGGCTTCCAGTACAAGGAGAGGCTGCGCGAGCTGCTCGCGCGCGACGGCCACGAGGTGCAGGACTTCGGCACCCATTCCGAGGATTCCGTCGACTATCCCCTCTTCATCCGGCCGGTGGCCGAAGCGGTCGCCCGCGGCGAGCTCGAGCGCGGGATCGTTCTCGGCGGCTCGGGGAACGGCGAGGCAATGGCCGCGAACCGCGTGCGCGGCGTGCGCTGCAGCCTGTGCTGGAACGAGGAATCGGCGCGGCTCGCGCGCGCGCACAACGACGCCAACGTGCTCTCGCTCGGCCAGCGGCTGCTGCCGTGGGAGACCGCGGTCGCCATCGTCCGAATTTGGCTTTCGACCCCGTTCGAGGGCGGCCGCCACGCCCGGCGGATCGTGCTGCTCGATGCCGATTGACCGCGGCCCCTGCCGCGGGCCGTTACCGGCACTGGGAGTGTTGTCCGAGTAACAGCATCCCATCGGTGCGGGGCGCGAAGCGCCAGCGCCGTCCTCGGCGCCCAACAACCTCTCGCCGGAGGAACGTGCTATACAGCACGTTCCGGAGGCGAGGGACGAAGCGACCGATCGTCCGGCTTCGACTGCGACCGGGCTTCGCGATGGCGGCGATGCATCTTCGCCAGAGCCGTGCGGCCCATGGCACCCGCGCCGGCCGGCATGCCTCCCGTCACCGCAGCCTCGGCCCGCCGCAGCCAGCGCCATTCGTCCCGGTCAAGCGTCGCCCGCGAGTCGCGGTCACCGTCCGGCGCGCAGAGCGGAGTGAGCTCGTGGAGAAGGAATCGAGCCAGCTCCGACGGCACGATGGGCTCTCCTCGCGCAGCGGCGACGATGGTCCTCATCTCGGCCAGCAGCATTCTGATCGACGATTCCGGTGCAATGGGCCTGGCCATGGAGTGAATCGCGATTGTGCGCCCCGGCGAGCCGGGATGCACCGTACGGCGAGAGGGCGGCGGCCTATCCTTCCGGGGGCATGATCCTGCCCTTATAATGGACTCGGCAATGACGTCGAAAGGAGCCGTGAAGGTCTCCATCGAATACTGCGTACGCTGAAACTACATGCCCAAGGCCGCCAGTCTGGCGGCCACGATCAAGCAGGAGCTGGGTATCGATTCGGAGCTGATCGCGGGAGATCGAGGAGTCTTCGACGTCAAGGCCGACGGTGCGACCGTCTTCTCGAAGTACGAAGAGGACCGCTTTCCCACCGACGACGAGATCCTCCGGTCGCTGCGCACGCGTGGCGCCTGATCCCGCCGAGCCGGCCGCACCAACGGGGTTCGATTGACGCGACCCGGCAGCGGACCCACTCTCGTCACCGAGCGCCTGCGTCTCGTCCCCTGCTCGGACGAGCAGGTCGATCGTCTGCACGAGATGTTGACGGAGGGCGGCGTCCGGCGCTACCTCCTCGACGATCGGATCGTCGAGCGCTCGTGGGTGGTGGACGTCGTCGAGTCGAGCCGTCGCACCTTCGCCGACGCCGGCTTCGGCCTGTGGTGTGTGCTTACGCGAGGCGACGACGAGCTCGCCGGCCTGGCGGGCCTCCGTTCCTTTCCCGGCGCTCGCGAGCCGCAGCTCCTCTACGTGCTCCATCCCGCGTTCTGGGGGCGCGGCCTCGCCGCCGAAGCCTCGCGGGCAGTGACCGAGTACGCGTTCGAGGAGCTCGGTTTCGAAGAGCTCCTCGCCTCGACCGACTCGCCCAACCTGGCGTCGATCCGCGTCATGGAGCGGATCGGCATGCGCTTCCTCGAGGCCGGCCGGATGTCCGGTCATGCGCTCGTCCTCTACCGCATCTCGAGAAGTGACTGGATGCGCCGACGGGCCGCGGCGAGCGCAGCCACCGGGAAGACGCCGGCGGGCGAGGATCGAGCTCCGGTGTCGAGAGCCGCCCGCGAGGTTTGAACCGCGCGACGGGGGCAGGGGGACCGGCGCAGGCGACGACGATCCCGCCGACAGCGACGAAGAGCCCGACTTCGATCTCGACCTCGACCTCGACCTCGACCTCGACGCCGGAGACGCCGGAGACGCCGGAGACGCCGAGAAGGAACAAGGCGAGAGGATGGAGGCGATGTCCGAGGAGCTCGAGCACGCCCTTGAGCGGGCCGGGGCCGAGGTCGAGCAGACGCTGGCGGCAGTCGAGAGGGCTCTCGAGCAGGAGCTCGAGAATCGGCGTCTCATGACGCCGGATGCCGATCCGGATCCCGATCCCGATCGAGATCCGGATCCTGCTCCCGACCCCCGACCCGACCCCGGCGCCGACTTCGCCCCACAGCCGCCGTGAGACGCCTACCTCAGCGCCAAGACATGCGGCGGAGGAGAGTGCTATCCAGCACTTTCCGAAGCCGCGCCGTCCTCGGCGCCAAAGAGACTCGCGCCGACGCCGAGCTCGGCCCCGAGCCGATCGAGGAAGTCGACGACGTCGCGGTGCAGCGGGATGCCGTCGCGCCGCCGCTCCCCTTCCGTCTCGTGCTCGAGCAGGCCGGCGTAGAGCACCCGATCCTGTCCCGGCGCAGGGGGCGTCTCGCGCAGCGCGCGCAGATACTCGTCCATCGCCGCCTTGAACGATTCGACCGGCCGCACCACGTCGATCCGGAGCGCCGCGAAGAAGTGGCCGACCTGCCCTCCCAACCCCTGTCCCACCGCCACCCCGGCGCCGCTCAGCACGCCGCTCAGGATGTCGACCACCACGCCGAGCCCGTACCCCTTGTGGCTGCCCTGCTCGTAGGTGCCTCCGAGCGGCAGCAGGCGCAGCGCTCGGAACGCGGTCCCCGGATCGGAGGTCGGTATGCCCTGCTCGTCGGCTGCCCATCCTTCGGGCAGCGCGACACCGTGGCGGCGCGCGAGCATGATCTTGCCGAGCGGCACGGTCGAGGTCGCCATGTCGAGTAGGAAGGGAGCCTCCACGCCCGCCGGTACGGCGACGGCGATCGGGTTGGTGCCGATCCGGCTCTCGCGGCCGAAGGTCGGGGCCACCAGCTGGTCGGAGTTGGTGAGCGACAGCCCGATCATGTCGCGCTCGATCGCCATCCGCGAGTAGATGCCGGCGGCGCCGTAGTGCCGGCTGTTGCGCACCGCCACCAGCCCGACGCCCGCTGCCCCCGCCTTCTCGATCGCGATCGCCATCGCGCGGGCGCCGACCACCAGGCCCAGCCCGCCGCCGCCGTCGACCAGAGCGGAGATCGGGGTCTCTGCCACCACCTCGATGCGGGGGCGCGGCTCGATCGTCCCGCGCCTCAACCCGGGCTCGTACAGAAGCTGGATGTAGTTCGAGACGCCGTGGGAATCGACGCCCATGAGGTCGGCCTGCACCAGAACCTCGGCGGCGGTCGAGGCATCGTCCTCCGGCAGGCCCAGCCGTTCGAAGATCGCAGCGACGTGTCGCCGCAGCCGCTCGGCCGGAACGCGAACGCTGTCCTCTTCGGGTGTCCTCAGACCGGTCATGGAGCCGCCTCCGGGCGGCTGAAGTGCGCGAGCCTCATGCCTTCCGTGCACCCGCTCTCCGATGCCGCGCCGCCACTCTCCGACCTCGATCGCGGTTGCGGCCACCGCCGGCGCCGCCTATCATAACGACCGCCAAGCGCGCCTCGGCGCGCGAGCTCCCATGAGCGCCTCACAGGCCAGCCAGCGGCGACCCGCCCGCGTCGCCATCGTCGGCTCCGGCCCTTCCGGCTTCTACACGGCGGCGGCTCTCCTCAAGCAGGACCGGCGGCCGATCGAGGTCGATCTCTACGACCGCCTGCCCACGCCGTACGGATTGGTGCGCGGCGGCGTGGCCCCCGACCATCAGAACATCAAGGGGGTCATCCGCGTCTACGACAAGCTGGCGCGCCGCGACGCCCTCCGCTTCTTCGGCAACGTCGTCGTCGGCCGCGACGTGACGATCGAGGAGCTGGCGCGGCACTACGACCAGATCGTGATCGCCGCCGGGAACGAAGGGCACCGCCGCATGGGGATCCCGGGCGAGGACCTGAGCGGCGTGTTCTCCGCGACCGAGTTCGTCGGGTGGTACAACGGCCACCCCGACTACGCGGCCAGGAGCTTCCCGCTCGAGACGGCGACCCGGGTGGCGGTGGTCGGGAACGGCAACGTGGCGATGGACGTCACGCGCGTGCTCGCGAAGCGGGCCGAACGCCTGGCGTCGACCGACATCGCGTCGTACGCCCTCGACGCGCTGGCACGGAGCGCCGCGCGGGAGGTGCACGTGCTGGGCCGCCGCGGACCGGCGGAGGCGGCGTTCACCAACAAGGAGGTCAAGGAGATCGGCAGCCTCGAGGACGCCGACTTGATCGTCGAGCCGCGCGACGCCGAGCTCGACGACGAGAGCGCGCGCTGGATCGCCGAGCACGGGACGCCGGGCGCGAAACGCAACGTGGAGTACCTGCTCGAGAAGAGCCGAGAGACGCCGCGCGGCCGCGAGCGCCGCGTCCAGTTCCGGTTCATGATCTCCCCCATCGAGTTCCTCGGCGACCATGGAACGCTCGACTCGGTGCGGCTCGAGCGCAATGAGCTCTTCCTCGACGAAAGGGGAACGCCGCGCCCGCGCGGCACGGGCGAGACCTGGATCGAGCCCTTCCAGATGGCGTTCACCGCGGTCGGCTACCGCGGCCTGCCGATCCCCGGCTGCCCGTTCGACGAGCGCGCCGGGATCGTGCCCAACGTCGGTGGGCGGCTGCGCGGCGAGGACGGAGCCGCCCTGCCTGGCCTCTACGCCGTCGGCTGGGCCAAGCGGGGACCCACGGGTCTCATCGGCGACAACGTCGCCGATGCGGAAGAGACGGCCCGCCACATGCTCGAGGACCTCGACCGCGACCTGGTGACTCCGGGCAGCCCCGATCGCGACGCGGCGCACGACGGCGGCGAGCGCGCGGCGATCGAGCGCCTGCTCGAGACCCGCGGGGTGCGCTGGGTCACGTTCGAGGACTGGACCCGGCTCGACGCGCTCGAGATCGAGCGCGGGTGCGAGTTGGGCAAGATCCGCGAGAAGTTCTCGAGTGTCGAGCGGATGCTCGATGCGATCGAGAAGGCGCGTGGCGCGGCCCGGGCCACGGACTGAGCCGCAGCTCGCTGGATGGTAGTCTGGCCGCGATCTTCGCGGCATGGCCTACGTCGGCACCTACACCGCCCTCACGGCCGGCCTCTTCGTCCTCCTCTATCTGACCGGCCACGCCGCGTCGCGGCGCTTCCTGGCGTCGCCGCGGAGCTTCGAGGAAGGCCTGGGGCTGCGTGTGGTCACCGGCGTGGCGGTCTGGGTCGCGCTGCTCTTCTCGCTCGCGGCGGTCCAGCTGCTGCGGCCATCGGCGATCTACGCCGCGATCGCGCTGGCCGCCGCCGCGGGCGTCTGGAGCGTCCTTCGGCGGAATGGCGCCCTGCTTTCGGACGGCGCTGGGGCACGGGCACCCGTCGCGGACGCTCTGCCGGGCCCGCGTCTTCGGCAAGACCCGGCAGCGATCCTCCTGGCGGTGGTGGTCGCCGCCGTGCTCGTGGCCCTCTGGGCGCAGGCGCTGCGCCCGATCGTCGCCTGGGACGCCGACGTCTACCACCTCACGGTGCCGCGCCTCTATCTCGAGCACGGCGGCTTCCGGCGGATCGCGTTCAACGTCTACTCCAACTGGCCGCTCGCGGTGCAGCTCCTCTACGCGCTGGCCATGGCCGTCAAGGACTACATCCTCGCGACCGCGCTCCACTTCGGCTTCGGCGTGCTGCTCGCGACCCTTGCCGGCGCTCTGGTCGCCCGCGCGGCAACCCCGCTCTGGGGCGTGATCGCGGCGGGGCTCCTCCTGCTCCACCCGGTCCTCCTGTTCGAGATCCGGATCGCTTACGTCGACGTCGCGTGCGCGTTCTTCCTCTTCGCCGGCTTCCTCGCCCTTCTCCGCGCGCTCGACGACCCCGAGAACGAGCTCCGCTTCCTGCTCGCCGCCGGTATCGCCTGCGGAGTGCTGGCGGCGGCGAAGCTCAACGGCGTCTTCGGTGCGGTCGCGATCGCCGCCGTCTACGCCGGCTCGCGCCTCTCCGGCGGCGCGCCCGCCGCTGCTCTGGCGCGCCCGCTCCTCGCGTTCGCCGCCCCGGTGGTGGTCCTCGGCCTGCCCTGGCTGGCGAAGAGCCTGTGGCTCACCGGCAACCCGGTCTATCCGCTTCTCCACGACGTCTTCGGCGGGCCGGAGTGGAGCGAGCCGCTGGCGCGCGCGCACCGCGCCTGGCAGCGCTCGATCGGGATGGGACGCTCCCCGCTCGACTACCTGCTGCTGCCCTTCCGCGCTCTCTTCTCGGGAGGAGAGGGCTATGCCCGCTTCGACGGGCGCCTCCATCCCCTGGCGGGCATCCTGCTTCCCTGCGCGCTGCTCGCCGCCCGCCGCGAGCCGCTGGTGCGGCGCGCGCTCGGCGTCGCCGGGCTGTACTTCGCCTTGTGGGCGGCGACCTCGCAGCAGATGCGCTTGCTCATCCCGGTGCTGCCGCTCCTGGCGGTCGCGACCGCCGTCGCCGGGCACTCGTTGACGTCGCGATGGCTGCCGCGCCCGGCACTCGCGGCGCGCGGGCTCGCCGCGCTCCTGGCCGTCCTCCTGCTCCAGGCGAGCGCGGTCTACGTCGGGCAGGCGCCGCGGCTCTACGCCGCCCTGTGGACGCGAGGCGACGAGCTGCGCGCGCACGCGACCGACGAGGTGGCGGTGGGACCGGACGGGGTCGAGGTCCAGCCCGGCGTGTTCGGCGTGATCGACGAGCTGCTGCCGGCCGACGCGAAGCTCCTCTTCGTCAACCTGAACCGCGGCTTCTTCAGTCGCCGCGAGTACGTGGCCGACAGCTTCTTCGAGGCGTCGCAGGTCGCAGCCATGCTCCAGGAGCTGGGTGATCGCGAGGGGATCCGCCGCGGCCTCGCCGAGCGCGGCATCACGCACGTGCTGGTGGAACGGCAGGAGGGCGGCCCTCGCTATCCGCAGGGCTTCGTCGAGCTGCTCGAGGATCCGGCGACGCGCGTCGTGTACCGGTCGCGCGATGGAAGGTTCACGCTGTTCGCGCTTGCGCCCCAGGGGATCGGCGCGAGCTGACGAGGTCGACCACGATCTCCTCGATCGCGGGATCGAGCCCGAACGGACGATCGAGGATCAGGGCGCGCGCTCCGCCGGACGCATCGATGCCGAGACGGCTCGCCAGGTCGCGCGTCGCGTGCCGGCCCGCCCCGATCAGGAGCGGGACGACGATCAGGTCTCTCTCCGATGAGTATCCGGTCACCAATTCTAGGGCCGGCTCCTCGTCGAGGAAGAAGGCGCGCGAAGGCAGGCCGGTGCGGCGCTCGAGCTCGCGAGCCGTCGCCTCGGCGGCCTGGCGGCTGCCGCGGTGGCGCGGCGTGCCGTGAGCGACCAGGGCCACCGCGGGGGTCTCGAGCGTATGCCTCGCGACCAGCTCGGCGACGCGGCGGGCGAGCATCTCACCGATCGCGGGATGGGTGCCGACGGGAGGCGTCTGGCGCACGCGAAGCGCCGGAAACCGGCGGTTACGGGCCAGCGCGGCGGGCAGCACGCGATCGCAGTAGTAGCCCTCGCTCTGGAGTAGCGGCACCACCACGACATCGTCGCAGCGCAGCTCGTCGAGCGCTCGGGAGAGCTCGGGATCGCCTCGATGGAACGCGGCGGTTGCCTCGTCGAACCGCAGCCGCCGGCCGACGCGGCGCGCGAGCCGGTGAAGGGTCTCGTTGACGCCGGGCTCCGTCGAGCCGTGGGCCGCGAGCACCAGCGCGCGGCCGTTCATGACCTGGGCGAGGGGCGCGGCCGAGAGTCCTGGACCGCCGCTACCGCCGCGGGTACGGACGGCACGGCGCGCACGGTCACTTCGCGAAATGGAGGCCACACTCGGTCTTGTCCGTCCCACTCCAGCGGCCCAGCCGCGTGTAGCTGTCGGGAGCAGCGCCCTCGACCGGCTTCGTGCAGTGGGTGCAGCCGAGCGTCGGGTAACCCTGCTCGTGGAGCGCGTTGTACGGCACGTCGTTCTCGCGCACGTAGCGCCACACGTCGGTGCGGTCCCAGAACGCCAGCGGGTTGAGCTTGAGCACATTGAAGCGCGGGTCCCACTCGACCATCTCGACGCGCGCCCGGGTAGGTCCCTGAGAGCGGCGGATGGCGGAGATCCAGATGTCCGCGCGCTGCATCAGCTGGCGCAAGGGCTCGACCTTGCGGATCCTGCAACAGAGGTCGGGGTCGCGCTTCCACAGCTCGGCGCCGTGCGCCGCCGCCTGCTGCTCCGCGGTGACGCTGGTGCCGCGGTTGACGAAGCTCAGGTGGGGATAGCGCTCCCGCATCCGATCGATGAGCTCGTAGGTCTCGGGGAAGAAGAACATGGTGTCGAGGTAGGTGACCTCGAGCGCCACCCCGCGGCGCGCGTACATGTCGACGAGGGCGCAGCCCTCCATGCCGAAGGAGGTGGTCAGTACCGTCCGCCAGCCCTTGAATCGTTCGAGGGACCAGCAGATGAATTCGTCAGTGGAGGTGGTGGGGCCGAAGCGGAAGTCCTCGGGAGAGATCTCGCCGCTGGAGACGCCCCGATCGCCATCGAATGTCGCCAGGTTCACCGCACCGCCTCCTTCCATCCCAGCGTTTCGCCGTCGCCTCGGAAATCGTAGGTAACAATCATGACTAAGTCAATCACAATTATCAACTAAGTCACGAATACGGACGGGCGAGCCCGAGGTTGCGGCGCCAGGTCGCCCTGTTCAACGTGAGGCGAACCGCTCGAGGGCGGTGCTGACGGTGCTCTCGACCACCCCGGGGTGAGCGAGGATCTCGATCAGCCACGGCGGCCGGTCCTCCGCCGCGACGGCGATCGGGTCGGGGACACCCGACAGGTGGACCGCCTGGCGGGCGAAGAGCTGGGCGTATGCGGGGGGCCTGGCGTCGTGGGACAGCTCCTCGAGCGCGAACGGGTCGGGCGGGTCCGAACGGTCGAAGGCTGGACGCAGCAGCATCGGTCCGCCCTGCGCTCCCCCACCTTCGAGCCCGCGACCTCCACAGAGGACGGCGCCCTTGACCAGGGAGGGGCGGGCGCCGCCGATGAGGAGGGCCACGTAGGCGCCGAGCCCCCAGCCGACCACCGTCGCCTCGCCGAGCTCGGCGAGCGCCACGTCGGCGTCCGCCATGCAGACCTCCGCCGTGTACCCGCCGCCCAGGGGGACGGTGGAGCCGCCATGGCCGGTGAAGTCGAGGCCCCAGACCTCGCCGGGCCAGCCCCCGACCTCAGGAGGAGCGCGCTGCGGCGTACGCCCGCCCAGCTCGTGCAGGAGGAGCAGCGGACGCGCCGACGCCGTCCCGTTCGCGAGGCGCTGGAGCGCCAGCTCGACCCGGCCGTGGCGAAGCCGGCGCGGAGTCATACCGGACCCTGCCGGGCCCGTGCCTCGCCACCCAGGAACTCCAGCACCCGCCGCGCCACGCGGTCGGGGTCTTCGATGTGCAGGAAGTGCCCCAGATCCTCCACGTCCTCGACCGTCGAGCCGGGCGCCACGTGAGGCCGTAGCTCCTCGGCGCGGCTCCCCCAACCCATCGGCTCGACGACGCGGCTCACCAGGCCGAGCATCGGCACCCGGAGGGACGGGAGCTGTGCGAGCACCCAGCCCGGCCGCCAGGGGCCGAAGCCTCCCATCCGCAGCGCCGGATCGAGCTTCCACCGCCAGCCGTCGGCGTCCTGCCGCGCGCCCGCCGTGACCAGGTAGCACAGCCACTCGAAGGGGAGCCGAGGGTTCATCCTGCCCCGCCGCCGCGCCAGCTCCTCGATCGTTCCCGCGCGACGCTCGGCCTGGTGCGCGCGCCGGCGATGATCGAGCCAGGCGGCGAGCATGTCGGCGCGGCCCTGCACCCGCTCCTCCTTGGTCAGATCGCGGCGGCTGCGCCGGCGGGTCGACGGCAGCCCGTCGAGGCTGACGAGACTCGTGACCCGCTCCGGGAAGAACAGGGCGAGATCGAGCAGGAGTCCGCCCCCCTTCGAGTGGCCGACTAGCGGCAGCGGATCCCCGGCGGTCGATTGGAGCACCGCGAGCGCGTCGCGGACGTCCGCCTCCCAGCTATAGAGCACGGCGGGATCGGAGTCGCCGTGGCCGCGATGGTCCCAGGACACGACGCGCCAGCCGGCGGCCGCGAGCAGCGGCGCGAAGACGTCGAAGGTGCGGGCGAAGTCGCTGCCGCCGTGCGCGAGCAGGAGCGGCGGGTCGGCGCTGTCCCCCCACTCGACGACCGCGAGGCGAACCCCCTGGCTCGCCACCCAGCGCCGGCGTGCCGGCGCCGCAGCACCGGGATAGGCGGCGTAGCGGGCAGTTTCGTCGAAGGCGGCGACCGACACGGCTCCTCGAGGTTCGTCTAAGATGTCGCGAATGCGAAGCGCGACGCTCGCGAAGGCGGGCATTCTAACCCTCGTCGGCTTCCTCGGCCTCCTCGGCGCCGGACCGGCGCCGGCGGCGGGACCGGAGTGGACCTCGGTCGATCCGCCGGCGTCCCCGACGGCGCTCGCGCCGCGCCTGACCTCGTCGGGCGACGACCTGCTCCTCTCCTGGCTCGAGGAGCAGGCCGACGGGGGCGGGCACCGTTTCCTGGTCTCCCGCCTCGATCACGACGCATTCGCCGCCCCGGAGATCATCCACGAGAGCGCCGCCATCTTCGCCAACTGGGTGGACGTTCCCGGCGTGGCGGTGCTCCCCGCGGGTGGCGAGCGCGTGGCCTGGTGGCTCGAGCACCTGGAGGGGGCCGCCCACGCCTACGGAGTCCGCCTCGCCCGCTCCGTCGGGGACGGACAGCCGTGGACCGCAGGCGACTGGCTGCACGAGGACCGATCGCTGGTCGAGCACGGCTTCGTGAGCCTGGTTGCTCGGAGCGCCCGCGCCTTCTGGCTCGACGGCCGCGACATGAGCACGGGCGGAGACAGCGCTCTGCTCGCGCGGCGGCTGCACCGGCCCGACACCCGCGAGATCGTGCTCGACCCCCGTGTCTGCGAATGCTGCAGCACCGACGCGGCGTTCGGTCACGAAGGACCGATCGTGGCCTATCGCGACCGCTCCGATGACGAGGTGCGAGACATCGCGGTCGTGCGCGAGACCGGGTCCGGCTTCTCCGCCCCGTTGATCGTGCACGCCGACGGGTGGGAGATCCACGGCTGCCCGGTCCAGGGTCCCGCGATCGACGCCGGCGCCTCCACGCCGGCCGTCGTGGTGGCGTGGCTCACCGCAGCCAGGGACGAGCCGCGGGTACAGGTCGCGTTCTCGCACGACTCCGGGCGCTCGTTCGATCCACCGATCGTGGTCGACTCCGAGGATCCGATCGGAAGAGTGAGTGTCTCGCTCGAGAACGACGGCGCGGCCTGGGTGTCGTGGCTCGCCCGAAGCGACGGAGCCGCAAAGGTCACCGTCGCGAAGGTCGACGCGCAGGCGGGCGTCGGCCCTCGCGAGATCGTCGGCTCGACCAGCGCCGCGCGCGCCAGCGGCGTGCCGCGCCTCATTCGCCACCGCGACTCGCTCTGGCTGACCTGGATCGAGCTCTCGCCGTCCGGTGACCGGCGTCTTCGGGTGTCCCTGCGCTCGCATGACTGACCCGCGGTTGGGGGCGGGCGCGCAGGCACCCGTATGTTACGATGGCGATGTCATCGTCATGATCTCGCGCTGTCGCATCGCGTCCTGCCTCCTCGCCGGGGTGCTCGCCTCCTCCGCGGCCACGGCCGATTCGGTCTACCTCAAGAACGGACAGATCTTCGAGGGCGTCGTGGCGGTGGTCTCGGGCGATCAGGTGCGCATCGACCTCGCGATCGGCAGCATGCGCCTTCCACTGTCGCAGGTGGATCGCATCGAAGAGATCGGCTCGACGCTCGGCGAGTATCGCGAGCGCGAGACGCGCCTGCGCCGCGAGGCGGCCGGCGCCGGCGATTGGCTCGAGCTCGCTCTATGGGCGCGGGCGCGCGACTTCGGTCGCGGCGTCGAGAAGGCGGCCCTCGCCGCGGCGCGCCTCGACCCCGAGCTCGACGCGCTCGCTCCGGTGATGGCCAGCCTGGGCTTCGTCTTCGACGACAGCGCGCGCCAGTGGGTGCCGTACGCCGAGTCGATGCGGCGCCAGGGTCTGGTCGAAGACGGCGGGCAGTGGATCACGCCCGAGGAGAGGCGGGAGCGCGGGCGTGCCGGCATCGAGATCGCCGACGTCTCGTCCTCGCGCGCCGACGATCACCTCGACAAGGCGCTCGACATCCTCGCCGAGGCCGTCAAGCACGACGCTCCGAGCCAGACCACCGTCATCGTCCAGCCCACGGTCGGCACCGGCTTCGGTTTCTGGCCCGGCTTCACCCCGGGAGCGTTCATCGCGCCACCAGGGCTCGACGAGCCGGGAATCGGCTCGGTGCTGCCGTTCTCGCTGTCCGGCACGTTCTTCCGCGGCGACGCCAGGGCCACCGGCGAGACGACCTGGAACCAGATGACGCGCCGCCAGCCCGGCAGCTTCATTCCGGCGAACCCGCGCTTCTTCCGCTGAAGAGCCTCGCGCGGCCCCTCATCGCACCCTGAGCCGGGCGACCACGGCGTCGTGATCGCTGGCGCGGCGCCACGCGGGAAAGTCCGCGTTGGTGTGCACGATGTCGACCTCCGCCGCGGCCGCGAGGCTCGCGCTGACGAAGATGTGGTCGAGCACCTGTGACCGGCCGCGATAGTTGTAGGTGTAGCGCTCGGGCAGTGGTACGCGCTCGACCAGCGGCACGAGCCCGGCCTCGACCAGCGGCGCGAGCGCCGGCCCGAACCAGTGCTCGTTGAGATCGCCGAGTACGATCACGGCAGCGCCAGGATCCTCCCGCAGGAGGCTCGCAGCCAGGCCGCCCACCAGCGCCGCCTGCTCGCGGCGCTTTCGCTCGCTCCACGGGATGGGCGGCTGGGTCGAGCCGAAGAGCGGGTCGTCGCCGAGCTTCGACGTGAAGTGGTTGGCGACGACGAAGAGCGGCCGATCGCCGAAGCGCAGCTCGGCTGCGAGCGGCTTGCGGCTCTCCCGCCACGCCTGGTGGAACGGCTCCACGCGGCCCGGGCTCGACGACAACACGGGGCCGGGAAGCACGGCCGCGGCGGCGCCGGCGTCGGCGGCTCCGCGTACGATCGCCGAGACGCGCGAGGGGTCGAACAGCAGCGCCACCCGGATGTTGGCGCCGGGCGGGCCGCCGTCCTCGCCGTCGCGCGGGTCGATCTGCAGGTACTCGTAGGCCGGCCCGCCGGCGGCGCGGATGGCGGCGACCAGCCGGTCGAGAGTCGGCTTGCCGTCGACCGAGCCGTCGTCGCGGCGGCCGCTCGCGTCCGAGATCTCCTGGAGCGCGACCAGGTCCGGCGCTCCCAGGTCCTCGACCAGGCCGCGCGCGATGCCACGAAAGACGCCGTCGCCATCGTCGTTGCCGAGATCGAGGACGTTCCAGGTCGCGACCGTCAGGTGCCCGGCGTCGCCACGCAATCGAGTGCGGTCGCGCGCAGCGGTGGGGCGCTCGATCGGCGGAGGCGTCTCGGTCAGCAGCACGCGATAGGAGCCGAACGCGTAGTCGAGGACCCCCACCAGCGGACCCGCGAACACGTCGCCGACCGCGACCCGCGGCACCTCTCCGAGCAGGCGCGGGTCGACCAGGATGCGCTCCGGATCGTCATCGCCGGGCCGCGCGACCAGACCGCCGCGCCACGACCGCACCTCGCTCCCCGCCCCTTCGCCGGCCAGCACGACACACTCGCGGTAGTTGTTGGTCGGCCCGACCACGATCGGCTGCTCGATCGACACCCGCATCCCCTCCAGGCTCTCGAAGAAGTCGATCGCGTCGCTGTCGGGCTCGAAGCGCACGAGCCCGTCGTCGTCGACGTGTGCGGCCGGGACCGATCGCGCGCGAGGGGCGCCCTCGGCTCGATCGGAGCTGTTCGCCTTGCGCGCGCGGGAGGCCGCGCGCGAGCGCTCTCCAGCAAGCGCCGGAGGAGCCGTCACGACGACGGGCGGCGGCAGCGTGCGCCCGCGCTCGACGATGCGCCACGACGCCTCGACCAGCCGCGTCACGCGCAGCTCGGCCGGCCGCGCCGGCCCCTCGACGACCTTGCCACTCACCGCGGCGAGGTCTCCGGGCTCGAGCGCGGGAACTCCCGCGGTGTCGACGCGCAGGCCCTCGGCGGTCGCAGGATCCCCGTCGTCGACCTCCGCCTGCAACCAGAAGCCCGGCCGCCGCGGATCGGCGTCGAGCGCGGTCACGATCCCGCGCACCGCGACCCGCTGCCCGTCGAGCGGCGAGACGTGACCGCGTCCCTGCACCGCCGCGATCGTCCTCTCGGCGGACACCGGCTCGCGCCGCGCCGCCGCGGTCCATGCGACCGGGCTCCCGATCGATGGGCGGCTCGAGGCAGGCGCCGCCGTCACCCGAGAGCAGGCGAGCTCCGCCCCGACGGCGACGAGCAGCGCGCACCAGCACGCGGCGACAGCGGCGGCGAAGGCAACGGCGCGGCTCGCGCCACGGGTGCGGCGGTGGTCGATCATGCGCGACTCTCTTCCCGGCCGTCGAGAGCGGACGACGGATTGTAGAAGAGGCGCCATTCTCGCTTCCCGGAGCTGGGAGGCCGCCCTTCCAAAGGGCGGACGATGCACGCCGTCCGCGGCGCCAAGGTCGCGGCGCCAGAGTCGTGGCTTGCGGCGCCCCCTCCTCCGCCGGTACGCTTTGTCACCGCTCGAATCACGACGGACGGAGCTCGATGGGCAAGACTCGCGAGAACTGGGGCACGCGCATCGGCGTCATTTTCGCCGTCGCCGGGTCGGCGGTCGGGCTCGGAAACTTCCTGCGGTTTCCGGGGCAGGCCTCCCAGTACGGCGGCGGGGCGTTCATGATCCCCTACTTCCTCGCCCTGATCCTGATCGCGATTCCGATGAGCTGGGCCGAATGGACGATGGGCCGCTACGGCGGACGCTTCGGCTTCAACTCCGCTCCGGCGATCTTCGGCGTCCTGGGCCGGCGCTCGGGATGGCGCTATGCGGGCGTGCTCGGGCTCCTCATTCCGATCTGCGTCTACATGTACTACGTGTACGTCGAGGCCTGGTGCCTGGGCTACGCGTGGGCCTACCTGACCGGCGACATCACCGACTTCATGGGCAGCGATCGCACCCAGTTCGCGGCGCGCTCCACCGAGTACTTCAACCGCTTCGTCGGCATCGAGCGCGACGGCCTGGTCACCGAGGGCGGGCTGCTGCAGCCCGCGGTGTTGTTCTGGATCCTGGTCTTCACCGCGAACTTCGCCCTCATCTATCGCGGCATCACCCGCGGGATCGAGCGCTTCTGCATCTACGCGATGCCGATCATGGCCGTCTGCGCGTTCATCATCCTCGGGCGCGTCCTGACCCTCGGCACTCCCGATCCCGCGAAGCCGGACCAGAACGTCCTCTCGGGGCTGGCCTTCATGTGGAACCCCAAGCCCCCCGAGTTGGGGATGCCGTGGTACTACGCCCTCGCCGACGGGGAGGTCTGGCTCGCCGCCGCCGGACAGGTCTTCTTCAGCCTCTCGGTCGGCTTCGGCATCATCATCAACTACGCGAGCTACCTGCGCGAGCGCGACGACGTCGTCCTGTCGGGGCTGACAGCGAGCTCGACCAACGAGTTCTTCGAGGTCTGCCTGGGCGGTCTCATCACCATTCCGGCGGCGTTCATGTTCCTCGGCGTCGCCGGCGCGACCGGCGGCACCTTCGGGCTGGGCTTCAACACCCTGCCGGCCGTGCTCGGATTCATGCCGGGCACGCGCCTGTTCGGGTTCCTGTGGTTCTTCATGCTCTTCCTGGCCGCCATCACCAGCTCCTTGTCGATGCTCCAACCGGTGATCGCCTTCCTCGAGGAGGGGCTCGGCATCGGCCGGCGCGCCTCGGTCGCGATCCTCGGCCTGATCACCGCCCTGGGCTCGTTCTTCGTCATCTACTTCAGCGCCGGCCTCACGGCGCTCGATACCGTCGACTTCTGGGTGGGGACGGCCCTCATCTTCGTCCTCGCCACGCTCGAGGTGATCCTCTTCGGGTGGGTGTTCGGGGCGAAGCGCGGCTACGAGGAGGCGCATCGTGGCGCCGAGCTGCGCATCCCGCGGGTCTTCCCGTTCGTGATCAAGTACGTCTCGCCCGCGTACCTCTTGATCGTGTTCTCCTTCTGGGCGTTCGACAACCTGCCGGGACGGCTGGCGCAGATGCGCTCGGGCGGCGTGCCGCTGTACACCATCTTTCTCCTTGGCTCGGTTCTGGCGTTCTTCCTGATCCTGATCCGGATCGCGGGGCAGCGCTGGCAGGCGGAGACCCGGGACCTGCCGCCGTCGAGCGAACCGGCGCCGGTCCGGAGGCGCGCATGAGGATCGTCTCCGCCTTAGTCCCGCTGCTCGCGCAGGCCGCTCCCGCCGAGGACCTCTCGCGCTACCGCATGGAGCCCATGGGGTGGGTCTTCATGATCGGCTCGATCAGCATGGTGATCGCGCTGGTCGTCTTCTGCTACTGGAAGGTCCTGACCTCACCTCGTGCGACCGAGCACATGCACACCCCGCTCGACATCGACACCCACGACCGCGACACCTAGCGCCGTCGAACGCCGTCCGCGGCGCCAGAAGTCAAGCCGCCGCTCTTCGAGTAGGCTGGCGCGTCGTGCGCGTGACCACCGCAACCCGCACCGGCCAGCCTCCCACCGGGCCAACCTCGATCGGCCTGCGCGCCGCCCCCGCCGCCACCGCTGCGCTCCTCGCCGCGCTGGCCTGGGGAGCCTGCGCCCACGACGCGGCCGAGAGCGAGCCCGGCAGCGCGGCGGCGGTCACCTTCACCCGCGACGTCGCGCCGATCCTCTACCGGCACTGCCTCCCCTGCCACCGCGCGGGCGAGGCGGCCCCATTCGAGCTCCGCACCTGGGACGACGCGCGCAGGCACGCTCGCCTGATCGCCGAGGTGACCGAGCGCAGGTACATGCCGCCCTGGCTGCCGGACCCCGACTACGTCGCCTATCGCGACGTCCGCCGCCTCAGCGACGAAGAGATCGCGACGCTCGCCCGCTGGGTCGCGGCGGGAGCGCCGGAGGGGAACCGTCGCGACCTGCCGCCGGAGCCCGACCTGCCGCGGGGCTGGCGGCTGGGCGAGCCCGATCTCGTGGTGACGCTGCCCGAGCCCTATCCGCTCGCCGCGGAGGGAGCCGACGTCATCCGCAACTTCGTGGTGCCGCTCGAGGCGTCGGGACGGTTCGTGTCCGCGGTCGAGCTTCGCCCGGGCTCGCCGGCCGCCGTGCATCACGCCAACGTGCTGGCGGACACCACCGGCACCGCGCGCCAGCTCGACCTCGCGGATCCTGAGCCCGGCTACGAGGGGATGGTGGGGGCAGTGGCGCCGGGCGGGCATTTCCTCGGCTGGACACCGGGCCGGCAGCCGCGCCCGCTGGGCGAAGGCATGGCATGGGCGATCGAGGAGGGCACCGACCTCGTGCTCCAGATCCATCTGCTGCCGACCGGGCGCGCGGAGGCGATCCAACCCAGGGTCGGCCTCCACTGGAGCGCCGAGCCGCCGCGCCGGCGACCCGCGACGATCCACATCGGCTCCACCGCGATGGACATCCCGCCCGGCGACGACGAGTATCCTGTCACCGACTCCTTCGAGATACCGGTCGAAGTCGAGGCGCTCTCGATCTACCCCCACGCGCACTACCGGGGGAAGTCGATGGAAGTGTGGGCGGAGCGACCGGACGGCGCCACGGTCCCGCTCCTGCGCATCGGGTCCTGGGACTTCGACTGGCAGGACGAGTACTGGTTCGCGGAGCCGGTGGTGCTCCCGGCGGGGACGCGCGTGCACATGCGCTACACCTACGACAACTCGGAGGCGAACCCGAGAAACCCCTTCTCGCCGCCGCGCCGCGCCCGCTGGGGGCCGCGCTCGACCGACGTGATGGGCGACGCCTGGCTCCAGGTGGTCGCGCGCGAGCCAGCGGAGGACCTCCTGCTGCGCCGCGCGATCTGGGACAAGGACCTGCGCATCGCGATCGACGGTTACCGGCTGCGGCTGGCGGACGACGCGCGCGATCTCGACGCGCTGGCGCGCCTGGGACGCATCCACGCCTCCCTCGGTGAGGCCGACGCGGCGCTGGGCTACCTGCGGCGGGCGCTCGCGCTCGATCCCGAGTCGTGGCTCCTCCACTTCGACGCCGGTCTCGCGTCGAGCAGAGCAGCACGGCACGCCGAGGCGCTCGAGCACTTCCGCGCCGCGCTCGCGCGCAACGACGGCGCCATCGAGATCCACAACAACCTGGCCGCCACCTACCTCGCCCTCGGGCGCAGCGACGAGGCCCGCGCGGCGCTCGAGACCGCGCGCCGGGCGCGCCCCGACTCGCCCGAGATCGCGACCAACCTCGCCGTCCTCTACGAGCGCGAAGGACGGCTCGACCAGGCGCTCGTCCTCTACGCCGAGGCTCTGCGCGGCGCTCCCGAGCACGCCGAGACGCACGGCAACGTCGGCACTCTTCTCCTCCGCATCGGCCGTCCCGACGACGCCGAGCGCCATCTGCGCGAGGCGCTCCGGCTGCGGCCGTTCTATGCGGCGGCCTGGAAGAACCTGGCCAATCTGCTGGCCACGACCGGGCGTGAGGCGGAGGCGATCGCGACGCTGCGCGAGGCGGTCCGGCTCGAGCCCACAGACGCCGACGCGCACTACCTGCTCGCGCTCGGGCTCGCCGAGGGCGGCGAGGCGGCAGAGGCGCGGCGGCATCTCGACCAGGCGCTCCGGCTCAGACCCGGCTTCGCGGAAGCGCTCGAGCTCAGGCGGGAGATCGAGAGTCCGGGAGGCGCCGGCGCTCCCGAGCGACCGTGAGCCGGATCGACGACGCCGTATGGTAGTGGCTCACCTGCGCCGCCGTGCGACACCCCGGACGGAGCCGACCTCGCCGCCCACGTCCCGGGTGCGCGAGTTAGACTGCTCGCTCCATCACGGCGGAGGCCGCGCATGACGGACATTCGCAATCGACGGCGTACCCTGGGGCTCACGCTCGTCGGCGCTCTCCTCGGATCGACCCTGCTGGTCTCGACCGTCGCGGGGGAGGAGCCGCGCCGGCGCATCCTGGTGACGAACGACGACGGTGTGAGCTCGACGGCGCTCGCCGCGCTGGTGACGCACCTGACGAACACCGCCGACGTGATCGTGGTGGCGCCGGCCGAGAACCAGTCGTTCGCGGGCCGCGCCAAGACCATCCCGTCCGGGCAGCTTCGCGTGCGCGAGGTAGCGATTCCGGGCGCGAGCGCGGCGTACGCCATCGAGGGCACGCCGGTCGACGCCGTCCACTTCGGGATCGCCGCCTTCGGCGCCGAGCAGCCGTTCGACGCCGTCGTCGCCGGCATCAACCAGGGCACGGCGCTCGGCTACGAGGCGACGTCGATCGGCGTCGTCGGCGCCGCGCTCGAGGCGGCGGCGCTCGGCCTGCCCGCGATCGCGGTGACGCAGGACCGCCGGGCGCACGTCTTCGACGTCGCGGCCAACCTCACCCTCGAGCTGCTCGAGAGCTGGCTCGGGAAGGGGCTGCCCGACGGCGTCGCGCTCTCGATCAACGTCCCGGGCTCGGCGGCCGACCGCCCGCGCGGGGTGGTGGTGGCGCGGCTCGGGCAGCCCGAGTACGCCGTGGGCGGCTTCCGCAAGGTCGAGACCGGCGGTGAGGGCCAGCCTTCCTCCACCACCGCGGAGCAGCTCTGGCGCATCCAGTGGAGCAAGGTACGCCGTCCGGAGCGGGAGACCGATCTCGACTGGTATCAGCGCGGCGAGATCACCATCACGCCGCTGCGCTGGGACTCGACGGCGACGGATGCGCTGCCGGCGCTCGGCGAGTGGCAGATCCAGGCGCCCGCCCGGACGGCTCAATCGGACCAGTGAGCTCGCTCACCGGCGCGCACCTGCGCCACGTAGTTCCCCTGCAGGCCTGACTGACTGACGCGACTGCGGCACTGGACGATTCGTCTCCTATTTATGACGAAATTGTCCTAAACTGGAGTCTAAATGTCCCTTTCCGCGCTCAGAGATCGTGCGATCGACGAGGGTCTGCCTCTCGGCACCGTGGCCAGCGAGGCCCTTCACATCCTCCTCCTGGATGCTCTGTTCGCCCATCCGGGCAGCGCGATCATGGCCTTCCAGGGTGGCACCTGCCTCCATCTCGTGCATGGCAGCTATCGCTACTCGGAAGATCTCGATCTGGCCGGTCGCGAGCTCGACGCCACTGCCGCGCGGCGTATCCTCGAACGCGCCCGCCCCGAGGTGGAGAAGCTCGCCGTTCAGGTCTTCGGCGCCGGCGAGCACGCCTGGAAGACCCCGGGCAGGCCCGGGCGCCTCTCCGCCTACTGGTATCACTTCACGCCCGATGCCACCCGGCAGCGAATCCGGGTGAAGGTCGAGTTCGCGAGCTTTCCGACCTACGAGCCGGCGGTGCTGCCGGTGCGCAGTGAGCTCGATCTACTGCGGCGCCGACCGCTCGTCGGTGCGCTCCAGGCGCACGAGCTCTTGGCGGAGAAGGTGGCGGCGGTGCTCGGTCGCCGCTATCTCAAGGGACGGGACCTGTTCGACCTGTGGTATCTGGATGCCGTGCTCCAGACCCCGCTCGATGACGAGCTCCTCCGCCGCAAGCTCGTCGACTACGGCGTGGCTCTCAGCCGGGAGCGTGTCGAGGCGCGAATCGCCGCCGCCGGCGCGGCGGACCTCGAGGCCGAGATGGATCGGTTCCTCCCGCAGCGTCACCGCGCTCAGCTCGGCGGCGGAGGATACGACGTGGTCAAGCGCCTGGCCTACGGAGTCCTCGAGCGTGCGGTGAGGGCCGCCGGCCTCTCGTGAGCGGCGGTCCGGGGCGCCGGGGCCAGCCGGGTCCGGCGCAGCGCGCGATGGTGTCGTTCAGACAGCAGGACTGGGTGCACGCGCTGCGCAGCGGGAAGGGCCTCTACCGCCTGGGAGAGCTCGCTCGTCTGGCCGGCCACTCGGAGGAAGCCGCCCGACGCGCCGCCGACCGCCTGGTGCGGCGGCGCTGGCTCGCGCGAGTGGGCAAGGGGCTGTACGCCAATCTGCTGCATCCGGAGGGTCCACCAACCGTCGAAGACGTGGCCGCGGTGCTCTACCCTCCGGCCTACATCTCGCTGTCCTCGATCCTGTTCGCCGAGGGCGTCGTCGAGCAGGCGCCTCAACTGCTCACCTGCGTGACGACGAACAAGACCAAGCGGTTCTCGACCGGCCTGGGCGAGATCCGCTACCAACACATCAAGCCGGCGCTCTTTTTCGGCTACTCGCTCGAGCAAGGGATCCCGCGAGCTCGGGTCGAGAAGGCGGCGCTCGACTTCGTCTATCTCGAGCTTCGCTCTGGCCGGCGCCCCGCGCTCGACGAATGGAGCTGGGAGGCGCTCGACCTCGATCTGCTCCGCACCTGGGCGTCGTCTTACCCGAGCACGGTCGGCGCGCTCTTCCGCGACCTCATCGACCAACCGGGGTAGCCACCCCACGCGCGCGCCGCGCCGCGGGGGCGGCGCGCGAACTGCTCGCAGCGCGGCGTGCCGTCGCGGGCTGCCGGCGCACAGCCACTACTCGCGCATCGCCGCTACCGCCAGCCGGTCGAAGAGATCGAGCTCACGCTTGCGAATAGCGCTGCGTGGCGCAGCCTCGACGCCGAATGCCATGGCGATGTCGTTCTCCGCGGTGTAGACCGGCCACTCCGGCAGCCCTGCCCCGTTCGGATCGCCGGACTCGGCGAAGCTGACCCAGTACGACGCCATGAGATCCGCCA
>DATKDQ010000195.1:0-5129 GCA_035544635.1 Thermoanaerobaculia bacterium
CCGAGGGTCCGCTTTCGCCGCTTCGGAGAGTCGAGCCTCGAGATCGAGCTCCTGTGCTGGATCGAGATGCCGGCCCTGCGCGGGCTGGTCGAGCACGAGCTCAACTGCGCGATCTACAAGGAGTTCCAGCGCCGGGGGATCCTCATTCCGTTCCCGCAGCGCGACGTCCACCTGATCCCGACCGGTGCCGCGGGAATGAGTCAGGAGGCGCCGGGAGCGGAAGGCGAGCCGGCGGCGGACTCCGCTGAGTCGGCGGCGGGATCGAGAGCGGGCTGGGCGCCGGCCTCGGCCGCGGACCCGGCCGCGGGTGGCGGCGGCGCTTCCAGGTAGGGTCGGAGACGGACCAGCAGCGCCTGCGGATCCTCGAACACCACCGCCATTCCCGGCGGCAGAGCGTCCCCCGGCTGACCCGCCGGTATGCGCTGCACCACTCGGGCAGGAAGCGTGAAGACCTCGTCGCCGCCGGGGAGCAGAAACTCGACCTGAATCTCCCGGTTCAGCGCGGGCGGATCGTCCATCGGGATGAACAGGCCGCCCCGCTCGAGATCCCGAGCGTAGGTCCGGAGCAGGCTCTCGTCGTCCTCGAGCACGATCCGGACGTGGTTCTCGCGCTGCTTCGCTCCGGCCACGCGCCCGGCCCCGCGCTCGCGCAGGCGCAGCACCAGCTCCTCGGGCGACATGAACCGGGCCCCCATGCCGGTGGGACCGAGCTTGCGCAGGTCGGGCGCGATCCAGGCACGGCGCGCCACCACCGCTTCCACCGTGTAGGTGGTGCCCTTGTCGGCGATCTCGACCTTGATCTCGGTGCCGCGAGGCAGCGGGTACGGGGTGACCATGAAGAGACCGCTGGCCGAGATGTCGTGGATGAAGGCGTTCCGGGGCTCCGGCTGACCGCGGACCCAGAACCGCACCTGCGCCCTGCGCGCGAACCGCCGCGCCGACCTCCGCTCTCCCGGTCGCGCCCCCCGCCTGTGGAACATCGTCGTCCGGAACAGTGTACACCGTGGGAGCGGTCGCTCCGCAAGGGGGGTGGCGGGCCAGGGCGGATCCTGTCACCGCGCTCGTCGATATACTCGCCGCCTCGTGAAGACCGACAAGCGCGACCTGCAGGCCCTGCGCGAGGAGATGGAGGCGGTCGATCGCGAGATCCTCGCCCAGTTCCGGCGGCGCATGGAGCTGGCCGAGGAGATCGCGATCTTCAAGCTCGACAACGCGTTCCCCTTCCGCGACAAGCAGCGCGAGGAGCAGCTCCTGCTGGGTGTCCGCCACATGGCGGCCGAGCTCAAGCTCGACGCCCACGAAATGGAGCGGCTCTACCGGCAGATCCTCGAGATGTCGATCGCCCATCAGCAGGCCCACATCCGCGGCCTCGAGACGGCGCCGCTGCGCGTCGCCTATCAGGGCGTCGAAGGCTCGTACAGCCATCTCACCGCGCAGCGCCACTACCGGAACCAGAAGGGCGGCGTGCTCCTTACCGGCCACGAGACGTTCCGCGCAGCGGCGGACGCGGTGCGCGACGGCACGGTGGACGTGGCGCTGCTGCCGATCGAGAACTCGACCGCGGGCTCGATCAACCAGACCTACGACCTGCTGGCCGAGGGCGGCCTCACCATCACCACCGAGGTGGTGAGCCAGGTCGAGCACTGCCTGCTCGCGATCTCGGGCACCTGCATCGAGGACCTGCGCGCGGTGCTGTCGCACCCCCAGGCGCTGCTCCAGTGCGAGGCGTTCCTGCGCGAGCGGCCCTGGCTCCAGCCCCAGGCCGAGTTCGACACCGCCGGCGCGGCGCGCAAAGTGCGGGAGTCGAATGACCGCACGCTGGCCGCGATCGCAAGCGAGTCGGCGGGGCGCGCCTTCGGCCTCGAGGTCCTGGCGCGCGGCATCCAGACCCAGCAGAGCAACTACACGCGCTTCGTCGAGGTGGCGCGCGAGGCCGCACCGTGCCCGCCTGGCGTCACCTGCAAGACGTCGCTCGTCCTGGTCACGGCGCACAAGCCGGGCGCGCTCGGCGAGGTCATCGTCGCGTTCGCGCGGCGGGGTGTGAACCTGACCAAGCTCGAGTCGCGGCCGATCCCGACCCGGCCCTTCGAGTATCAGTTCTACCTCGACATCGAGGGGCATGCGGCTTCGGAGGCGATCACCGAGACGCTGCGCGAGATCGAGAGCCAGGAGCTGACCCACGAGCTCCGGATTCTCGGCACCTATCCCAAGGCCACCTCGCGCGATCGGGCGGGCGACGAGGGGGCCGATGTCCCGCGCTAGCGAGCTCGATCCCCACTCCTGACCACCCGCGCCGACGTTCGAGCTGGGCGGCGAGCGTTCCCATGACCACGCAGCGCTTCGACATCGCGATCGTCGGCGGCGGGATCATCGGTCTCGCGGCCGCCCTGGCCCTCGCGCGCGAGACCCGCGCGCGCACCGTCGTGGTCGAGGCCGAAGACGACGTGGCCCGCCACCAGACCGGGCACAACAGCGGCGTGATCCACTCCGGGCTCTACTACAAGCCAGGGTCGCGCAAGGCGCGCGAGTGCGTCCTAGGCCGGCGCGCGCTGGTCGAGCTCTGCGCCGAGCACTCGGTCCCGCACCAGATCTGCGGCAAGCTGGTGGTCGCGACCGAGCCCGAGGAGATCCCGCGGCTCGACGAGCTCGAGCGCCGCGGCCACGCCAACGGGCTCGCCGGCCTGCGCCGCCTCGACGCCTCGGAGATCGCGGAGCACGAGCCGCACGCCACCGGCCTCGCCGCGCTGTGGGTGCCCGAGACCGGGATCGTCGACTTCGTCGCGGTGGCGCGGACCTACGCCCGCCTCTACCAGGAGGCCGGCGGCGAGATCCGCCTCCGGCACCGGGTGATCGCCATCCGGCGCGAGCGCGACGGTCTCGCGATCGAGACCACCGGCGGCGCCGTCGCCGCGGCGGCGCTCGTCAACTGCGGCGGGCTCCAGTGCGACCGCGTGGCGCGCATGGCAGGCGACCAGCCCGGCGTCCGCATCGTGCCCTTCCGCGGCGAGTACTTCGAGCTCGTGCCCGAGCGCCGCCACCTGGTCCGGGGTCTCATCTACCCGGTGCCCGATCCGCGCTTTCCGTTCCTCGGCGTTCACCTGACGCGCGGCGTCGGCGGAGAGGTCGAGGCGGGTCCCAACGCGGTGCTCGCGCTCGACCGCCACGGTTACCGCCCGGGGAGCTTCAACCCACGCGACGCGCTCTCGAGCCTCACCTACGCCGGCTTCTGGCGCATGGCGGCGCGCCATTGGCGCATGGGGCTCGACGAGATGCGGCGCTCGGGGAGCAAGCGGCTCTTCGCCGAGTCGCTGCGCCGGTTCGTGCCGGAGATCCGCGCCGAGGACCTGACCGGCGGCGGCAGCGGCATCCGGGCCCAGGCGATGGACGGCGCGGGGCGCCTGCTCGACGACTTCCACTTCGTCGACGGCGAGCGCACCGTCCACGTCCTCAACGCGCCGTCGCCGGCCGCCACCGCGTCGCTCGCGATCGGAGCCGCAATCGCGCGGCGGGCGCGGGAGCGCTTCCTCTCGTAGCGCTGGCGCCACGAGCGGTTCGTGGGTCCGTGGCGCGCCGTCTCGCGTCGGCTATGCTCCTCGCTCCGATGCCGCGAGAGCTGCGCTTCCAGGCGAGCCGGTCCGCTGGCGAGGTGAGCGCCCTCTACCAGGCGCCGCCCGACACCAAGGCGCTCTACGTTCTCGCCCACGGCGCCGGCGGCGGGATGCGCAGCTCCTTCCTCGAGGTGATGGCGTCACGGCTCGCGGAGCGGGGCGTCGGCACCTTTCGCTATCAGTTTCCCTACATGGAGAACCGGCGGCCGCGCACCGATGCGCCCGCCGTCGCCGTGGCGACCGTGCGCGCCGCCGTCGCCGCCGCGACCGAGGCGATGACGGCGGAGGGACGCTCGCTGCCGCTGATCGCCGGCGGCAAGTCCTTCGGCGGACGCATGACCGCGTACGCGGCGGCGGACAAGCCATTGGCCGGAGTGCGCGGTCTCGCGCTTCTCGGCTTCCCCCTGCATGCGCCGAACAGCCCGGCGACCGGGCGCTGGGAGCCGATGCCGCGGGTCCGGCTGCCGATGCTCTTCCTGCAGGGCACCCGGGATGCCCTCGCCGATCTCGGGTTGCTGCGCCCGCTGGTCGAGGCGCTCGAGCCGCGCGCCACGCTCCATGTCATCGCGGGGGCGGACCATTCGTTCAAGGTGACGAAGAAGGCGACCGGCCGCACCGGGCAGGAGGTGCTCGACGAGCTCGCCGACACGCTCGCGAGCTGGGCGCTGGCGCTTCCCGACGCAGGACAGAAGCGGCTCTTCTAGAAGTCTTGACCCCCAGGAATCCTTACAGATGAGTCAAGTTTGGCACCGGGTCAAGACTTCCGAGCCGCGCGGCGCAGCCGCGCTTGGCGGGAATCATCAGCTAGCTAGTAGCGGGGCCGTGGTATGACCGCGCCTCGTCAGCGCGGCTCACTGGGGAGTGGTGAAACCACGGCCCCGCTAGTCGCCTCGCCAGTCGAACACCGCGACGTCGTCGATGCCAATCCACTCGGCGTCGCCGGGGACCTCGTCGACGACCGCGAGCACCGCCTCCCGGCCGATCAGACCGCGCACGCCCCAGACGATGCCCTGGAGTCGCCGCGTGTCCTGTCCCGACCACGAGCGGCGGGCCTCTCCGTCCACGCGCAGCTCGACGCGCGTGCCGGGTCCGCCGAAGTCGAACATCACGAACGACAGGCCCTCGCGCTCGATGCGGAACGGGAGGCTGCGCATCTCGACCGAGCCGCCGTCATCATCGAGCCCGCGCGACAGCGCCGCACGCCGTCCGACCAGCATGGGCAGACCGTGCTTCAGCGCCAGCGGCTCGAGGCGCGACGGTCCGGCCCCGAAGCCGGCCTCCCAGAACGGGCCGTAGCCCTCGAGGCCGCCCTCGTTCGCCGCGTCCTCCGCGGAGAACCCCTCGAAGTCGTCGATCAGCTCGAAGCGCTCGTAGCGCGCCGAGCGCACGTGGTCGGCCCCGAGCCAGCCGTCCTCGATGTCGGCGTCGTCGAGCTGCAGCACACCGACCTTGCCCTTCCAGCTCCACACCGGCCAGTAGACGTCGTGGAGGTGAAGGACGCGCCGGCCGTCGCCCTCCTGC
>DATKDQ010000196.1:0-5534 GCA_035544635.1 Thermoanaerobaculia bacterium
CACCTTCAGGCTCGGCCAGAGCGTCCATCTACGCGCCGCGGTGGCCGCTCTCGATCACGGCGAGACCTACGACGAGACCGGCATCGACTACGACGCCGACCTCGAGCTGCGCCACGGCGCCGTTCTTCTCGACTGGCACCCGGGCGGCCGCGGGTTCCGCTTGACCGCCGGCGGGGTCTGGAACGACAACGAGGTGGTGGCCACGGCGCCGATCGAGGAGCTCTTGCGCCGCGAGATCCCCAACCTCCCGCCGTTGACCTTCGACGCGGGCACGCTGCGCGGCACCGTGACCGTCGATTCGGTGGGGCCCTACCTGGGCTTCGGGTTCGGGAACCCCTTCGCCGGCGGCCGGTGGGGCATCGCGCTCGACTTGGGAGCGGTCTACCACGGCACGCCCGGCGTGACCCTGGTGGCCGACACCATGATCCCGATCGAGCTCATTCCGGGTGGGCAGGAGGCACTCGACCGCGAGCTCGCCGAGGAGGAGCAGGAGCTCCAGGCGGAGGTCGAGGACTATCGGTTCCTGCCGGTGGTCTCGCTCTCGATCAGCTTCAGGTTCTGAGCGAATCCGCGCGCTGCGGCGGGACGTGAGCGTGCGGGACGGGCACACCAGCGGTAGCGGGTCCGGCTGCTCGCTCGGATGGATTGCATCGCGACGCCTCCGGCTGGGAGGATCGGCGCGGTGAATCCAGGCCTGGTTCTGGTCCTGCTCGCGAGCTTCGCCGGTCTGCTCTGGCGGCGATCGGAGCGAGGCGTGGCCTGGGCGGTGGTCGGGCTCGCGGCCGCGGCCCTGCTCGCTTCGGCCCTGGTGTTGCCGGACGGCATTCCGAGCCCCTCGGGCAGCATGGGCAAGGTTGCGCCGTGGCAGGGCGCCGTCTCCGAGGAGCGCGGCATCGCCGATCTGGTGGACGTCTCGTTCCAGTTCGAGCCGTGGCTGCTCTACCTGCGCTCAGAGTGGCGCTCCGGCCGACTGCCGTTCTGGAACCCGCACCAGTACTCGGGCGCCCCGTTCTGGAGCAACGGCTCGAGCGCGCCGCTCTTCCCGCTTCATCTGCTCTTCAGCGCTCTGCCGCTCCAGCTCGGCTTCGTCGCGCTGGCCTGGCTGCGCGTGGTCATCGGGGGGTTCGGTGCCTATCGTCTCGCCCGCGAGCTGGGGGTCAGCCATCGGGCCGCGCTGATGGCGGCGGTCGTCTATCCCCTCTCGGGGCGTCTGGCGAGCTTCCTGCTCGTTTCCATGAGCAACGGCCTGGCGCTCGTCCCCTGGGTGTTCCTGGGTGTCGAGAGGATCGCCCGGGGCCGAGGTGGATTCGGGCTGCTAGCCGCGGCCACCGGCCTCCAGCTTCTCGCCGGTCATCCGGAGACCGCGGTCTTCACCGCGTTGGCTTCGGGCCTGTACCTGCTGGTTCGCGGCTGCGGAGACGAGACGGCGCAGCTCCCCGCCGAGCTCTCCGACCGCTCGCGCCGTGCCGCGGCGCGCGCGCGCCTCCTCGGCGTCTGGAGCCGCTTCGTGGCCGCCTGGGCGGTCGGGGCGGCGATCTCCGCCGTCCAGACGGTGCCGCTAGCTCATACCCTCTTCGCCACCGATCGCTGGCAGGAGTGGACCCCGGGCGAGCCCATCCCGTTCGCGACGGCTCTCACGCTCTGGCTGCGCTTCCTCCTGCCCGATGCCTTCGGTCACGGGGCCGAGGAGACCTACTGGGGCCCGTACTCCTTCGTGGCGACGACCGTCTATGCGGGCGCCCTGACGCTGCCGCTCGCCGTGGCGGGAGCAGCACTCGCGCGCCGTGATCGCCGCGTCCGGGGCCTGCTCGTGATGGCCCTGGTCTGCCTGTTGGCGGCCTTCTACCAGGCGGGACTGCGGGAGGTCCTGCTGGCCGTTCCCGTCCTCCAGAAGGGCCTGCACCACTACCTACTGCTGGCGGTCGAGCTGGGCTTGGCGCTCCTGGCCGCCAAGGGCTTCGACCGTTGGGTCCACGGTGCCGCGCGAGGAGTGACGGTGGGGGCGGCCCTCGTGCTCGTGGGTCTGGCCGCGGGCTGGCTCGCCTTCGTCTCCGAGTGGCAGGAGCGTGCCCAGCTCGGCGTTCAGGTCGCGTGGACGGTGCTGGTCGCCGGATCGGCGATCCTCTTGACCGCGGCGCGGTGGCTGCCCGCGGCCAGGCGTGCCTGGCTCGCGCCGTTGCTCGTGGGTCTGGCGGCGGGGGATCTCGCCGTGGCGCACGCCCGGTCGATCCCCGGGCTCCCGGTCTCGCAGCTCTACCCCCGGACGCCGGCGGTCGCCTTTCTCGCCGGGCGGCCCGAGCGGATGGCGGCCACCGGGTTCGCGCTGCGACCCAATGCGGCGATGGTGTACGGCCTCTACGACGTGCGCGGCGACGACAGCCTGAAGCTGTCTCACTACGAGACGGTCTACGGCGCTCACCTCGGTGGCGGCCATCCCACCTACTTCCAGCCACTGAGCGGCTGGACGAGTCCCTGGCTCGATCGGCTCGGCGTCCGCTGGGTGATGACGGAGCCCCATGGCGTGGCTCTCGACCCGAGCTGGCGCCTTGCCTACGACGGCCCCGATGCCGTCGTCTTCGAGCGGCCCAGCGCCGGTGCCCTGGTGCGGTTCGAGCCGGCCGCGCCGGACGCGAGCCTCGAGGTGCTCGAGCGGCGTCCGGGCCGCTGGGAGATCGCCTGGGACACCGGCGAGGCGCGACTCCTCACCGTGGCCGAGACCTGGGACGCCGGCTGGCGGGCGCGCCTGGACGGGCGCCGGGTGCCGATCGAGGTGGTCGAGGGCGTGCTCCTGGGCGTCCGCTTGGGCCCGGGCGCGGGCCGTCTCGTCCTTCACCACCGCCCCGCCGGCCTCGCCTGGGGCACTGCTCTGAGCCTCGTCGGGCTGGCGGCGCTCGGGGCGCGGCGTCGCGGCGCCGCGCAGGGCGCCGGAAGGTGTCGTCCAGGCGAAGGTAATGCTTCCCAGCATTAGGAGCTAGGAGCTCGCGCGCCATCGATCCATCGGTCACGCCGCGGGCCCGGGTCGCCGAGCTCGAGCTCGAGCTGTGGCTCGAGCTCGCCCCGTCGCGCGCACTCGCGCGCCGCGCTCGCAGAGCACTAGCGATCACGGTGAGGCGCCATCTGAGGCACGCCTCGGGTCGGCGCGCCCGCCCGTGGGGCCCCGCGCGGTTAGAATGTAGAACGGCTGACCTACTCATCGCCCTATCGAGGCACGAGGGCCATCATGCTGTCGTCGCTGTCTGCGGGTGTGCCTTCCGCTCGTCTCGCGCCCCGCGACGCGGCCAAGTACTCGCGTCCCGTGCTCGGACAACCGGTCGTTTACCTGCTCGCGGCTCTCTTGGCGTTCGCCGTCCTCTGGCTCCTCTGTCCTCAGGAGTACGTCGTGTCCGACCCCGGAGCCTACTCGAAGCGCGCCTACCGGATTGCGGAGGACGGTCGCTTCGGCGCAGGGCACATCTTCGACCAGAGGCTGGCGGTGACCCTACCCACGGCCCTCGTGTACCGGACCGTGGGCGTCAACATCCTCACGACCAACTTCGTGGTGCTCCTGTCGGCGCTGCTGATCATGCTCACCGTGTGGCTGGCGCTCCCGGATACGAAGAGCAGAGCCATCGGCGCGGCGCTCTGTCTGACCAGCATCCCGCTCTTCAGCTCCTCGCTGGTGCTGTTTCCCGATCTCATCGCCACGGCGTTCATGGCGCTCTCGGCACACCTGTTGTTCTCGCGACGGAAGGTCGTCGAACGCCGCGGAGATCCGGCTCTCGTCTCCGTGGCGGCGGTCGCCCTGCTCTTCATCGCCTTTCTGGCGAAGGAGAGCGCCTACTGGGTGCTGCCGCTCTGGGTGTGGGCCGTCGTGATCGATCTCAGGCAGAGCGACCGAGCGACTCTGCTCCGCCGGTTCTACGTTCCCGCGCTCGCAACAGCGATCGGTCTCGCAGCCGTCTATCTCGCCTTCTCGTACGCGACGTGGGGCGATCCGCTCATCCGCTTCAAGGTCATTCAGGCGATGACCGGCCAACACGTCTGGTCGTGGGGTGAGGACTCCGCCGAGCTCCTCGCGCGCCTGACGGTAGGCCCGCCCAGGTTCTTCTATCGGGAGTACGGCGCTCTGATCCTCCTGCTGGCCGCCCTCGGCGGGTCTCTGGCGACAGGTCCCATGCGACCGTGGAGCTTCTACGCGGCTTCATGCCTGCTGTTGTTCTGGTTCGGGTCGAGCAGCTTCACCAGCTACCAGCCCCTGCCTCTGAAGCCTCGCCAGGCGTTGCCCATCCTCCCTGCGATCTACATCCTGGCGGCGTGCTCGGCCTCCCGCATCAGGATTCCCTTCGGATCGTGGCAACGCGCCAGGTCCCTCGTCCCCGTGCTGCTGATCCTGACGTACGCCGGCTGGCGCTTCGTCGCTCACTACGAGTCGAGACGAGAGAAGGTGTTCCCCGAGCAGGTCGCCATGTCCCACGTACGGAACCAGATACGCTCCGACCCGGAGAGCGACTACCTGCTGGTGTGCTCGGACAGCAGCAGCGTGGGCTCGCTCTCGTTCTTCTTCGGCTACGAGTACCCCGACAACCTCGAGGTCGTCTACGTGGAGGACCTCTCACCCGAGCAGGTTCACGGCAGAGCCGCTTACGTATACGTCAACCACGGCCGCTCCAGCTATCGCTGGGATAAATACGGCAAGCGTCACTACGACGCGGAAATCCAGTCTCTGACCTTCGCCCCCGTCTATCAGGAGAAGGACGTGCTTCTCCTACGCAGCGACCGAGAGGACCTGCTCTTGGAGCTGATCGCCATGAGCGCGCGCCGGCGATCCGAGGACGAGAGCTAATGCAGAACTGGCTCCCGCTCCAGAGCAGCCGAGCCGAAGCCGCCCGCGAGGATCATCGCCGGCGGCGTCGGGCCGAGCTCGCGCTCTAAGTCGCGCATCGAGCCCTCGATCTCGTCGGCGGGCCGCGGCCGGTGCCAGCCGGATCAGCAGCGGATGGGTCCGGGTATGGGGCGCCACGGCGAGACCTTCGGCGCGCAACCGCCGCAGACGGTCCCAGTCGAGGATCGGGCTCGCCAGCGACTCGTGGTCGATCGCGGAGCAGATCGAGTCGACGAGAGGCATGGCTTCCTGGTGGGACATCGCCTTCACTCGATCGGTCAAGGCCCGGAGCGCCAAGCGTCGTTGCGCGGAGGTCCGCAGGGGGAAGCTCCCGAGCGGCGTCTCCATCGACTGGCCGCTCGCGCCGACGGCTCGGCGCAGGCGATCCCACCAGAACATCGATGGCGCTGGCCGGGGAAGGCGGTGGGCACGGATCCCATGCTCGCGCTCGTCGGCGTCGTGCCGCTGGATCCGTCCACAGGCCAGGCCGGCGAGGCTTCGACGGTGCTCGCTTCCGGGGACCGGATCGTCGCCGTCGAGGCGACGCGCACGGCGACGGTGCCGCCGGGGGCAGTCGAGGTGGCGGCGGAGGGGATGTACCTGCTGCCCGGGCTCTGGGACCTGCACACCCATGGGAGCCCGATCCGCCTCGAGCCGTCAGGGGGCGACGACG
>DATKDQ010000197.1:0-13743 GCA_035544635.1 Thermoanaerobaculia bacterium
CCCGAGACCACGCCCGGTGCGCTCCTGCTGCGCTGCCGCGAGACCGCGGCCTGCGATCCGGCGAAGGACGTGGCGCTGGTGACCGGTCCGCTCTACCACGCGGCGCCGCTGGGCCTCAATCTGCTGGTCCCGTTCGGCGCCGGCGTCGGCATGGTCCTCATGGACAAGTGGGACGCCGAGGAGACGTTGCGTCTGGTCGACCGGCACCGGGTCACGCACACCCATCTGGTGGCGACCATGTTCCACCGCCTGCTCCAGCTTCCGCCCGAGGTCAAGGCGCGATACGACACCTCGTCGCTGCGCTGGGTGGTGCACGGGGCGGCACCGACGCCGGTGCACGTCAAACGCGCGATGATCGAGTGGTGGGGCCCGGTTCTCTACGAGTACTACGCGGCGACCGAGGGCGGCACGTTCTTCGTCGACTCGCGCGAGTGGCTGGAGCGGCCGGGCACCGTCGGCAGGACGGTCGAGGGAACGGTGGCCAAGGTGCTCGACGAGGAGGACCGCGAGGTCCCGGCGCGCACCACCGGCACCATCTACTTCCGGGCGCCCGAGAACCGGTTCGAGTACTTCAAGGCGCCCGAGAAGACCGCCGCCGCCTACCGCGGCGACTACTTCACGATGGGCGACATGGGCTACCTCGACGAGGACGGCTACCTGTTCCTCACCGGACGCAGCGCCGAGCTGATCATCGCCGGAGGCGTCAACATCTATCCGCAGGAGATCGACGACGTCCTGAGCCAGCACCCCGCGGTCTACGAGGTCTGCACCGTGGGCGCCCCCAACGACGAGTGGGGAGAGACCCCGGTCGCGGTGGTCGAGCCCCTGCCGGAGGTCGAGCCCGACGACGCGCTCGCCCAGGAGCTGCTCGCGTTCGCGCGCGAGCGCCTGCCCACCTACAAGCGCCCGCGCGCGATCCACTTCGCCACCGACCTGCCGCGCCTGCCCACCGGCAAGATCCTGCGCTACAAGGTGCGCGAGCCGTTCTGGGCGGGTCGCGAACGGCAGATCTGACAGGGTTACTCGGTTCGCGAGCAACTCGCTCACGACGTTCCGGACGCGCCGTGGTCCTCGCCCGCCGGCACTTGGCCCTCCACTGACAGCCCACGAGCGCCAGGGCGGCCACTCCGGCGACCAGAACCGCGGCGGGGATCCGATGGATGTTCTTGCGATGGCTCATGGGCCCTTCCTCCGTAGTCCGGAGCCGACGGGTCGAGTCTGAGTGGAGCGCCATCGCAGGACGGCGTAGACCGGGATGCCGAACGCCACCACCACGGCGCCCGCTGCCGCCGACACCGGCCGCCCCGCCGCCACCAGGACGAGGACGACGGCGGCGAGGGCAATGAAGAGACCGGCGATCGACCGCCGCCCGGGCGCGCGGAACGAGCCCGTTGGCGGCGCCGGCAACACGAAGATCGAGGCGACGCTCAGGGTGACGAAGACCACCGTCGTGAACACGAAGTAGGCCACGATGCCGCCGAAGGTACCCAGGACCACCAGCGTGCAGGCGAGCGAGGCCTGGACCGCGATCGCCGCCAGCGGAGTCCTGAGCCGCCTGCTCGGCGTCCCGAACGGCTTCGGGAACAGGCCGTCCGCCGCGAGCGCGACGTAGAGCCGCGGTGAGGCGAGAACGACGGCGGCCAGGCTTCCCACCGCGGACAAGAGCACGGTGGCAGCGAGGATCCGTCCACCTGCCGGCCCGAAGAGCCGCTCTCCGAGGAGTGGAGCCGTCAGTTCGGGCGACGCCGCTTCACCTGGCGGCAGGACGGCGAGGAAGACGGCACTCGCCGCGATGTAGAGGGCGGCAACCGTGGCGACTCCGCCCACGAACGCGAGCGGCAGGGTTCGCGCCGGCCGCCGCACCTCGCCCGCCATCTTCGACGCCTCCCACCAGCCGCCGTAGCAGAAGAACGCCGAGACGAACCCGCCGGCCAGCCCCGCCGCCAACGGCTCGGCCGCCGCCCCGCGCGCGAACAGCGGCGTGAGACGCCCGGCGTCCGCCGCGCCCGAGAGGAACCCCCAGCCGACGATCGCGAGGAGCGCGCCGACCTTGAGGAGAGTGAGCACGACGAGCACGCCGGCCGCGAGCCGCGTGCCGAGCGCCGTGAGGACGGCAAGCAGCAGGATCAGCGCCATCGCGAGCGACGTCTCGCCTCGCGGCGAGAGTGGCGTGAGGTAGGCGGCGTACTGCGCCGAGCCGACGGCGAGCGCGGCGGTGAGCCCGGGATCCATCACCAGCAGACACTGCCAGCCGTAGAGGAAGGCCACACCACCGCCGTAGGCGGAGCGCAAGTAGACGTAGGGGCCGCCCGCCTCCGGGAAGCGCGCGGCGAGCTCACCGTAGCAGAGCGCGCCACAAGCCGCCATCAGGCCGGTGATGCCGAACATGGCGAAGACCCAGCCCGGCGACGCCAGGCTGCACGCCATCTCGACCGGCGTGAGGAAGATGCCGATCCCCACCACGCCACCCACGACGAGCGAGGTGGCGGCGGCGAGACCGAGCGGACGATCCCCGTCGCCTGCCCTCAGAAGTCGAGTCTCACGCCGAGCTGGACCGCGCGCGGGCCGCCCGATCCGAACACTCCGCCCGCGGTCGACACCGGCCTGCCGAAGCTCGACGACCTGAGATAGCCGGGATCCGTCGGGTCCTCGGAGTCGCGCACCAGCACGTTCGAGAAGCCCGAGTAGTTGAGGTTCGTGGTCCCCAGGATGTTGGTGGTGTCGAGCAGGTTGAAGACCTCGATCATCGCCGTCAAGCCGATCCGGCCGCCGGGCCTGAAGGTGCGCGAGAGCCGCAGGTCGAGGGAGCTGAAGGTGTCGGAGAAGCGGGCGTCGTCCGCTACCAGCGGCAGCAGGACGCCGTCAACCCCGCCACCCGCGTTGAGATCGGAGAGGAACGCGTTGAGCTCCGCGGCGGTGTCGAACCTCCGGCCGCCGGCGTTGCGCGGCAGGACCGGCACGCGGGTCGACGCGTCCGGCATCAGGATGTCCATTGGCACCTCCGACGACCAGGAGAAGAGCGGCGAGGCCACCAGGCCAAACGGCAGCTCGAAGCTGCCGGCGAACGTGAAGCGGTGGCGGCGGTCGTTGGGAGTGGGCCCGCGTTCGCGCTCGAGGTCGTCGGGGTCGATCGGACCGGCGGCGAACGGGATCTGGTCGTCGTTGGCGTAGTTCTCGGCCCGGCCCAGCGTGTAAGACGCCAGGTAGCGGTGGCGCCCGGCCCGCTTGTCGAGCGACAGCAGCAGCGCCTCGTAGCGGGTGCCCACGCTCGACTCCAGGTTGACCACCCGGTCCGGCCCGCCCACGACGGGATTGAAGACCTCGCCGATGGTGCGACCGATGATGAAGTTCGATCCCCGGTTGTAGAGGCCGTCCAGCCGGAGGAAGTGGCCGCGGCCGAGGCGCGTCTCCGCGCCCAGGCTCCACTGCTCGACCTCGGGGTTCTCGAGCGCGTTGTCGATGATGTGAATTCCCGACGCGCCAGCGCCGGGGAGGATGAACCCGCTGAAGGGGTTCGAGAGCGTGGGCGCGAACGGTGGCAGGAGGCCGGTCGCGGGGTCGAGGAAGAAGATGTTGCCGGCCCGCACCTCGATCGGCAGCGCGCGCCCGTCGAGGCCGCGCTCGAGAGTCTGCAGTTGGAGCGTGACGCGGTCGTAGAAGATCCCGAAGCCGCCCCGCACCACCACGCGGTCCCCGGCAGGCGCCCAGGCGAAGCCGAGGCGAGGCGCGAAGTTGTCGTCGTCGCGCTCGCGATCGCCCCGAAGGAACGGCTCGACCAGCGGGTTGAGCTCGCCGTAGCGGCGGATGTTCTTGACGTCGGAGTCCATCTCCCAGCGCAGCCCGAGGTTGAGCGTGAGCTCCGGGGCGACGAGCCACTCGTCCTGCACGAAGAGTGCGGTGTACTCGTTGTCGACGTCGTCGATCACCAGGTCGCGATCGGGAAACGCGCTGCGCAGCGTCACCGCGAACAAGAGGTCGTCGTCGTCGATCCGGCCGTCGCCGTTGCGATCGAAGTCGGGGAAGTCCTGGATGGCCTCGATGCGACCGTCGCGGAAAACGCCGAGCCCGAGGCGCGAGTCGATCCAGTGCACCTCGGCTCCCACCTTCACCGCGTGGCTGCCCGCGAGGAGGGAAAAGGAGTCGGCGAGCTGCAGGCGATCGAGGTCGGTGGCCTGGGGCACGCGGAAGGAGGTGCCGTCCTGGAGCGACGGCAGAGTGAGCTGCCGGCCGGGCTCGACCGGGACGATGGCGTTGCGGAACCGGTTGGAGGAGGCGTTGAGTGTGTTGAGGCCGCGCGCGCCGAGGACGCGGGTCCAGCTTCCGAGAACGGCGGCGTAGTCGTTGTCGCTCACCTGGCGCTGCGAGGCCGCGCCCCGCGCCCGCTCGAGGGTGCTCGCGGAGATGTCCTCGGTCGACTCGGCGGCGTAGCGGAAGCTGACGAGGTCCGCCTGGGACGGGGTCCAGTCGAACCGCGCCGTGCCCAGGAGAACCTCGAGCGGCGCCGTGGCCAGGGCGCTCCGGATGGTGCGCGACGCGGGATCGCGCTCGCCAACCTGCACGGCACCGTCCTGGTCCCGGTACTCGAGCGCCGCGAACCAGTGCGCCTCGCCGACTCGCACCGGTCCACCGAGGGCCAACGCGTAGTGCTGGCGGTCGAACGGCGGCTCGGGCGAGGCCGGGTCGTGCGTGGCGGGCAGCCCCTGGAGCTCCTCGTCGCGGAAGAAGAACGAGGCGGCGCCGCGGAGGACGTCGGTGCCCGAGCGCGTGACGACGTTGATCACGGACGACGCCGAGCGCCCGTGCTCCGCGCGATAGTGGTTGGTCGCGATCTGAAACTCCTGCACCGCCTCCTGCGGCACGTTCTGGAGCGGGCCGCCGACCATGTCGTCGTTGTTGTCGGCGCCGTCGATGCTGATCATGCCGCCGCGCCCGAGCTGCCCCGCCGACGACACCAGGACGCTCGAGCTCTTGGTGGGGTCGAAGTTGGCGGCGGGCGCGTTGCCGGGCACGAGGAGCGCGAGCTCGAGGAAGTTGCGGCCGTTGAGCGGGAGCCGCTCGATGACGTCGGAGCCGATCACCCGGTCGACGGTCGAGGACGCGGAGCGCGTCAGGGGAGCTTCGGCCACGGCGTCGATGGTCTCCGCCAGCCCCTCGAGCTCGAGGCGCAGGTCGAGGATCTGGCTCTGCCCGACCGCGACGCCGAGGCCCTCGAGCCTGCGCGGCGCGAAGCCGGCCCTGGTGACGGTGAGCGAGTAGCGACCGGCCGGCAGCTCGAGGACGCGGAACGCCCCGGCCGCGTCGGTCGCGACGCGGCGCTCGAGCGCCCCGCCCTCCTGGCGAACGACAACGCTCGCGCCCGGAATCGGCACATCGTCGGGGCCGAGGACGCGTCCGGAGAGGTCTCCGCGCTGACCAAACGCGGCCGCCGCCGCGACGGCGAGCCACACTCCACACAGAACCCTGGCTCGAGCTCGACGCACGCTTCCTCCCGGAGGTCGGAGTCCTCGTCCGCGAGGCGCAAGCGGCGTGCCACCGAAGGAGGGGCGCCGGGAGGGAGGGCGCACGCATGCCGCGGACCGCCGGCGCCAACGCCGGCGGGACCTCCGTCGATGCCGGAACGCTCGCGCGCCGCGCGCTCGCTCTCGGTGCCGGAGCTCGCGTGTTCTTGAAATCTATGAGCGGCTCGTGATCGCTACGAGGATCGTCGGGCCTACGGCGGGGCCGACGAGACGTTCGGCGCGGCGCCCCTTTTGCCGGCGTGCGCCGGGTCCGCCGGCTCCTCGACCGTGATCTCGCGATCGACGGCGACGTGCTCGAGAACCTGGCGGGCGCCCGACGGCCACCGGATCTCGAGCCGCTCGATCGTCCCGGCGCCGCCGAGGCCGAGGGTGAGCACGGGCTCGCTCGCTGACAGATAGGAGCGCCCCGACTGGAGCGATCGCGTGATGGTCCGGCCGCCGACCCAGGCGGTCACCGCGGCACCGAGCCCCCAACGATTGCTGCTGCGCCCGACCAGCGAGATGCGCAGCCACGAGCTCGGCGGGGAGTCGTTGCGGAAGATCCGCGCGGGGCCCCCGTTCTGCGTGACGACGACGTCGAGGTCTCCGTCGCGGTCGAGGTCCCCGACGGCGAGGCCGCGTCCCACCAGCGGCAGCGAGAGGTCGCGGGCCTCGGCCACCTGCGCGAAGCCTACCCCGTTTCCCAGGTTGCGAAAGAGGCTCGCGGGCTGGGCGTGGGTCTGATGCGGCTGGAACAGCTCGATCGTGGGCTCGATGTGACCGTTGACCAGGAGCAGGTCGAGCCAGCCGTCGCCGTCGTAGTCGAAGAGCAGGGTGCCGAACGCGAGCGTCATCAGGCTCGGAATGCCGACGCCGAGGAGCGCGGCCTCGTCGCGGAACGGGCCCTCCTCGCCGGCGCGGTACAGCGCCGACATCTCCTGCGCGAAGTTGCCGATCACCACCTCGTCGCGGCCGTCGCCGTCGACGTCGCCGGCGTCGATGCCCATCCCGCCGCGGGTCGAGCCTGAGGGGCTAAAGGCGATCCCCTCCTCCACTCCCACCTCGCGGAAGACGCCGTCTCCGAGGTTCTCGAACAGGAAGTTGCGCACGGTGTCGTTGGCGACCGCGAGGTCGGGCCAGCCGTCGCCGTCGCGGTCGAGCGGCACCACACCCAGGGTCTTGCCCTCGGGCAGGAGCAGACCCGCGCGCCGAGTGACGTTCTCGAAGGTGGTCCCTCTGACGTTCCGGTAGAGGAGGTTGCTCTCCCCGGGGTAGATCTCCGGCGTGCAGTAGCTCGGGTGCCTGCCGTCCGGGCTGCAGCGCACGTCGGTCTCGGGCGACCACGTGACGTAGCGGCCGACCAGGAGGTCGAGCCAGCCGTCACGGTCCACGTCGACGAAGGCTGCGCTCGAGCCGAACCCGGGGTCGGTGAGTCCGTACCGTGCCGAGACCTCGACGAAGGTCCCGTCGCCCTCGTTCCGGAACAGCCGATCGACACCGACGCCGGTCACGAAGAGATCGAGGTCGCCGTCGTTGTCGAGGTCTCCGACCGCGGCGCCCATGCCGAGAAAGGGCAGGTCGAGCCCGGCCTCCACGGTGACGTCGGCGAAGCGACCGTCTCCCAGGTTGCGATAGAGCGCCCCGGTCGGGCCGCCGGGATCGGCGCCCTTTGCCGGCGCGCCGTTTACGAAGTAGAGATCGGGCCACTGGTCGCCGTCGTAGTCGAACACCGCGACGCCGGCGCCCATCGTCTCCGGCAGGTAGCGGCGCTCGGTGGCGGCGTTCCAATGGACGAACCGCACGCCCGCCTCCTCGGTGACGTCGGTGAAGACCGCTGGCGCCGGGCTCGCGGGCGGCGGCGGCGCGCCCGGCGACTCCCCCCGCGGAGCGGGACAGCCCAGGCCGCAGCAGGCGGCAAGCAGCACGACCTGGTGGACCGCGACCCTCGTCACCGGCGGTCCATCAGGTCGTGCTTGCGCAGGTAGTAGGCCATATTGCGCTCGTCGACCCCGAGCAGCCGCGCCGCCTCGCGCCGCACGCCGCCGGTCCGTTCGAGGGCCGCCTCGAGCAGCCGCCGCTCGGCGCGGAAGAGGCTCGATCGCAGGTCGAACTCACTGCCCTCGGGCGGCTCGTCGAGCGGCGCCACCTCCCCGCTGAACGGGAGATCGGCGGGCGTGATCTCCATTCCGGCGGCGAGCAGCACGCCGCGCTCGAGCACGTTGCGCAGCTCACGCACGTTGCCCGGCCAGGCATAACGGCGCATCAGCTCGAGCGCGTCGGGGTCGATGCCGCGCACCTCCTTGGCGAAGCGCGCGGCGAACTCGGCGCGGAAGGCCTCGGCGAGCACCTCGACGTCCTCGCGCCGCTCGCGCAGCGGCGGGATCCGGATCGGCATCACGTTGATGCGGTAGTAGAGGTCGGGGCGAAAGCGCCCGGCCTCCACCTCCGCCGCAAGGTCGACGTTGGTGGCGCAGATCAGGCGCACGTCGACCCGTGTGGAACGGCTGTCGCCGACGCGCTCGAACTCGCCGTCCTGCAGCACCCGCAGCACCTTGGCCTGCGCCGGCGGTGGCAGCGCGTCGACCTCGTCCAGGAAGAGCGTCCCGGTGTGGGCCACCCGGAACCTGCCCTCGCGGTCGGCGACGGCGCCGGTGAACGCGCCGCGTCGATGGCCGAAGAACTCGCTCTCGAAGAGCTCGGGTGGGATGGCCGCGCAGTTGACCGGCACGAACGCCGCGGCGGCGCGCCGGCTCCGCGAGTGCAGGAGCTTCGCCACCTCCTCCTTGCCGGTGCCAGACTCGCCGAGCAGGAGGACGGAGGTGTCGACCGGGGCCGCCACCTCGGCCAGCTCGACCACGCGCCGCCAGCCCTCGGAGACGCCGAGCGGCCCGCGGCCCTCCCTCCGCGCGCCTCCGGAGCGAAGGTAGTCGAGCTCGCGCCGCGCCTTCGCCTCGCCGAGGGCTCGCTCGAGCACCAGCGCGAGCGCGACCGGATCGGTGGGCTTCAGAAGGTAGTGGTAGGCACCGGCCTGCATGCACTCCACCGCCGACGCCACTGTGCCGTACCCGGTGAGGACGATCACCGGCACCGGGGTGTCCTGGGCCGCGAGCGCCTTCACCAGGGCCAAGCCGTCCTCGCCGCGCAGCTTGAGATCGGTCACCACCGCGTCGACGCCGGCGAGGTTGTCCGCCGCGAGCGCCTCAGCCATGCCCGCCGCGGTGCGCACCGCGAAATCGCGGCGCGAGAGGACGCTCGCCAGCGAGTCGCGGACGTAGACCTCGTCGTCGACGACGAGCACGGTCCCGAGCGGGCTCATTCGACCGTCTCCCGGGCGCCGACCGGAGATCCGCCGGCCTCGCCTCGCGCCTCCGGCAGCCGTACGGCGAAGGCTGCTCCGCCGCCCTCTCGGTCGCGCGCTTCGATCCTACCGCCGTGATCCTCGACGATGCCGCGGCAGACCGCGAGCCCGAGCCCGGTCGATCCGCGCGTCGACGTGAAGGGCTCGAACAGGCGGTCGCGCACCTCCTCCGCCAGGCCGGGACCACGGTCGCGCACCTCCATCACCACCACTCCCTCCTCGACGGTCGCCTCGAGCTCGACCGGGCCCGCGGCCGGCTCCGCGTCGAGCGCGTTGAGCAGGAGGTTGAGCGTGAGCTGTCCCAGCGTGGTCGCGTTGCCGCGCACCAGGAGCGGCGAGGAGCCGAGAACGAGCGCGAGGTCTGCGCCCCGATACCGCGGGTTGGCGCGCACGAAGTCCGCCGCGGCGTCGAGCACGCCGCGCAGGTCCAGAATCTCCTTCTCGGGAGACCCCGCCTCCGAGAACGCGAGGATCTGCCGGATCACGCCGGCCGCGCGGACCACTCCCTCGCTCGCCCGATCGACCAGCGACCGCGCCTCGTGAGCGCGTCCGCCGTCGAGCTCCTCGCGCAGCAGCGAGAGATAGTTGGCGATCCCCTCGAGCGGATTGTTCATCTCGTGCGCGAAGCCGGCGGCGAGGCGGCCGACGCTCGCCAGCCGCTCGGTGTGGAGGACCTGGCGCTCGAGCTCGCTCACCCGCGCCTGCTGCTCGCGTTCCGCCTCGAAGCGAGCGCTGCGCCGCAGGTTGCGGAACGCCACCCAGCCCAGCGCGCCGCTCGAGGCCATCACCGCCAGGTTGAGCGCCACCGTGGCGCCGAAGTGCCCCGCCAGCGTCTCGAGCGAGCGGGCCAGATCGCCCTCTTCCTCGCGACGCACCAGGCGCCAGCGCAGCGGCGGATCCCAGCCCTCGTCCGTGACCGGGATGCTCGCTGCGAGGCCGCGGATGGCATCCACCGCCGGAGCGTCGAAGCTCCCGGGTCCTGCGACTCGCGACCCGACGCCGGAAGCCGTTTCCGACGGCGGCGCGTCGATCACCAGCACGACCTGCGCCGAGGGCGCGGCGAACGGCGGCAGCAGCGCGCGAGGATCCACCCACGCCTTGAGCTCCGCGGCGCCGCTCGATCCGAGCGGCCAGCGCGCCGCCGCCCACTCGGCGGAGCTCGGATCGCCCGCCGCTGGCGGTAGAAGGAGCGGGGCCTCATCCTGGCGTCCGGCGCGGAGGAGGATCTCGGCTCCGGAGCGGACGACGAAGTGTTCGATCGGCGGATGCGCCTCGAGAAACAGAAGCACCGTGCCCTCGGCGTCGAGTCGGCTCCAGCGCCGCACCAGCGGGTCGCCCTGGCTCGCCGCGTCGACCAGGGCCACCAGGGGCGGCGAGCGCGAGAGGAAGATCAGGTCGGCGCGCAGCGAGGCGAGCGACGCCTCGAGCGAGCGGGCCTGGGCCAGGGTGCGCAGCTCGAGATCGCGCACCGCTGCCGAGCGCGCGTCGCGGCGAGCGGAGACGATCCCCCACACCGCCAGCGAGTTGATGAGCACCAGGGCCAGCACCAGCACGCCGGCGCCGAGGCTCGAGGGCGGGAGACGGCGAAGATCCATCGATCAGGCCAGCTTCCCGAAGAGCTCGACCGCCGCCGAGGCGCGCGCCGACGAGGCGGCCTCGCCCGCGGGCAGAGAGAGCGGCGGCACCGGCCACACCTGCTCTCCGGCGAGCTCGACCCACGCCACCGGACGTGAGGCCGCCCGCGCGAGCTCGGTGGCGAGCCGCGTCTTCCCGGTCCCGCCGGGGCCGGTGAGGGTGACCAGGCGGCGCTGCGAGAGCAGCCGCTCCAGGTCGGAGAGCTCGCGATCCCGCCCGACGAGCGCCGTGAGCGGCGTGGGGGCGGTGGAGGTGCGAGGGGGGAAGGGTAGACCGCGAAGGGCGGCCGCGCGAGGCACGAGCGGGATACTAGCGCGGCGCGCGCTCGGCGCTCAAAGGCCGCGAGCACTGTGGGGCGAGCCGGCTTGCGCCCGACCGATCGGCGAAGGCGGGTGAGCTAGACTCGCGCGGTGCAACGGGGGGGGCGGATGAAGATCACCGTGGAGTTCCCCAGTGTCGTGTACCGGGAGGGCCCCGAGGCCGCAGCGCGCCTGGCCCGCGCCATCGAGGACATCGGCTACGACCAGCTCGATGTGTTCGACCACGTCGTCATGGGGCACCCCACCGAGCGGCGGCCGGCCGGTCCATACCCACCGAAGATGCCGATCCTCGAGGCGCTCACGACGCTCGGCTACTGCGCCGCGGTGACGCGCAGGATCGGCCTCGGGACCGAGGTGCTGGTGCTGCCGCAGCGCCACCCGACGCTGGTGGCGAAGCAGATCTCCACGCTCGACACCCTCTCCGGAGGGCGCGTGCGCCTCGGCGTGGGCGTGGGCTGGCAGGAGTCGGAATACGAGGCGCTCGGCGTCGATTTCCACCAACGGGGAGAGCGCATGGACGAGGCGATCGCGCTCCTGCGCCGCTACTGGAGCGAGGATCCCGTCGACGCGCCGGGGCCGCACTACCCGATGAAGGCGATCGCCATGGAGCCGAAGCCGCCGCAGGGCGCCGCGCTGCCGGTCTGGATCGGCGGCGCGTCGGCGGCGGCGCTGCGCCGCGCCGGCAGGCTCGGTGACGGCTGGCTCGCGGCGCGCTCGGCGCAGGACCTGGCACAGGCGCGCAGGGACATCGCCACCATCCGGAGTCACGCCGAGGAGGCCGGGCGTGATCCCGCGGCGCTCGGGTTCCAGTCGCAGGCCGCCCCCCCGCCGCGCAGCGAGGACGCCGCGGCCAGGCGCTTCTGGGCCGAGCCCGCACAAGTCGCCGCCGTGGCCGCGCAGCTCCGCGAGGCCGGCTTCGGCTGGGTGGCGGTCAACGCGACCGGCATGTTCCAGGCCGGAGCCCGCAGCCTCGACGCCTTGATCGATGCGCTCGGCGCGCACCACGACGCGATCCGCCGGGAGGTCGGTTCCAGTCAGCGGGAGGTCGGTTGAAGAAGGCGCTCCTCACCGGGATCACCGGGCAGGACGGCTCCTACCTGGCGGAGCTGCTGCTCGAGAAGGGGTACGAGGTCTGGGGGCTGGTGCGCCGCTCCTCGGATGGGAACACCAGCCGCATCGAGCACCTCGTGACCGGAGAGGCCGCCGCATCGGGGCGCTTCCGGCTCGCCCACGGCGACCTCGGCGACAGTGGATCGCTGCATCGCATCATCGCCGCGGTGCGTCCGGACGAGGTCTACAACCTTGCCGCGCAATCCGACGTCCGGGTCTCGTTCGAGATCCCCGAGGAGACCAGCGACTCGGCCGGCAGCGGTGTGGTGCGCCTGCTCGAGGCGATCCGGCAGCTCGACATCCCCGCCCGCTTCTACCAGGCGTCCTCGTCCGAGATGTTCGGCAAGGTGTCGCAGACGCCGCAGAACGAGACCACGCCGTTTCACCCGCGCAGCCCCTACGCCGTCGCGAAGGTGTTCGGGTACCACATGACCCGCAACTACCGCGAGGCCTACGGCATGTTCGCGGTGAACGGGATCCTCTTCAACCACGAGTCGCCGCGGCGCGGCGAGAACTTCGTGACCCGCAAGATCAGCCGCGCGGCGGCGCGCATCAAGCTCGGGCTCGACCAGCGGCTGCGCCTCGGCAACCTCGACGCGAAGCGCGACTGGGGCTACGCCGCCGACTACGTCGACGCGATGTGGCGGATGCTCCAGACCGAGACCCCCGCCGACTACGTGGTCGCCACCGGGCGGTCGCACTCGGTGCGCGAGTTCTGCGATCTCGCGTTCGGCCACGCCGGGATGCCGCTGCGCTGGAGCGGCGAGGGGATCGACGAGAAAGGCGTCGCCGAGGACGGCCGTATCCTGGTCGAGATCGACCCCGAGTACTTCCGTCCCTCCGAGGTCGACGCGCTCATCGGCGATGCCACCAAGGCGCGTGAGCGACTGGGGTGGAGCCCGCAGACCAGCTTCGAGGAGCTGGTCAGGATGATGGTCGAGCACGACCTGGCGGAGCTCGAAGCCGCCACCCCGTCGCGAACGGCCGAGCGACGGCGGTAGCTCGGCCGAGCGCGCCGGCGGGTCACGTTCCCTGGGTGCGAGCGTACCGCGCCCGCGTCACTTCAGCCTGGGGTCGAGCTCGAAGGGTACCGGCGATCCGATCGCGACGCTCGCGAAGTCGGAGTGGCTCGGATTGAGCAGGAACAGCCTCTCCGCCGGAACCACCGCGCTCGGCACCTCGAGGACGACCGAGCGTCTCGCCGCCGCCCACCGATCGCCGATCTCCTGGAGCTCGACCGGCGCTGGGAACCGCCTCCATTGCCTCGGCAACGCTGCGCGGTCGATGACCTCGATCAGCTCACCGTCGAAGGTGGCCGAGATCGAGCAGTACGACGTCAGGAGCTGGCTCGCCTGAAGATGCACCAGCAGCTCGAGTGCGGCGAGGGACTGACTCTCTGCGGTATACACCAGGGCCGTTCCAGGGCTGTTCCAACGACCACCGTAGAGACGAGCGCCTTCACCCTCGAACGCGGTGGCGGCTCGGGCGGCCTTGGTGATCCGCCAACCCGTGGGCATCAGGAGAAGACGCCATGCTCCAACCTGCCGACCAGGCTCTCCACCTCCCGGGCTCCGACCTCGGTGACCGCGACCTCCTGAGGAGTGCGGCCGCCGAGGGCCGGCGCCGGTCCCGAGAACCATGCCCGGGTCGCGGCGACGTCACCGTCGAATAGCGCCAGCGCCTTGCCGAGCACGCGCGACACCCGCAGCAGGCGATCTGACTCCTCCGAGCTGAGTCGCCCTTGCTCGCGGCGCCGCACCAGCGTGCGCGGGCTGATCTGAATCAGCCTAGCCAGCTCCAGCGTCGAGAGCTCGACGTTGTG
>DATKDQ010000198.1:0-2378 GCA_035544635.1 Thermoanaerobaculia bacterium
GAAGCGCGCGACCGGGTGGGCAACGACCTCGACCTGCCGGCCGAGCAGCTCCGCCTGATCGAAGACGTGCTGGCGGTGGCGACGGATGTGGCCGTCGTCCTCTTCGCCGGCAGCGCGATCGCGATGGACCCCTGGATCGACCGCGTGCCGGCGGTGCTCCACGCCTGGTACCCGGGCGAGCTCGGCGGCGTCGCCGTGGCCGAGGCGCTCCTCGGCGCCGTCAACCCGTCGGGCAAGCTGCCGCTCACCTTCCCCCGCACGGCGTTGCAGCTGCCCGCCTTCGCGACCTTCCCCGAGCGCGTGACCTCGTATCACGAGGGCGTGTTCATCGGCTACCGCCACTTCGACGCGGCCGCGATCGAGCCGCTCTTCCCGTTCGGACATGGGCTGAGCTACACCGAGTTCGAGTACTCCGGGTTGCGCGTGCGCGCGCGCGGCCGCGGCGAGACGACGAGGGTCGACGTCCACTTCACCGTACGCAACGCCGGCCGGCGCGCCGGCGCCGAGGTCGCTCAGCTCTACGTGCGTGATCTCGAGGCCTCCGTCCCGCGCCCCCCCAGCGAGCTCAAGGGGTTCGCCAAAGTGCGGCTCGAGCCCGGGGAGAGCCGCGCCGTGGAGCTGCGGCTGGGCTGGCGCGACCTCGCGTTCTTCGACGAAGATGCGGCGGCGTGGATGGTCGAGCCCGGTGCCTTCCAGGTGCTCGTCGGCGGATCGTCGCGCGACATCCGCCTGCGCCGGCGATTCCGGTACCGGCCGTGAACGTGCTCCGCGACCGTGTTCAGGGCACCCGTGCTTCACCGCCGGCGCGCAGGTTCTCGCGCAGAAACGCGACGATCTCCGCGAGCATCCGGCGTCCCGCGAGGAGCTCGAGGTCGTTGTGGTCGGCCCCCGGGATTTCGACCCAGCGCTTGGGCTCGGAGGCGGCGTCGAAGAGCGCGCGGCTCGATCGCACGGGCACGATCGAGTCGCGCTCGCCCGCGACGACGAGGAGGGGCGCGCCGACGTCGTGGATACGATCGATCGACTCGAAGCGATCGCGCAGCAGGACCCGCACCGGCAGGAACGGATAGTGCACCCGGCCGATGTCGGCCAGGCTCGAGAACGGCGAGCGCAGCACGAGAGCGGCGGGCGGGCGTCGCGTGGCGAGGTCGACCGCGACCGCGGCGCCGAGCGACTCGCCGAAGTAGACCAGGCGCTCGGGCGCGTAGCCGCGATCGCGAACGAGGAACGCCGCAGCGGCGTCGGCGTCCAGGCGCAGGCCGGCCTCCGTCGGCCAGCCGGAGTTCTCGCCGTAGCCGCGGTAGTCCACGAGCAGCACCGCGAGCCCGGCGCGCGCCAGCGCCTCGGCAAGCGGAGCCCGGTAGCCGCGGTGCCCGGCGTTGCCGTTGAAGACGAGAACCACGCCCCACGCCTCGCCCCCGTCAGCCGCCGGTAGGTGCCAGCCGTTTAACTCGAGGTCGTCGGCGGTGCGGAAACGGACCTCCTCGGCGGCGGGCAGGACCTGGCCCACGGGCGGCACGTGGCGGTCGATCGGCAGGTAAATGAGGCGCCGCTGGAAGACCCAGAGCAACGCGAGAAACAGGATGGCGAGCGCGGGGAGAAGAAGCAAGGGCCGCATCAATTCGGTCCCCCGGTTCGTGCGCCTGCGTGCCGTCCCGCTCCAACTCCGCCGACGAATCCCGCCCGGCCGCGGTGAGTCACGCACCTACCCGGCACGCTGCAACCGGCGCGCCGGTGCAATCGGCTCGCACCGCGAAGGCACCTGAGATGCAATCGGCTGGCACCTGCTCCTAGCACCTGCTCCTAGAGGGCGATCCGCGTTGGGGGCGCCTCGGCGAAGTCCTGTCGCTAGAGTACCTTGGTCGCGGCGATCGCCTCCTCCAGGGGCGGGAGCTGCGCCTCGATCTCTCGCCGGCGCGGCTCCAGCCACGGCGGCAGGATCAGCGACTCACCGAGCCGCTCCGGGTCCTCGTCGACTGCGAAGCCGGGCCCTTCTGTCGCCAGCTCGTAGAGCACGCCCCCCGGCTCGCGGAAGTAGACGGAGCGGAACCAGAAGCGGTCGATCTGCGGCGTCGGGCGATGACCCGCCAGCACCAGCGTCTCGCGCAGCGCCATCTCCTCCTCGCTCGAGCCGACGCGCCAGGCGACGTGATGGACGGTGCCGGGTCCCCATTCGCCGCGCTGCGCCTGCGGCAGCTCGGCGACGTCGAGGAGAGTGCCCGAGCCACCCTCGCGCACGGCGAAGCGCTGCCAATCTCCCTCGGACCCGACGGGCTCGAGCCCCATGAGGTCGACCAGCAGCTCGCGGGTCGCCGCCGCGCTGCGCACGATCTGACGCACCGAGTGGAGGCCGCGGATCTGGCGGTCCACCGGGATCG
>DATKDQ010000199.1:0-7599 GCA_035544635.1 Thermoanaerobaculia bacterium
CTAGATGCTGTTGGCGCCGAGGACGGCGCGCGTCCATCACCTGGCGATCCCGATCCGGCGTCCCTCCCTTTCCTCGCCGGCGCACTCGCGGCACAGGCCGGTGATCTGCAGGCTGTGCACGTGCGGCTCGAACCCGTGCACGCGGCAGATCTCGTTCTGTAGCGCCTCGATCCCGGGGCTGACGAACTCCACCACCCGCCCGCATTCGCGGCAGAAGAGATGATCGTGACGCTGGCCCACGTGCACGTGCTCGTACAGGTGGCGGCTCGAGCCGAGCTGATGCTTGCGGACGACGCCGCATTCGACCAGCAGGTCGAGACTGCGGTAGACCGTCGCGCGCGAGGTCTTCTGGCCGCGCGCCTTCATCGAGCGCAGGAGCTCCTCGGCGTCGATGTGCCCGTGCAGCGAGAAGATCTCGTCGAACAGCGCGGTGCGCTCCCGGGTCAGCCGAAGGCCGCGCTGGCGCAGGTAGCGAATGAAACGCTCTCGCTCCGGGTTGGCCGCCATGGTGTTGCTCGACAGGGGGGCCCGGCCGCCCGCACCCGATCCTTTGACTGCGGTGCTCGATTGTCAAGGCGCCCGGCCGCGGCCCCCGGCCGCGCCGCCCGGCGCGGGCTACCGGGGTTCCGGCTCGCGACGCCGTGCGGCTCTAGCAGCGTGTGGCGAATGTCAGTATCGCCCCACGCTGCTAGAAGCCTTGACCCGCAGGAATCTTTACAGATGGATCAAGTTCGCTCGTCGGGTCAAGGCTTCCGAGCCGCGCGGCGCAGCCGCGCTTGGCGGGGAGCATCAGCTATCCCGATCCGGCGCGGCGCCGGATCGGTCGCCTAGGAGCGGTCCTCGAGCGGCACGAACGGACGCTCGCGCTGGCCGACGTAGATCTGGCGCGGCCGGTTGAGCCGGCTTTCGGGATCCTGGTTCATCTCCTTCCAGTGGGCGATCCACCCGGGGAGACGGCCGAGCGCGAACATCACCGTGAACATGTTGGTCGGGATGCGCATCGCGCGGTACAGGATCCCGCTGTAGAAATCGACGTTGGGGTAGAGCTTCTTCTCCGAGAAGTAGGGATCGGAAAGCGCCACCGCCTCCAGGTTCTTTGCGATCTCGAGCAGCGGATCGGAGACGCCGAGCTCGTCGAGCACCTCGTCCGCGGCGGCCTTGATGATCTTGGCGCGCGGATCGAAGTTCTTGTACACGCGGTGCCCGAACCCCATCAGGCGAAACTCGGAGTCCTTCGCCTTGGCCAGGTTCACGTACTTGCGGAAGTCGCCGCCGTCGCGTCGAATCATGTCGAGCATCTCGATCACGCTCTGGTTGGCTCCGCCGTGGAGCGGTCCCCACAGGGCGAAGATCGCGGCGGCGATGGAAGCCCACATGTTGGACTGGCTCGAACCCACCATGCGCGCGGTCGACGTCGAGCAGTTCTGCTCGTGGTCGGCGTGGAGGATGAGCAGGAGGTTGAGCGCGCGGTCGATCGTCGGTGAGAACTCGTAGGGCTCCGACGGCACCGCGAACATCATGTGGAGGAACTGCTGGGTATAACTGAGGTCGTTTCGGGGATAGATGAAAGGCTGCCCGATCGACTTCTTGTAGGAGAAGGCGGCGATCGTCTTCGCCTTGGACAGCAGCCGGATGATGTTGAGGTCGATCTCGTCGTCACGGTAGTACGACGACAGCGCCGCCACCAGCGAGGCCAGGATCACCATCGGATGCGAGGTCGCGGTGAACCCGTCCAGAAACTTCTTCATGTCCTCGTGGAGCAGGCTGTGGTGGTTGAGATTCCACCGGAACCTCTGGAGCTGCTCCTTGTTCGGCAGCTCGCCGTGGATCAGGAGATAGGCGACCTCGGTGAAGCGGGCGCCCGAGCAGAGCTGCTCGATGGGATAGCCGCGGTAGCGGAGAATGCCGCACTCGCCGTCGATGAAGGTGATTGCGCTCTTGCAAGCGCCGGTGGAGCCGTATCCCGGATCGTAGGTGATGGCGCCGGTCTGGCTGCGCAGCGACTGGACGTCGATTCCGACCTCGCCCTCGGTCCCGACGATCACCGGGAACTCGTACTCTTTACCGTCGAGGCAGAGCTTGGCCGTCTTCTTCGTCTGCACGTCGTTTCTCGGCACGTCGTCTCCCGGGCGCCGCGCTGCCTCCGAGTGTCTCATGGGAGCCTTCCGGGGGCCGGATTGTAGCGTCGCCCCCGGGGCGGTGCAACAGAATGGCCCCGGGCGAGAGGCGAGGTCGCGGCGGTGAAGAGCATCGCGCGGACGCGGGGGGAATGCAGGCGCCCGGGCGCGCGTTGTCCGGAGTGGCGGCAGGCCGTAGGGAGTTGGGCCTGCCGAGGAGCCTCAGGCTCCGACAATCTCCTTCAACTCCCTCTCCTCCCCCCGTGTCGCCCCCCTCCGCGGCACGGGGCTGTTCTTTTGCTCGTCGTCCCTTGGCGGTCGGGGCGCACCGCCCACCTCGACCTCGGGCGAACGGCCCGCCCGCTCGCTGCGGACTCGCTCCTCACTCGCGATCCCTGAGCTGGCGCAGCACGTAGTTGAGGATGCCTCCGTTACGGAAGTAGAGCACTTCCTGGGGAGTGTCGAGCCGGAGCACGGCCTCGAACTCGCGCGCGGCGCCGTCAGCGGAGCGCGCCACCACCTTCACGCGGCGGCCCCGCGACCCCTCGGCGAGCGCCTCCGAGAGACCGACGACGTCGAACGTCTCCTCACCGGTGAGCCCGAGGGTTTCGACCGACTCGCCGCGCTCGAACTCGAGCGGCGCGATGCCCATGCCCACCAGGTTGGAGCGATGAATCCGCTCATAGCTCTCCGCGAGAACAGCGCGCACGCCGAGCAGCAGCGGGCCCTTGGCCGCCCAGTCCCGTGACGAGCCCGTGCCGTACTCCTGGCCGGCCAGGAGCACGAGCGACACGCCGGCGTCCCGGTAGCGCATCGCGGCATCGAAGATCGTCATCCGCTCTCCGCTCGGGAAGTGCCGCGTGAACCCGCCCTCGACACCGGGGAGGAGGTGATTGCGCAGCCGGACGTTCGCGAACGTCCCCCGCATCATCACCTCGTGGTTGCCGCGTCGAGAGCCGTAGCTGTTGAAGTCCGCGGGTGCCACGCCGTGCTCGATCAGGTAGTGGCCCGCCGGGCTGTCGACATCGATCGAGCCCGCCGGCGAGATGTGATCGGTGGTCACCGAGTGGCCGAGCACCGCGAGCACGCGCGCGGAGCGCAGGTCGGAGACCGGCGGCGGCTCGGCCGGCAGATCGTCGAAGAACGGCGGCTGCCGCACGTAGGTCGACTCGGGGTCCCACCGATAGGTCTCGCCCTGCGGGGTCTCGAGCTCGTTCCAGCGCTGGTCGCCCGCGAACACGTCGCGGTACTCGCGCTCGAACATCTCCGCGCGCACGACCTGCGCCACCGTCCGCGCCACCTCGTCGCCGCTCGGCCAGACGTCCTTCAGATAGATCGGAGTGCCGTCCGGCGCCGTACCGAGCGGCTCTTCGTAGAGATCGATATCGATCCTTCCCGCGAGCGCGAACGCCACCACCAGCGGCGGCGAGGCGAGAAAGTTGGCGCGCACGTCGGGGCTGATGCGGCCCTCGAAGTTGCGATTGCCGGAGAGCACCGCGACCGCGACCAGGTCGTCGTCGCGCACCGCCTGCGCGATGTCGGGGCGCAGCGGGCCGCTGTTGCCGATGCAGGTGGTGCACCCGTAGCCGACGAGGTGGAAGCCGAGCCGCTCGAGGTATGGCGTGAGCCCCGCCTCGCGCAGATAGTTGGTGACCACCTTGGAGCCGGGCGCGAGGCTGGTCTTGACCCACGGAGGCGTCTCCAGCCCGAACTCCACCGCCTTCCGCGCCAGGAGACCGGCCGCCACCATCACCGCCGGATTCGAGGTGTTGGTGCAGCTGGTGATCGCGGCGATCACCACCGATCCGTGCCGGAGCTCGAGCGCTTGGCCGCCCGCCGCTTCGCGCGCCACCACCTCGTCCGCCACCGCCTCGTCCGCCACCGCCTGGTCGAGCACTGCGAGGCCGCGAGCGGGCGCGGGCTCCAGCGCCGTCGTCCCGTCGCCGCGGGCGGCGCCGCGTGAAGTGCCGCCGGCCCGGACCATTCCGGCGAGCTCGCGCTCGAACGAGCGCCGTAGATCGGTGAGCGGTACGCGGTCCTGCGGCCGCCGCGGCCCGGCGAGGCTGGGCACCACCGCCGCGAGGTCGAGCTCGACCACCGCGCTGTACACCGCCTCGGCGCTCGAGGCGTCGTGGAAGAGCCCCTGCTCCTTGGAGAAGACCTCGATCGCGGCCACCCGATCGGGCGGGCGGCCGGTGAGGCGGAGATACTCGAGCGTGGCGGCGTCGACCGGGAAGAAGCCGCAGGTGGCGCCGTACTCCGGCGCCATGTTGGCGATGGTGGCGCGGTCCGCGATCGTCAGCGACGGGAGGCCCGGGCCGTGGAACTCGACGAACTTGCCGACAACGCCGTACTCGCGCAGCCGCTGCGTGACGGTGAGCACGAGGTCGGTGGCGGTGGTCCCGTTGGGCATCGCGCCCACGAAGCGCAAGCCGACGACCTCCGGCACCAACATCGAGATCGGCTGCCCGAGCATGGCGGCCTCTGCCTCGATGCCGCCCACTCCCCAGCCGAGCACCCCGAGCCCGTTGATCATCGTGGTGTGGGAGTCGGTGCCCACCAGCGTGTCGGGATACGCCCAGCCGTCCTGGTCTTCGTCCGTCATCACCACCCGGGCGAGGTACTCGAGGTTGACCTGGTGGACGATGCCGGTCGACGGAGGCACCACCCGGAAGTTGCGGAACGCGCTCTGGCCCCAGCGCAGGAACGCGTAGCGCTCGCGGTTGCGCTCGAATTCCAGCCGTGAGTTCGCCTGGAACGCGCCCGCGCTGCCGTACTCGTCGACCTGCACCGAGTGGTCTATGACCAGCTCGGCGGGTTGCAGCGGATTGATCCGCGCCGGAACGCCGCCGAGCGCGCGCATGGCGTCGCGCATCGCGGCCAGGTCGGCGACCGCCGGCACGCCGGTGAAGTCCTGGAGCAGGACGCGCGCCGGCATGAACGCGATCTCGGAGTCCGGCTGCGCACCCGGGCGCCAGCGCGCGACCGCCTCGATGTCGCGGGCGGTGACGATTCGCCCGTCCTCGCGGCGAAGCAGGTTCTCGAGCAGGATGCGCATCGAGTACGGCAGCCGCGACACCGACAGCCCACGCTGCTCGAGCGAGGGCAGGTGCGCGATGCGCACGCGGCGGCCGGAGAGCTCGAGCGAGCGAATGCAACCGAACGAGTCCATCATCTCCACTCCTGGGGACACGGACGGCGTGTGGCGCCGTCGCGGTGCGCGGCGACGACCGAACCGACCGCAGACGACTACCTTAGCGCAAAGGCTCGCGCCGGTGACACCCTCCACCGCCGGATCGGTCGCCGGCTATCGGCAGACGGCGTTAAGATTGAAGTGATGAGCGACGGCTCCGGAATCGAGACGCCCGTGCTGCTCGCCGCCCTGCCCCAGGTGCGCGACCCCTTCTTTCATCAGAGCGTCGTGTTGCTCATCCACCATGACCGCGAGGGCAGCTTTGGCCTCATCGTCAACCGGCCTACCGAGCTCCTGATCGCGGACATCCTGCGCGGCATGAAGATCGACTGGGGCGGCAGCCCGCGGGCGCTCGCCTACTTCGGAGGACCGGTGCGGCCCCAACTCGGCACCGTGCTCTATTCCGGCGAGGCGGCGGAGATCGAGGGAGTCACCGCCGCCGCCGAGATCTACCCCGGCGTGCGCACCACTCAGCATTTCGGCGATCTCGCCGCCCTCGCGAGGAGACCACCCGATCATCTCCGGCTGGTGCTGGGGTACGCGGGCTGGGGCGAGGAGCAGCTCATCCAGGAGATCCAGCGCAACGACTGGATCACCGCCCCGGTCCAGGAGGAGCTGATCTTCACGCAGGAGCCCGAGGGCATCTGGGAGCGTACGCTGCGATCGGTAGGCGTGGATCCCGCCAGCCTGCCCTCGTGGACCGTGGTCGGGGGCGACACGGCGAACTGATCAACCGGCGCGGGCGGAGGAGGCGCGATGGATCGCGAGAAGGTGCGCGAGCTCAGGGAGCATCTCGATTTCGTCGATGACCGCCTCACGCACCGGCTGCGGAGCTCCGGCGCCTCCCTGGTGCGCCCGGGGCCCGAGGAGATCGAGCGTCGCCAGCGCGATCTGGCCGACTACGCGATCGAGCTGAAGGAGGTGCTGCGCCAGCTCCTCCACGCGCTCGAGCCCGGGGGTAGGCCTCCGGAACGTGCTGAGTAGCACGTTCCTGTTTGGCGCCGCGGACGGCGCTAGCTCCGGAGATGCTGAATAGCATCTCCTCCGCTAGCCATGCTCTCGGCGCCGCGGACGGCGCTAGCTCCCGGTCGAGCCGAAGCCTCCGCCTCCGCGCTCGCTCGAGCCGAGCGCCGCCGCTTCCTGCCAGCGCGCCGTGGCTACCGGAGCGAACACGATCTGTGCCACCCGGTCGCCGCGCCGCACCTCGAACGGCGAGGTACCCAGATTCACCAGCAGCACGCCGATCTCGCCGCGGTAGTCCGCGTCGATCGTGCCCGGCGCGTTCAACACGGTGACACCGTGCGCGGCGGCGAGACCGCTGCGCGGGCGCACCTGCCCTTCCCAGCCGGGAGGGATCTCGAGGGCGATGCCGGTGGGAACCAGCGCGCGCTCCCCCGGGGCGATCGTGATCGGAACCGTCACTGCAGCGCGGAGATCGCTCCCCGCGCTCCCGGCGGACGCGACGGCGGGAGCGGCGAGGTCGCGCCCGTGCTCGAGTCGGACGAAGCGGACGGTCAACCGATCGCGCGTCGTCACCACGGCGGCTCGCGGGAATCAGGATCGACCGCTGGCCCGTCGTCGGACCGGAACCTCATCCTCGAGCGGCGGCTCCTCTTCCGGGACGGCCTCGTCTTCGGGGAAGGTCTCGTCCTCGGGGTAGGTCTCGTCTTCGGGGAAGACCTCGTCCTCGGGGAAGACCTCGTCCTCGGGGAACGTCTCGTCCTCAGGGAACGTCTCGTCTTCGGGAAAGACGTCATCCTCTGGAAAGTCCTCGGGAAAGGACAGGGGCGGCTCCGGCCGGGGCCGGCGGCCATCCGGGGCCGCGCCCGGCGTCGGGGAAGCACCGACGCCCGGGAGGCCGCCCGCACCCTCACCCGCCGCAGGAACCAGGCCTTCGGGAAAGGCCTTGCCGATCCAATCGGCGCGCACCCGCGGCAGCGGCCGGTCGGCGGCTGCCACCGGCGGCACGATCAGCTCGGCGATGAACACCCACTCCTCGTACTTCTCGCGACCCAAAAACGTTCGGTGGGAGTCGCCCTCGTGATCCAGGTACACCCCGTGGATCGCCACCGGGCCCTCGGTCTTGATCGGCTCGCCCTGGTCGTCGACGCGAGGAAGCTTGATCAGGTTGGCCACCGCCCGTCCGCCGCCACCTACGCCGAATCCGCCGGCGACGTTCCCGCCGCCAGCCGCGATCGGGATCGTCACCGGCTGTCCGGGCTGCCCCTGGTCCGGAGTCCCCGGGGCGCGCGGCTGCCCCGCCCCCTGCGGCGGCCCCTCGACGACGAG
>DATKDQ010000200.1:0-7947 GCA_035544635.1 Thermoanaerobaculia bacterium
CGGCTGCGCGGGCCGGGCGACTACATGGCCTTCGAGGTGGCGGGCGATCCGCTGTTCGCGGTGCGCGGGCGCGACGGCGTGGCCCGCGCGTTCTGGAACGTGTGCGCGCATCGCGCCGGGCGGATCGTCGAGGGCTGCGGCACGGCGCCCGCGCTCCAGTGCCGCTACCACGGCTGGACCTACGGCCTCGACGGGCGGCTGAAGCGCGCGCGAGAGATGGAGAGTGTCGAGGGCTTCCGGCCCGACGAGGTGCGCCTTCGCGAGGCGCGGATCGAGGAGCTGCCGCCGATGGCATTCGTGAACCTCGATCCCGCCGCGCCCTCCCTCGCCGAGCTCCTGGGAGAGATCCCTGCCGAGATCGAGGCCGCCGGGTTCCGGCTCGCCGAGCTCGAGCCCCTCGAGCGGCGCGACTACACGCTCGACGCCAACTGGAAGGTGTACGTCGACAACTACCTCGAGGGGTACCACGTGCCGATCGCGCATCCCGGCCTCTACCGCGCGATCGATTACGATCGCTACCAGGTGGTGCCGCGGCGCTTTCACTCGGCACAGTACGCGCCGCTGCGGTCGGGCGAGGCGACGCGCCGCATGCTCGGCCGCGACCGGCGCTACCTGCGCGGCGACGACGAGGAGCGCGCGCTCTACTACTGGATCTTCCCGAACCTGATGCTCAACCTGTACGCCGACAACCTGCAGCTCAACGCCATCGTCCCGCTCGGGCTCGAGCGCACGCTCACGATCTTCGAATGGTTCGTCGCGCCCGGCATGTCGGACGAGCGTCGCTCGCTCCTCGCCGAGTCGATGTCGTTCTCGGACGAGATCCAGCGCGAGGACATCGAGGTGTGCGAGGCGGTGCAGCAGGGCCTGCGCTCGCGCGCCTACGACGCCGGCCGGTTCTCGGCACGACGCGAGAACGGCGTGCACCATTTCCATCTGTTGCTGCACGAGTTTTTGAGCCGTTGATCTCCGACCGCGTTGTTGCGGCTGATATCGTCGCGGCCACCATGACCGAACCTGCCGCCTCCGCGACACCGCAGGCGCTCACCCTCGAGGGCGCTGGCGTCCGACTGCGCGGCTACGACTGGGGCAACCCGGCCGCCCGCCCGCTCGTCCTGGTCCACGGCATCGAGGACTTCGCGCTCGCGCTCGCGCCGCTCGCCGAGGCCCTCCGCGACGACTACCACGTGGTCGCGTTCGACCTGCGCGGCCACGGCGACAGCGACCAGCCCGGCGTCTACACCATGGGGCACTTCATCGCCGACCTCCACGCGGTGATCGTCCAGCTCCAGCTCGAGCGCCCGATCCTGATCGGACACAGCCTCGGCGGCCAGATCGTGTGCCAGTACGCCGGCGTTTTCCCCGAGGTGCCGCGCGCCGTCGTCAACATCGACGGCATGGGTCCGCCGATGCGCCTCCCGGAGCCCGACGGCGAGGAGAAGCAGCTCCGCACGCGCGAGGCGATCGAGGGGCTGCTGCGCCCGGCCGGGCACGGGCGCCCCATGATGGACCTCGAGGACGCGACCCACCTCTACCTGCGCTACCACCCCCGGCTCGACCCGGCGCTGGCGCGCCACCTGGTCGAGCTCGGCACCGAGGAGCATCCCCACGGCGGCCTGCGCTTCAAATGGGACTCGCGCATCCACACGCTGCGCCTGTCGTCGACTCCGGAGCTCGCCGAGGAGCGCTTCCGCTGGGCGGAGTGCCCGGTGCTGCTGGTCTCGGCGGGCGAGGTCGACGAGTTCATGTGGCGGCGGCGCGGCCTCGATCCGTCGTCGCTGCGCAAGGAGCCGGAGGAGATCCGGCGCCGCATGGCGCTCTTCCGCGACGCCGACCACGTTGAGATCCCGGGCGCCGGCCATCACGTCCACTTCGACGCGCCGGGCGAGCTCATCCGCGTGCTGCGCGAGTTCCTGGGCCGGGTGCGCTGATCGCGGAACGCAGGCCGCCCCCCCCGCCCATTCCGGAGGCTAACCCAGGACGCGGACGACGCCGCGCGATCCATCGACCGAGACCCGTGGCCCGCCCGCCAGGAGCTCGGTCGCGCGGGGCACGCCGAACACCGCCGGGACCCCCAGCTCCCGCGCGACCACCGCGGCGTGGCACATGACGCCGCCCACTTCCATGACCAGCGCCGCGGCGCGTGGGAAAAGCGGGGTCCACCCGGGATCGGCGAACGCGACCACCAGGACGTCGCCGTGACGGAACGCGTGCGGATCGGGCCGATCGAGAACGCGCGCCACGCCAGAGCCGAGACCGGAAGACACACCGGTGCCCACCAGCTCGCCGTCGCGCACGACGTCGCCCGTGGGCTCGGGATCCACCGGGACGCCGTCGGAGCGCACGAAGTCGGGCGCCGGTCGTTCCTGAAACTCGGCGAGGAGACGGCGGCGGTGCTCGATCCGGTCGGCGACGCCGGCGTGGACCGCGCGCGACCAGGGGCGCGCCTCGTCGTCGCGGTGCTCGATCGCCCGCGCGAGTGAATCGAGCTCCCCGAGCTCGAGGAAGAACACCTCGTCGGCGTCGGCCAGGACGCCGGCATCGGCCAGCCGGCGGCCGAGCTCCAGCGCCGCCCGGCGCATGCGCTGGAAGACGTGCAGACCGTAGTGCTTCGGGGCCTCCCGCAGCGGCAGGGTGCGAGCGACGCGGCGCGCCAGCCGGCGCAGGAGCGGCCGCTTCCACGCCGGCGCGGAGCGAACCGCCGCCGCGATCGCGGCCTCGCGCTCGCCCGCGAGCCGTCGCAGCCGCCGGCCGACCGGCTCGCGGTCCGCCTCGTCGAGACCCAGCCGGATGAGGTCGAGCACCATGGTCGGGTCGTCCGACCAGCGCGGCGCGGCCAGATCGAACTCGCGCGGCCCGCGCTGGCCGCAGAGCTCGAGGAACAGGCGGAACCGATCGAGCCAGTCCCGGCCATCGCCGGTTGCGCCGAGGGCGTCGAGGAGCCCCGTCGTCGAACGCTCCTGCGCGAAGAGAGCGGCGAGCGGACGCGCGGCCACGATCAGCTCGTCGATGCGGACCGAGATCTCGGTGGTCGGGTTGCCGCGGATCCCCGCCGCGAGCAGGCGCTGGGCCTCCGGCCAGGGAGCGAACAGGCGCTCCGCGGCGATCCAGGTCAGCAGGGTCGCGGTGAGCAGTTGCATACCGTCGCGCAGGGCCCCGGCCTCCTCGGACTCCCAGAGGCGCAGCTCGGCGACGAGCTCCGCTGCGCCCAGAGTGGTCACCGGCGGCCGGCCGGCGACCCGCGCGCCCGCCGCGGCGAGCTGCGCCAGGCACCTCTCGGGGCGCAGCGCCGAGAGCGACTTCGGCAGCGAGCGCAGCGCCGAAGCCGCGGCACCGACGAGGGCCCAGCGACCGGCGCCTCGCAGCCGCCGCGGTGTGAGCACGCCGCGTGCGATCAGCTCCTCGACCACGACTCCGGCTCGGGCATCGACGTGCCGCAGGGTCGAGCGCAGCAACGGCCCGATCCCGGGTGTCGCCAGCGCGGCGTTGAGGTTGAAGTAGATGCGGCCCTGGATGCGATCGAGGCCCGTGACCTGGTGGAAGATCGGTGACGTGCGCGGTACTCCGAAGAAGCGCTCGGTGAGGAACGGGAGGACGGTCTCGCGCCAGAGCGACCAGGTGAGCGGGTGGAGCGCATCGGGCATGGTCTCGCGCACGTTCCAGTTCGACCACACCGTGACCGGGCCGTCGTCGGCGTTCTCGACGCTGCGCTCGATGGTGAAGCGCGGCGGATCGACCAGCGAGGTGATCGGTCGCGCCTGGAGCCAGAGCACCGTCGGCTGCGGAGCGATCGCCTGCGAGGTCGTGCCAGGGAGCGCGGTGTGCGCCTCGGGCGCGCCGGCGAGCACCCATTCGAGGTCGAGCGCAGCGCCGAAGGCGGCGGCGAATCGCGCGCCCGAGTCGGCGAGAAGCTCGACCTCGGCGGCGTCGAGGACATCGTGCGCCACGCCCGACGCGCCGCGCTCGCGGCGGCACTCCCAGGCGCCGAGGCCCGAGCGGTAGACCCGCCAGCGCTCGGGATCGGTGCGGCCGGCGACCAGGCTCTCCCCCAGGCCCGCCGTGGCCTCGATCAGGAGCCCTCCGTCGGCGCCCAGCGGATCGCGGGTGAAGAGCGTGCCGGCCGCGCGCGCCGGTGCCATGCGCTGGACGACCAGGCCGACCGCCATCGTGGTCCCACCCCCGCGCGCCTGCGCGCCGGCGTACGCGAGCACGCGCTCGCTCGAAGCCGACGCGATGCAGCGGTCGGCGGCAGCAAGGCAGGCCTCCACCGAACCGACGTCGAGCACGGTCTCGAAGAGGCCGGCGAACGAGCTGTCGCTCTGGTCCTCGACCAGGGCCGACGATCGCACGGCTACGCGGCCGTGGCGAAGCAGCGCCTCGCAGTCGCCGATGAACCGCTGGCGAAGCTCCACCTGCCACCGCCGCGTCGGCAGTGTCTGCGCCGTCACGGCGAAGCCTTCCGGCACGCGCGCGCCGGCGCGCAGCAGGCGGGCGAGGCCCAGCGCCTTGCCTCCGAAGCGCGCGTCGGTATCGGGGTCGATCGCGCTCAGGGAGAGCAGAGTCGGCGGTGTCGACGTAGGGACCTCCGGAAACTCGCGTCGCGGTGGCGCAAGGTTACAGCCATGCGTGGCCCCTTGCGCCGGTGGACACGAATTCGCCTTGACGATTCGAATGCCCATCTCACCCTCTACCGGATCCTGTCACCGTGCGGTGCTGGGGCTGGGGGTGTGACTGGGGGGGAGGTGACAGGAACCGGCGTGGAGTCTGCGACGGGCGTGGTGACGGTGGGGCTGGATCCTGTCACCGTGAGGTTCCGCGGTACCATCTACGCTTTGGGACCGGAGCTCCGGTGACGATCGAGCAAGTCAACTCTCTGGAAGATCAGCGGATCGAGGAGATCCTCGACCGCATCGAGCGCCAGCTTCCGCCGGACGAGGCCACGCTCGCGGTCACCTTCACGCGCGAGCTCTTCCGCTGGGTGGCGCCGGAAGACCTCGAGGCGCGCCAGCCGCTGGACCTCTACGGCGCGGCCCTGGGCCTCTGGCGCTTCGCCCGCTCGCGCGCCCCGGGCCAGGAGCGGGTGCGCGTCTTCAACCCCACGCTCGAGGAGCACGGCTGGCAGTCGACTCACACCGTCATCGAGATCGTGAACGACGACATGCCGTTCCTGGTCGACTCGGTGAGCATGGCGGCGAACCGCCGCGGGTTGACGATCCATCTCATCATGCACCCGGTCATCGCCGTTCGCCGCGACGGCCGGGGAGAGCTCGTCGAGGTAGCGCCTACCGCCGAAGCCTCGCGCGACTCGGCGCGCGAGTCGGTCATGCATCTCGAGGTCGAACGGCGAACGGACGCCAGCTTTCTGCTGACGCTGCGCTACGAGATCGAGAGCGTGCTCGACGACGTGCGCGCGGCGGTCGAGGACTGGCAGCCGATGCGCGCGCGCCTGCGGTCGATTCTCGAGGAGCTTCGCACCGGGCCGGCGGCGGTACCGCTCGAGGACCGGAACGAGGTGGCCGAGTTCCTGAGCTGGATCGACCAGGATCACTTCACCTTTCTCGGCTATCGCGAGTACGAGCTGAGCATCGAAGGCGGCCAGGACGTCGCGGTGGCGGTCGAGGGCTCCGGCCTCGGCATCCTGCGCGAGGCGCGCCGCTCGCGGGCGGCCGTTCCAACGGTGCTGCCAGCGCGGGTGCGCGAGCTGGCGCGTGAGCCCGAGCTGCTGATCCTCACCAAGGCCAACGCGCGCGCGACGGTGCACCGCCAGACCCGGCTCGACTACGTCGGCGTCAAGCGCTTCGACGACAGCGGCCGCGTGGTGGGAGAACGGCGCTTCCTCGGCCTCTACACCCAGCGCGCGTATCACTCCAACCCTTGGCGGATTCCCATCGTGCGGCGCAAGGTGGAGCGCGTGCTCGCGCACGCCGGCGTACGGCCGCCTTCGCACGCGGGCAAGTCGTTGGTTCAGATCCTGGAGACCATGCCCCGCGACGAGCTGTTCCAGGCCTCCGAGGCAGAGCTCTACGAGACGGCAATCGGGATCCTGCGCCTCGAGGATCGCCAGCGGGTGCGCGTGTTCCTGCGGCCGGACCGCTACCGCCGCTTCTTCACCGCCCTGGTGTTCGCGCCGCGCGATCGCTACAACACCGAGACCCGCGAGAAGATTCAGCGCATCCTGCTCGAGGAGCTTCACGGCTCGGAGATCGAGTTCTCCCTCTCGCTCTCGGAGTCGATCCTCGCCCGCATCTACTTCGTGGTGCACTTGCCCTCGCCGACGCCGCGGGTCGATGCTGGCCCTGGCACCGCGCCGCCGGCAGGGGAGCTGCCCGGCGCCGACGTGGAGAGGATCGAGCGCCGCATCGCGGACGCCGTGCGCGACTGGCGCGACGAGCTCCAGCGCGCGCTCCAGGAGCGGTTCGGAGAGGAGCGCGGGTCGGCGCTCGCGCAGCGCTACGCCGCGGCCTTCCCGCCGGGTTATCGCCACGGCTTCGAGCCCCGCGCCGCGGTTTCCGACATCGAGCGCGCGGAGGAGCTCAGCGGGCCCGAGGACCTCGAGCTCTCGATCTATCGGCGCCCCGAGGAGCCGTCCAGCCATCTCCGGCTCAAGCTGTTTCGCCGCGGCGAGCCGCTCTTACTGTCGGAGATGTTCCCGATCCTGGAGAACATGGGGGTCAGAGTGCTCGGCGAGCACTCCTATCCCATCCACCGCGAGGATGGGGTGGCGATTCACCTCCACGACTTCGGCGTTCTCCACACCGCCTCTCGGGAGCTCGACCTCACGGTCATCGAGCCGTTGCTGCACGAGGCGCTCACGCAGGTGTGGCTGGGCACCGTGGAGAACGACGGCTTCAACCGGTTGGTGGTCGCGGCTCGCCTGCGCTCGCGCCAGGTGACGGTGCTGCGCGCCGTCTGCAAGTACCTGCTCCAGGCGCGGGTCGCCTGGAGCCAGGCCTACATGGAGCAGGCGCTGGCGGCGAACCCCCATGTCGGGCGGCTCCTGGTCGAGCTGTTCGAGGCGCGCTTCGATCCGGCGCTCGACGACGCCGAGCGGGAGCGGCGCGTCGCCCGGCTCGCCCGCGTCGTGCGCGAGGCGCTCGAGGAGGTCCCGAGCCTCGACGAGGACCGCATCCTGCGTGGGTTCCTCGCCGTGGTCGACGCGGCGCTCCGCACCAACCACTACCAGCGCGAAGACGGCGGCGAGCCCAAGAGCTATCTGGCGGTGAAGCTCGATCCGCGGCAGATCGCGCTGCTGCCGCCGCCGCGCCCCCGTTACGAGATCTTCGTCTACTCGCCACGCGTCGAGGGCGTTCACCTGCGCGGCGGCAAGGTCGCGCGCGGCGGCATCCGCTTCTCCGACCGGCGCGAGGACTTCCGCACCGAGACTCTCGGCCTGATGAAGGCGCAGATGGTGAAGAACGCCGTCATCGTGCCGGTCGGCTCCAAGGGCGGCTTCGTCGTCAAGCGCCCGCCGGCGCCGACCGGCGACCCCGCCGCCGATCGCCAGGCGCTGCGCGACGAAGGCATCGCCTGCTACAAGACCTTCATGCGCGGCCTGCTCGACATCACCGACAACCTGGTCGAGGGGGCGGTGGCGCCGCCGTCGCGCGTGGTGCGCCGCGACGACGACGACCCCTATCTGGTGGTCGCGGCCGACAAGGGCACCGCCACCTTCTCCGACATCGCCCACGCGGTGTCGCAGGACTACGGCTTCTGGCTCGACGACGCTTTCGCCTCCGGCGGCTCCGCCGGCTACGACCACAAGGCGATGGGCATCACCGCCCGCGGCGCCTGGGAGTCGGTGAAGCGCCACTTCCGCGAGCTCGGCACCGACATCCAGAGCGAGGATTTCGAGGTCGTCGGCGTCGGCGACATGTCGGGCGACGTGTTCGGCAACGGCATGCTGTTGTCGCCCCACATCAAGCTGATCGGCGCCTTCAACCACCTGCACAT
>DATKDQ010000201.1:0-6248 GCA_035544635.1 Thermoanaerobaculia bacterium
GGCGGCGCCACGCCGACGATGGTCAGCGGGTCCCCGTTCACGACCAGGATCCGGTTCAGCACGCCGGGGTCCTCGCCGAACCGGCTGCGCCAGTAATCGTGGCCGAGAACCACGACCCTCGACTCGCCGACCACGCGGTCGTCGCCGGGGTCGAGGAGCCGGCCCAGCGCCGGCACCAGACCCAAAGTCGAGAAGTAGCTGCCGGACACCAGCATCCCGGTCCCGCTCAGGGTCTCGCCCTCGTACGCCAGGTTGGCGCCGAAGGCGCGGTGAGCGGCCAGGCCGGTGAGGACGTTCTGCTCTCGCTCGAGGTCGCGGAACATCGGGTAGCTCCACACCTCGTCGCAGTCGCCCGCCTGGTTGCACGACTGGGATCCCGGCTTCGGCCCGGGAGCGCCGAGGTTCACCAGCCGTCCCGGCTCCGGAACGGGGAGGGCCTGGAGCAGCATCTGATCGAAGAGCGAGTAGAGGGCGCCGTTCGCCCCGATGCCGAGGGCCAACGAGAGGATCGCCACCAGATTGACGAGTGGCGCCCGGATCAGGCTGCGCAACGCGAGCTTGAGATCGGTCATGGCGATCCCCCGTCGAAGATCCAAGCGCCCCTCGGGCGGAGTCAGACCACGATGGCTCCTACGCGGGGGGTACAGCTTAGTTGCAGCCGGCGGACGGCCGAATCGGATCTCTCGTATCATCGCGTCCGGCCGACCCACGTCACTCCCCGGGATCGAGATCGGTCAGCCCGTGTCCTCGCGTCTTCGAGAGGAGGTCCTCAATGCGTCGAAGTCCCCACCTCGCGCTCAGTGCAGCGCTCATCCCTGGGGATCGAGCTACTCCGGCGGTCACGTGATCTGGGTGGCCGCACACGATCCACGAGTGAAGGCGACGGTCTCTCAGGTGGCGCGACGAGACAGTCTGGGATGAAGAAACCAGTATCCTGTCACCGCTCAACGAGGAACGAGTATCCTGTCACCGAGGCGATCCCGATGAGGTGTGTGCTGGGCTTGATGGTCATCGTCGCGGCGGTCGCGGCCGCGGAGGAGCGCCGGGTGCTGCCGGCCGGGTTCGAGTACCTGCCCGAGCTCGGCGAGTCGAACATCTTCGAGCAGTTCTCCGAGGACGGGCGGCGAGGCGTGCACTCGGTCTCTCGAGCGGAGGCGGGGATCATCCGCAAGAGCGTCGACCTACCCCTCACCGCCACCACCGAGGTCCAGTTCGAATGGCGCTACGTCGCGCTGCCGGCGCTCGGCCCCGAGACCGAAGCCGGCTTTCACGATTACCACTCGATCGCGCTCGAGCTCGACAACGGACAGGACATCACCTGGTTCTGGAGCCGTGAGCTCGAGCCTGGGACCACGTTCCGCTGCCCGCTCCCCGGGTGGGCCGAGCGCGAGACCCACATCGTGCTCGCGAGCGGCGAGCAGGGGCTCGGCGAGTGGGTGACCCACCGGCGCTTCGTGCTCGAGGACTACCTCGAGGCGGTAGGTGGGGAGCCGCCCGCGCGCATCGTCGCGGTCTGGTTCATCGCCAACAGCTTCTTCGGGCGCCGCCCCGGAGAGGCCTACTTCGCGAACGTAGAGCTTCACGACCAGGACCGACGCATCGAGGTCTTCGCCGCACCGTGACGGAGATACCGACGCGCCCTCCCGGCCGCAACGATCGCTGCCCGTGCGGATCCGGCAGGAAGTACAAGCATTGCTGCCTGGCCAAGGACGTGGCGGCCGATCGCGCCGCGCGTGCCGAGGAGGCGGGGGCGGCGGCCCCTCCTCCCGCGCCCGAGCCGGAGTCGGAGCCGGACGCGACCCGGCGTCGGACCGGCGAGAGCAAGCGTCTCGACCAGCCCTGGAAGCGCGGCCACGAGCAGGCTCGCGGCTTCCGCAAGCGCAGCGGGCCGCGCAACAAACGAGGCGGTGGTTGAGGGCTCGCCGCTCCCTGAAGGAGCCGGGTTGAGCTCCGATCATGCGGCGGCTCTTCGTTCTCATCGGACTCGCCGTGCTGCCGACGCTGCTGCTGTCGGCGATCGGGATCCTGCTCTTGATCTTTCGGCGCGCCGCGTTCGACGTCGTATTCGGAATCCTGATCCTGATCTTCAGCGTCGCGGTTCTGACCGGCGCCTTCATCCTGCACGACCTGGGTCGCCGCCAGCTTCAGACCGCGAAGCTGCAGACCGACTTCGTCGCCAAGGTGTCGCACGAGCTGCGAACGCCGCTGGCGAGCATCCGACTGTTCGTCGATACGCTGCGCGAGGGCGGCCTCGACCCTGACGAGGTCGAGCACTGCCTCGACACGCTGTCCGCCGAGACCTCGCGCCTGTCCTCGATGATCGAGCGCCTGCTGTCCTGGGGGCTCATGGAGTCCGGGCGGCGCAGGTACGAGCTGCGGCCGGAGTCGGCGGCCACGCTGGTGGCCGAGGCGGTGGCCCAGGTCGAGGCGCAGATCCCGAAGGGCAGGGTGCTCGAGCTGGATCTGCCCTCTCCCTCGCCGGTGGTGCGCGCCGACCGCAAGGCCCTGGTGGATGCGATGCTCAACATGCTCAGCAACGCCTTCAAGTACGGGGCCACGCGGGTGGTGGTGAAGGTCGAGCTGAGGAAGGGACGCGTCGCCATCGAGGTCGCGGACAACGGACCCGGCGTGCCCCGGAAAGAGCAGCGCAGAGTGTTCGAGAAGTTCTACCGCGGGGAGGAACAGGTCCGGTCGACCACCGAGGGCAGCGGCCTCGGTCTGGCGATGGCGCGATTGACGGTGCGCGCCCACGGCGGCACGCTGACCCTGCGCAGCGATCCAGGGCAAGGCGCCCGGTTCACCCTCAGCCTGCCGATGCTCGAGCCGACGGACGCCGCCCTCGAGGTGCCGCCGGAATGAGCGCCACGATCCTCGTCGTCGAGGACGATCCGTCTCTGCTCGCCGGCCTCGCGCTCAACCTGCGCAAATCCGGCTACCGCATCCGCACCGCCGCCGACGGCGCGGCCGCGCTCGCCTCGCTCGAGAGTGAGCGCCCCGACCTGGTGCTGCTCGACCTGATGCTTCCCGGCGTCGACGGGCTCGAGATCCTGAGCCGGATCCGCACCACCGATGCATCGCTCCCGGTGGTGGTGCTCACCGCCCTGGGCAGCGAGGACGAGAAGATACGGGGTCTCGACGTCGGCGCCAACGATTACGTGACGAAGCCGTTCAGCGTTGCCGAGCTGCTCGCCCGGGTGCGGGCCGCGCTGCGGGCGCGCGCCGCCGCCGCCCACGATCCGCCCCACCGCACACTCCGTGCCGGCCCGATCGAGCTCGATCGGGACAGCCGGCGCGTCGCGGTGGCCGACGAGCCCGTCGAGCTGACCACCCGCGAGTTCGAAGTGCTCGAGTACCTGCTGCTGCGTCCTGAACGGGTGCTGACCCGGGAGCAGATCCTCGCCGCGGTGTGGGATCAGACCTACGGCGGGACCGATCGCACCGTCGACAACGTGATCTCCTCGCTGCGCCAGAAGCTGGGCGAGCATCCGCGCCGCCCCCGGCATCTCCAGACCGTCCGCAGCGTCGGCTACCGGTTGGTGCCGTAACCTGGAGCGCCCGCAGGTCGCCGGGACGCTTGCTCGAGTGGCCCGTCCGGGTGATCCAGTCGGCCTACGGCTTCTTGCGCGGGTCGTCGGCGGGATCGAGGTAGTTGATCTGCCAGGGCCCCACGCCGTGGAGCTGGACCACCGTGTCGCCCTTCGCCCAGGCGAAGTGATTCATCTTGGGCGCCATGAAAGCGAAGGCGCCGGCGGGCAACGCCTTGGTCTTCGCGGTATCGAAGGCGTCGCCCATTCCGAGATGGAACGTGCCCGACACCACCGTGATGTGCTCGACGGCAGGGTGCCAGTGCGGCTTGATCTGGAACCCGTCCGGCAGCCACAGGCGCATGGTGAAGAGCCCTTCCTTGCCCGGGTCCCCCTCGAGCACGGCGAACTTCGCGCCTGAAGCGAGCGAGGGTGGTCCAGCCTCGAACTTGACCGAGTCGGCCGGGAAGATGCCGTGATCGGCCGCCTTCTGCTCACTCACGCCGGCGGTGGCCAGAGCTGCGAGCAGGATCAGCGTGAGAGTGACGCTGCGGCGATGCGAATAGCGCATGACGGACCTCCTTCTTTGTCGAAGCACCGAGATGACCGCCACTCGGTGCTGCCTCTCGAGTGAGTCTACGACGCCCCTGACGTCATGCGTCAAGTCGGTACCGCCCCGAGGCCGCCGTCCGGCGTGAAGCAAGCGCGCCATCTTCAGCGCCGAGGGCGAAGTAGCTCTGCCTAACCGCCCAGCAGGCGCGTGGCCGCGAGGCCGAGGTACTCCCACAGCGCCGACTCGACGTCCGCGAAGCTCGGTCCGTCCGGGATGAGGCCGAGGACGCTCGCGGGCGCTGGCCCGGCCCGGAAGTCCGCGGGGACCGGGTCGGGAGCGAGCCCGTGGCGGCGGCACAGCGCGAGCGCGCGCGGGAGATGCCGCGCGGACGTCAGCAGCGCGACGCGCTCCCACCCCCGCTCGCGCAGGAGCTCCGCGTAGGCCGCGACCTCCTGGGCGCTGTTGCGCGGGCCGGGCAAGCGCACGATCGCGTCGGCCGGAACGCCCATCTGCCGCCACACCCGCGCGGTCGCCTCCGCCACGTCGAACTTGCCGTCGACGCTCGTGCCCGACGTGACCAGGAGCCGCGCCCGCCCGGCGGCGTGAAGGGCGGCGGCCAGCCGGACGCGATCGCCCGAGAAGCTGAGCTCCGGCTCGCCGTTCGGCGCCGACCCCACACCGCCTCCCATGACCAACACCGCGTCGTAGACTTCGGCGCTCGCGAGCGGTCGTAGGTCGCGGTACGGCCGCTCGAGGCCGCTCATGAGCAGGAAGGCCGTCCACGGGCTTCCCGCCGCGGTGTAGGCGAGCCAGACTGCAACGAGCGCGACGCGGACGCGAGACTTCTTCCAGACCAAGAGCACGCACGCGCCGAGCGCCAGCCACAGGAGCGATGTCGGCATCAGCAGGCTGCCGACGATCTTGCGCAGGACGAGGAGCGAAGGCCAGGTGAGAATCGCGACGGCGAGCGCCGCCGCCACCACCGCGCCGGCGGCGAGCAACCCGGCCCTCTGCACCGTGCGCCGGCGCCGCAGCACCCAGACCACGGTCGCGACGAGGAGAAGGACGCTGCCGAGCCAGAGCACGACGCGGCTAGTCTAAAGGGTCGGCGCGCGTAGCGGCTCAGCGCGCCGTTCTGGCGCGAATCCGAGCCACTCCCCACTCGTGCGAAGATGCCCGCCCCGGAACAGCGACCGGGAGAGGGTCATACCCACGACGCCAGAACGAGACCGCCTCGAGGACCTGATCCGTACCACCCGCGCCTGCGTCGGGGTCATCGGGCTGGGCTACGTCGGGCTGCCGCTCTCGCTCACCTTCGCCGAGCGCGGTTTCCGCGTGCTCGGATTCGACACCGACCCGGCGAAGGTGGAGGCGTTGCGAGCCGGGCGTTCCTACATCGGGCATCTCGACGCCGTGCGGCTCGACACCGCGCTCGGCGCCGGGCGCTTCGAGGCCACCGCCGACCTCGGGCGCCTCGACCAGCCCGACGCCATCCTGATCTGCGTTCCCACCCCGCTCACCGCGTCCCGCGAGCCCGACCTGCGCTTCGTCGAGGCCACGGTCGAGGAGATCTCGCGGCGCCTGCGGCGCGGCCAGCTCGTGGTGCTGGAATCGACCACCTACCCGGGCACGACCGAGGAGCTGGTGAAGCCGGCGCTCGAGGCCGGCGGCCTGCGCTGCGGCGAGGACTTCTTCCTCGCGTTCTCCCCCGAGCGCGAGAACCCCGGCGACAAGGACCACACGACGCACACGATCCCGAAGATCGTGGGTGGGATCGACGTCGCCTCGGGCGACCTCGCCGAGGCGCTCTACGGTGCGGTGGTGAAGCGTGTGGTGCGGGTGTCGGCGCCCCGCGTCGCGGAGGCCTCGAAGCTCACCGAGAATATCTTCCGGGCAGTCAACATCGCGCTGGTCAACGAGCTCAAGGTGATCTACGACAGCATGGGCATCGACGTCTGGGAGGTGCTCGACGCTGCCGCCACCAAGCCCTTCGGCTTCATGCGCTTCACACCGGGGCCGGGGTGGGGCGGCCACTGCATCCCGGTGGATCCCTTCTATCTATCGTGGAAGGCGCGGCAGCACGGCGCCGAGGCGCGCTTCATCGAGCTCGCCGGGGTGATCAACACCGAGATGCCCGAGTACGTGCTCGGCAAGCTGCGCGCAGCGCTCGA
>DATKDQ010000202.1:0-4030 GCA_035544635.1 Thermoanaerobaculia bacterium
GCCCATCAGCGCCAGCGCCTGGCGCTCGGCCTCGAAGCGGGCCACCACCTCGCGCGAGCCCATCCCCGGCTTGATCAGCTTGAGCGCCACCCGCCGGCGGATCGGCGCCTGCTGCTCGGCGAGCCACACCTCCCCCATGCCCCCCTCGCCGATCCGCTCGAGCAGGCGGTAGGGGCCGATGCGGTCCGTCCCGAGCGGGGCCGAGGCTCCCGCCAGCGGCGTCGGCAGCTCGCCGCCGGCCGCCGCGCCGTCGGAGTTGGCGCTACCCGCGCCAGCGGCGGCCTCGCCTGCGGTGATGCTGCCCCCGCCGACGGCGCCCCCGGCCTCGGCGGCGTGGGCCAGCAGGCACGCCGGGCAGCGCGCTGCCCCGTCTGCGGCAGACTCCACCACTGCCCCGCAGCGCGGGCAGCGCTCAGCCGGCGTCACTACGTCGCCATCGTAGCACCGGGCAAGCCCAAGCTCGGTGGATGGGGGTCGCCGTACCTCGCAGGCCCAGTCTCGGGTCGACCCGCGCCCCCCTGCGGAAGCGTCGCTGCTACGCTATGCGGAATGGTGGCGCGCGTCGACCGGATCACCCGCGACCCCGACGTGATGGGCGGCAAGCCCTGCATTCGAGGGCTGCGCGTGACGGTCGGCACGATAGTCGGTCTGCTCGGAGCAGGTCATAGCGAGGACGAGATCCTCGCCTCGTACCCGTACCTCGAGCCCGAAGACATTCGGCAGGCCCTCACGTATGCGGCCTGGCGGGTCGAAGAGCAAGAGGTCTCGGTCGGCGGCGCTTGAAACTCGTCATCGACATGAACCTCTCACCGCGGTGGGTCGAAGCGCTCGCTGCGGGAGGCTTCGAGGCTACCCACTGGAGCGTGGTCGGCGACCCGCGGGCGCCCGACGTCGAGATCTTCGCCTGGGCGCGCGCGAACGACAGCGTCGTGATGGCCCACGATCTCGACTTCGGTCGGCTGCTCGCGTTGAGTGGCGCCAGCGGACCGAGCGTGGTGCAGATTCGCACCCACAGGGTCCTACCATCTGACATCGGTCATCTGGTCATCGCCGCACTGAAGGAACACCACGAAAGTCTTGCCAGAGGGGCCATCGTCGTCATCGCGGCTGATGCTTCACGAGTGCGCCTCCTGCCTCTCGCCGCGACTGACGACTAGAGCGGTCCGTTGACCCTCGCTCCCGGCGCGCGGCTGACTCACTGCCCGGCTTCGAGCTCTACCAGCCAAATGTCACTCTCGGGCCTCTCCAGCCCGACGAGGAGTCGGCGTCCGTAAGGATTGACGTCGAGGCTGTCCCCGAGAACCCTGAGCCCCCGGAGCGGCACGAACCACGGCCGTGGTGGCCCGCTCGCCCCGCCGGCGTCGTCGATGGGCAGGCGCCAGAGATCGCGGTAGTCCTTGATGAAGTACAGCAGTGGCGGGTCCTGCTGCCAGGTCGCCGATCGCTCGCTCGACGGCATCGTCGTGAGCCGGTCACGGCCTCGTAGGCGATGAAGCGCCCGTCGGGCGGGGCCGATGCGGCCACCCCGGGTGGTGGGCCCCTGCCGGGGTGCCGGCCGTCGACCCGCTGGGCTCGACCTTCCCGAGGATCCGCTTCCGCACACCGCCCTGGGGCTCGCCTATGCCGGTCTGGGGCACGTGGAAGATGCGATCCGGTACGGCCGCCGGGCCGTCGAGCTGACGCCGGTCTCCGAGGATGCATTGGAGGGACCGCTCTACCTCTATAACCTGGCACCGATCTACGCCATGGTCGGCCGCGTCGAAGCGGCCCTGGACACGATGGAGGAGTTCTTCGCGATCCCGGCCTTCGTTTCGATACGCACGACCGAGCTCGAGGCGGTCTTCGCCCGGCGAGGGTTTCATCCTCGGGCTCGCCGTCAAGGCGGGATGAGCAGGGCCCAAAGGAGGAGGCCGAGGCAGAGCAGCAGCACCGGCCAGGCCACAACCCAGAACCAGCCGAGGAGCCTGGTGCCGCGCTCCTTGGCGGCGGTCGCCACCGCGAGCCACCTGCGCCACAGCGGGTAGCCGCGCAGGAGGGCCACCGCGGTCAGCAGCGCCACGCCGCCGGCGACCGCCTGCGTCGCCGAGAAGGGGACGTGGTCGGCCACGATGTCCCATCGCGTGGCGGCGAGCAGGAGGAGGAGGCAGAGGCCGGCGGTAGCCGAGCAGCTCGTAGGGCGCGGTGTTCCACACCGGGCGGGATGCCTCCCCGAAGCGGCCGGCGACGGTCTCGAGCGCGACGCGGATCGCCTCTGCGAGCTCGATCGACTCGCGCTCCCCGAGCAGGCCGAAGTCGTCGCAGATCGCGAACCGCCCCGGCGCCTCCCTCTCGTCGAGGCGGTGGAGCGTGAGGCCGCGCTCGTAGCGCCGCGCCTCACCGACGAAGAGATCGACGTGGAAGTGATCGGGCGTCAACGAGCCGGTCCGGCAGCGATCCTCGAGCCCGGGCGCACCGTGCGCCGGCGAGCACGGCACACATGATCTCACGCTCCACCTCGTCCAGGCTCGACACCCGCCACCCAAGGAGCTCTCGATGGGCGCCGGAGGTCGCCACCGCGAGCGACTCGGGAACCGATCGGCGCGTGATGCGGTCCAACGAGCCGATGGACTCCCCACGGGACCACCGGCGCTCGGCCGCCGCCGCCGCGCGGCGGCTCGCGCTGCTGCTCTCGGCCCTGACCCTCGCGCCGGCGGCCGGGCAGGAAGCCTCGCCGGGCCAGCCCGCGGGGCAGGAGCCGATGCCGGAGGTGGTGCGCTTCGCGAGCGGCGGCGTGACCCTTCGGGTCTGCTGCGCCTGCCCGCCGGATCGCCACCGTACCCGGCGGTCGTCCTCCTGCCGGGATCGCTGGCGACCTCCCGGCGCGCGCTCTGGAGCTACTACGCCACGGGCGAGGGCCACGCCGCGGCGGCCGCGGCGATCGCCGCCCTGCGCGACGAGCCCTGGTTCGAGGCGGCGGGGCTGCCGGCGGCGGTGCGCGCGCCCGAGGAGCTCGCCGAGCTCCCGGCGCGCCTGCGCACCTTCCTCGCGCAGTGGGACCTCGATCCCCTCGCGGCGCTCGGTGCCCTGCGTTGCCCCGTGCTCGCCGTGTACGGCGCCGCCGACGACCGGCTGCCGGTGGCGCGCAACGCCGAGATCCTCCGCGAGCTGGCGGCGCGCACCCGCGTCCCGCTGACGGTCCAGGTGCTGCCGGGCCTCGACCACGACCTGCAGGCGATCTCGGGCGATGCGACCGGCAACGCCCCGGCGCCCGAGGCGTCGGCCGTCATGGCGCGCTGGGCCGCCGCCCAGGTGGCTGCCGGGAACACCGCCGGCGTCCGCTGATCGCCGCCCCGGCCGGAGGCAATGCGGGCGAGCGGACAAGCATCTCCGATGTGACAGTTTGGGCGAAGGGCTTGACAGGATTTTCTCACTCTCTTCGGGCTGCACCTGAAGTGGCTGCTGCAGCAGGCGCCTGGCGCGCCCCAAGACGCCCTCGGAGGCACGATCTCCGGCCGCGGCACCACCCGTCGAGCCCGACTACGACGGGCCGGAGCAGAAGCGCGCCGACGCCCTCGGCCTGGTGGCGGAGAACGCGCTGGCGGCGGGGCTCGACCCGGGCACTCGGGGCGACCGCTTTCAGGTGGTGGTGCACGTCGACGCGCCGCTGCTGCGGGAGGTTGGGCCGGCGCAGGGGACGGCCCCTACGCCGAGGAGTTTCGGGGTCCCCGAAACTCCTCCCTACCTCGAGGATCTGCTCGCCCCCGACTGCGAGGCGCTGTGGCGCCTGATCCGCAAGCAGGACGTGCCGGGCGGTTGGGCGCACCCGTCGCCCCGGCGCGGCGGCGAGTGGTATTCTCCCGGCGGAGCCATGCCCTCGATCGCCTCTGCCGGCTTCCCGATGACCGTGAGTCTCCGCATGGGCTCGGAGCTCCGCCTTTCGGACGACGAGCTCTTCGACCTCTGCGCCCGCAACCCGGAGCTGCGCATCGAGCGGACCGCCGCAGGAGACCTGATCGTGATGACGCCGGCGGGCGGGGCGAGCGGCCACCGC
>DATKDQ010000203.1:0-10405 GCA_035544635.1 Thermoanaerobaculia bacterium
CAGCTCTTCACGCCACCCGAGGAGCTGGTCGCGTCGATCCTGCGCGAGGTGGACCTCGAGCGGCTGAGCCCGCTCGCGGCGCTCAACCTGCTCCACGCGCTGCGGTCTCGTCTGACCGAGCCCGTGGTGTAGTCGCGCGGCTCGGAAGCCTTGACCCGGGGACAGACTTGACTCGTCTCTAACGATTCTGCGGGTCAAGGCTTCTAGCAGCGTGGGGCGATACTGACATTCGCCACACGCTGCTAGAAAGGGATGTCGTCATCGTCGGCCGCTGCTGCGCCCCCGCCGCCCTCGTGCTCCATCGCGCCGGCGTGCTCCGGCGCCGGGCCGCTCGAGTAGTCGCTGTCTCCACGCTGACCGAGCATCTGGAAGTTGTCGCAGATCACCTCGGTGCGGTAGCGCTTCTCACCGGTCTGCTTGTCGTCCCACGAGCGGGTCTGGAGGCGGCCCTCGACGTACACCTGGCGTCCCTTCTTCAGGTACTCGCCGGCGACCTCCGCCTGCCGTCCCCAGCACACCACCGTGTGCCACTCCGTCTGCTCCTGACGATTGCCGTCGCGGTCCCGCCACTTCCGGCTGGTGGCGACGCTGAAGGTCGCGACCTGCTGCCCGCTGGGGGTCGATCGGCGCTCCGGATCCCTGCCGAGGTTGCCGACCAGGATCACCTTGTTCACCATCTGAGGGCCTCCTTCTTGGCGTGACTACTATATTCCGCGCCTGCGCGTGCACTCCGCACGCGCACGGCTCCTTCGCGACCCCGTCCGCCCAGGCGGCGAGGGTGGACGCGCTACGAGAGGAGAGGACGAGATCGATGCGCCTGGTCTTGCAGCGGGTCGAGAGCGCGGCGGTCGAGATCCAGGGTCGGGACCTGGGCTCCATCGGGCGCGGGATTCTCGTCCTGGTCGGCATCGAGAAGGGCGATGGCCCGGCAACCGTGGCGAGAGCCGCTCAGAAGCTCGCCGAGCTGCGCATCTTCGCCGACGCCGAGGGCCGCATGAACCTCGACCTCGCCGCCGCCGGAGGGGAGCTCCTCCTGGTATCACAGTTCACGCTCGCCGCGTCCCTCGATCGCGGGCGGCGACCGTCCTTCGACGACGCGGCGCCCCCGGTCGTCGCCGAGCCGCTCTACGCTGCGCTGGTCGACGCCCTGCGCCGGCGGGGCCTGCGGGTCGCGACCGGATGCTTCGGGGCCGCCATGAAGGTGCGCCTGGTCAACGACGGCCCGGTCACCTTCGTGCTCGACCTCTAGCTCGCACCGTCGGCGCGGCGAGGGGCGCGCGGTGAGGGGCTCGCCCGTTCGAGGCGCCAACGCTCACCCGGGCAGCGTCACCAACACGCCCGTGGCGCCTCGGAGCGGGAGGTACGAGAGCGGAATCGGCGTGAAGCAGACCACGAGGAGGGCGAGCGCGACCAGCGCCAGGCGCCGGCGGAAGGGGTCGAGCGGCCGGTCGGCGTCGACCACCGGAGGATGGCGCAGCCCCATGACGATCAGCACCATGAAGCAGAGGACGAGCCACCCCTCCCAGAGCAGGCCGAGCGCGCACACGCCGAGCCAGATCGGCCAGGCCAGCCGGCGGTGCAGCCTGCCGGCGACGGCGTAGAGCAGGTGGCCGCCGTCGAGCTGCCCCATGGGCAGCAGATTCAGCGCGGTGGCGAACAGGCCCACCCAGGCTGCCAGCGCGAAGGGGTGCAGGTCGAGGACCATGTGGTCGGGCAGGCGACCGTGGAAGAGCCGCGTCAGCCCCTCGATCGCGAGGCTGGTCCCGGGCCGGTACAGGATGGCCTGTGTCTGGCTCGGGTCCGTTGCGACTTCGGCGATTCCCGGCGCGGACCACGCGACCCCGAGCACCAGGAAGGGCAGCAGCACGACGAAGCCCGCCAGGGGCCCCGCGATCCCGATGTCGAACAGCTCGGCCTTGGTGCGGATCCGTCCCCGGATGCGGATGAAGGCGCCGAAGGTGCCGAGGACCAGGGGCGCGGGCAGGAAGTAGGGCACGGTCGCGGGCACGCCGTAGCGCCGGCAGGCGAGAAAGTGGCCGAGCTCGTGGCTGCCCAGGATGGCCAGTAGGGGGAGCGAGAAGGAGAGCCCGAGCCGCAGGAGCGCGGGAGTGCTCCACACCTCCTGGATCGTGGTCGGATGGAGGAAGGGGTAGAGGGTGGTCGCCTCGTCGGTTCGGGTGACCAGGTAGAGAACGCCGCCGAGCGTCGTCGTGGTGAAGAAGGTCAGCAGGAACAGGACGGTGGCCAGCCGGTAGCGGGGACGGTAGCCAGGCTGCGCTCCGGTCGGCTCGGGTCCGAGCGGCGCGAACGGCGAACCTTCGGAGGCCGGCGCGAAGGCCTGCCCCGAAGCGCCGGGCGCGACGCTCGGGATTTCGCCGTTGGAGTTCGACACCTGCATTCGGACGTCGACCCGCGCGGGAACCATGGACAGGAGACGCCGCCGGCCGCGGCGGTCGACGCCGACCACCCGGCGTGGGGGAGGGCACGCGGAGCGCCGGGAAGCGGTGGAGGCGGGCCTCGCCTACAGCTCGCGCAGCTCCTTGCCGGGCTTGAAGCGGACCGTCTTTCCCGGCGCGATTTCGACCTCGACACCGGTCTTGGGGTTACGTCCGACGCCGCGCTTACGATCGCGCACCTGGAAAACACCGAAGCCGCGCAGCTCGATGCGCTTACCCTCTCGCAGCGCTTCCTTCATGGCCTCGATCACGGTGTCGACCGCAATCGCGGCCTTGACCCGCGATACGTTGGACGCTTCGGCGACGCGGTGAACGATGTCTGCCTTGATCACGACCCGATGCCCGCCTTGATCCGTGACCACCTACGTAGAGTTCCGACCCGTGAGGTCGGCGCAGTGTAGCAATGCGTCGGGAGGGGTGTCAACGAGCCTAAGCCCCGCAAAATCCAGAATTTAGGCCGTTTCTGCAGAGGTTGTGACAGATCGCGGGTCCATGCTACTCTCCGCCCCGTGAGAGGCAGCTGCCCGGGCCGCGTACTCCTTCTCGTAGGCCTGCTCACTACCACCAGCCCCGTCCTCGCGCGCGAAGGCGCGGCGTACCACTTTGCCTTGGCGAAGATGTATGCGGGCGAGGGCGAGTACCCCCAGGCCATCCAGGCCTTCAGGGCGGCGATCGAGCTCGAGCCGCGCGATCCCTACATCCGGCTCGAGTACGCCGATTTCCTGAGCCGGACCGGACGTTCCCGCCAGGCGGCGGACGAGGCCGAGAACGCCCTCGCGCTCGATGTCGAGAATCTCGACTCCCTGCGCGTGGTGGGGCAGATCCGGCTCGAGCTCGCTCCGCGCGACCCACGATCGCTCCAGATCGCAAAGGACGCCTTCGAGCGGCTTCGCGAGCTGGCACCGTCCGACACCCCTTCCATGCTCACACTGGCGCGCCTGTACCTCAGCGAGAACGAGCCGGCAGTCGCGGTCGAGATCCTCGAGGAGGCGGGCGCCTACGCTCCCAACCATCCCACCATCCATCGGATGCTGGTCGAGGCGCTGGTGCGCTCGGGAAGCGAGGAGCGCGCCCGCGAGATCCTTCCTCGGATTCTCGCGCGCGACCCCGGATTTCTGGAGGGCCGCCTGGCGCTGGCCCGCATCCTGACGGACGCCGGGGACCGCGACGGCGCGATCCAGCTGCTGCGTGGGGCCCCTCAGGAGGAGGCCCGCGACGCCGACACTAAGTACCTGCTGGCGTCGGAGCTGTACCGGCGGGCGGCGGCTGGGCGCGGCAACCGAGCGGCCGAGCTGGAGGACCTGGAAGAGGCGTCGCGACTGGTGCAGTCGATCCTCGGCGGCGAGCCCACCCACCTGCGCGCGCAGTATCTGCGCGCGCTCGTCCTCGCCGAGCAGTCGAAGCGCGCGGAAGCGATCTCCGAGCTGCGCAAGCTCCACGAGGTGGCGCCGCAGGAGCTCCGCGTGCAGGTGACGACCGAGCTCGCCGAGCTCCTCGAACAGGAGGGTAGGGTGAGCGAGGCGGCCACCCTCCTCTCCGAGATGGCGGAGGGCCTGCGTACGGCGAGTGGCACCGCGCTCTCCGCCGATCGGGTGTGGCTGGAAGTGGCACGGCTGCACGGCCGTCACCGCGACTGGCGCGCGTTGCACCAGGCATCCGAGCGCCTGCTCGCCTCCAGCGACGAGCACCTGCGCCACGAAGGGTTGCTGCTCGCCGCCGAGGCCCTGCAACAGCTCCAGCGTTCGAAAGAGGCGTTGCAGCTCCTGCGGCGCGGCGAGGCGCAGTTCGCAGAGCCTCTGCGCATCCAGCTCAAGCGCGCCGAGATCCTGCTCGCAAACGGCGAGAAGGGTGAGGCCGACAAGGTCCTCGGCAAGCTCGGTGACAGTGCTGACGTGCCCACCCTGCTCGCGCTCGCGCAGTTCCATCTCGAGCGGGAGGACGCCGCGCGCATAATCCCGGTGCTGCGCCGTCTGCTGGCTGCAGAGGAGGGCGCCGTCGAGGAAGGAATGCGTCGCGAGATCGTATTCCTGCTCGCCGACAGCCTGGCCAGGACCGGACGTGAGCACGACGCCCTGCGCCTGCTGCAGTCGGAGGAGGGCCGTTTCGCCGATGCCAGCGAGCTCGATCGCCAGCGGCTCCAGCTGGAGCAGGCGGAGGTGCTCGAGGCGCTCGGCCGCTACCAGGAAGCGCGCCAGATTCTCGATCGCCTGGCGGCGTCGAACGACCGGCAAGCGGCGTTGCTCCTGGTGCAGCACTATCAGACGCGCTCGAACTACGAGGCCATGCTTCCGGTCCTCGAGCGCGCGATCGCGACGGATCGAGGCGCCGGCGACGTCGACCTGGTGTTCTCGCTCGCGGTGGCGAACGAGCGCCTCGGCCGCTACGCCGCGGCCGAGGCGGCGTTTCGCGAGGTGCTGGCGCTCGATCCCGACGACGGACGGACGCTGAATTATCTCGGATACATGTGGGCTGACCGCGGCGAGAACCTCGAGCAGGCGCTCGAGCTGATCCAGCGCGCGGTCGCGCTCGAACCGGACAACGGCGCGTACGTCGACTCCCTCGGTTGGGTCTACTATCGACTCGGCCGCCTGTCCGAGGCGCGGCACCATCTCGAAGAGGCGGCACGGCTGCTGCCGGAGGACGCCACCATCCTCGAACACCTCGGCGATCTCTACGTCGCGCTCGACATCCCGGAGAAGGCCCGCGAGCTCTACCGCCGCGCCCTGGCCATGGACGACGAGAACGTCGAAGGGCTACGCCGCAAGCTGGCGCGGCTGGAGACGGGCGACTCGTAGCCCCCCGGCGGTCGCTCACGCTCGTTCTTCGCGGCCGACTCGTGTCCCGCCTCCACGCGCCACCTCTCCTTCTCGCCCTCATCGTGTTCGCGCTGGTCGCCGTAAGCTGCGCGTCGGCGGGCAGGGGCGTGCGCCCGCGTACGGGCAGCGCGACCCCCTGGGTGGTGCCGCGCGAGGAGCACCGCAGCCAGCGACTGTTCCAGGTGCGTCTCGACAGCTCCGAGGGGAGCGGGCGCTTCCGGCTGCTGCTGCGGTTGCGCGATCCGGAGCGCTACCAGATCCGCGCCACGCACCCACTCTTCAATCGCCGCCTGTGGTCACTCGACGTCTCCGGCGATCGCGCCGTGCTGGTCGACCATCATCAGCGCACGGTCTGCCGTTACCAGGACGAGGCCGAGATCGGCGCGATTCCGCTGGGACCGTTTCCGTTCGAGAGCCTGCCGGCCCTCCTCCTCGGCTACCTTCCGCTGATGCCGGCCCAGGAACCCGAGCGCCCCGCGCCCGGCCTCATCACCTTTTACGACAACCTTCACCGCCGCTGGACGGCACTCCTCGACAGCGGCGTCGTACGGCGTTGGGAGGTTGCCGGCGAGGAGATTGGCATCGTCTCCTGGGAGAGGCGCGACGACTGGGACGTGCTCGCAGCCCCGGCGCAGGAGCTGGACCTGCGCCTCAAGGAGACGTTGCGCGAGGACTTGACGGGGGACGTCCAGGATCTCGACATCCCCGCCGATTACGATGCTCAACACGGCTGCGATCTCGGTTGGTTGCGCGCGGTCGAGGACGCGCCGTGGCAGGAAGATCAGGGTGAAGGTGACGGAACAGATTGACTTTGAGCCACGACGATCCCTAGCATGTACGCGCAGCAGGCACGAAGAGTTAGGTCAGCGTGGTCCCCAACGGCTCGGCGTTGCCGGGGCGGTGTGGTGGACGAACGCCGACGACATACCGCGCAAGGGGGTAGGCATGGAGATCACCGAGGTCAAGGTCTTTCCGATCCAGGAGGAGAAGCTCCGCGCGTTCGTCTCGATCGTCATCGACCGCTGCTTCATGGTCAACGACATCAAGGTCATCCAGGGCCGCGACGGGCTGTTCATCAGCATGCCATCCCGCCGCAAAAAGAACGGCGACTTCAAGGACATCGCGCATCCTCTGAACAATGACACCCGGCGCATGATCGAGGAGCGCATCCTCACCGAGTACGAAGGCACAGTGGGCGCGCCGGTGGTGCGCCGAGCTCACCGCCAGGAGACGGACGGCGTGGCGATCGCCGCGGACCGGGCGGCGGCGTCCGAGCAGATCATCGCGCAGCCGGCGGCTCAGACTCTCGACGAGGTGCAGGAGCAGCACCTCAGCGATTCGTTCTGGACCGTGCGCTAGCGTCGCTCCTGCCGTAACATCGTTCCGCGGCGCCAGAGAGCAAGCGAGCGGAGGGGGTGGTACCCACCGCCAGCCCCCGGAGCCGCGCCGGGGGGCACCGCGGGTCGGCGCCCGCGATCGTGCGGGGGCAGGACGGCGGGTCTCTCCGCCGCTGTATACTGCGCGCTCGAGCCCGCTCCACCGGCGCGCCGAGGTCGGGCCAGGCCGTTTGTCAGAGCGATGGGGCGTGGCCAAGTGGTAAGGCACGAGACTTTGGATCTCGCGATCGGAGGTTCGAATCCTCCCGCCCCAGCCAGGGCTGCGTGGAGGAGGGCCTCTGGAGCGCGTGTCGGCCCCCCGAGTACTCGGACGGCCTCATAGCCTGAGGCCGACGGACGGAGCCCTGGTCAGCAGCGCGCGCCGATCCAGCACAACCTGAACGCGGAGCGGGTCATGTACGGGGCGTTGAAGATCTTTGGCGGACGCGCGCACCCTGCGTTGACCGAGCAGATCTGCGACTACCTCAACCTGCCGATCGGCCGCGTGGTGTGTTTCGACTTCTCGGACGGTGAGACTTTCTTCCAGATCGACGAGAACGTGCGCGGCGTCGACGTGTTCATCATCCAGCCGACCTGTCCGCCGGTGAACAACAACCTGATCGAGCTGTTGGTGATGATCGACGCCTTCAAGCGCGCCTCGGCGACGCGCGTGACCGCGGTTCTCCCGTACTACGGCTACGGCCGCCAGGACAAGAAGGACAAGCCACGGGTGCCGGTGACCGCGAAGCTGATGGCCGACCTCATCGCCCGCGCCGGCGCCGACCGGCTGCTGACCATGGATCTTCACGCCGCTCAGGTCGCCGGCTTCTTCGACATGCCGGTCGATCATCTCTTCGCCGCACCGGTCATCCTCGACGCCATCCGCGACATGGAGATTGCGGACCTCGTGATCGTGAGCCCCGACGCCGGCGGTGTGGCGCGGGCGCGCGCGATCGCGAAGCGCCTCGACGTCGACCTCGCGATCGTGGACAAGCGGCGGGTCGCGGTGAACGAGGCCGAGGTGATGAACGTGATCGGCGACGTCCGCGGGCGGGACGTACTCATCGTCGACGACATCATCGATACCGCGGGCACGCTGGTGAAGACGGTCGAGGCGCTGCGCGACCAGGAGGCCGGACGCATCTTCGCCGCCGGCATCCACGGTATCCTGTCGGGGCCGGCCATCGAGCGGATCGAGGCCTCCTCGCTCGAGGCGCTGCTGATCACCGATACCACTCCGATCGAAGACAAGCTGCGGCTCAGCGCGAAGCTGCGCGGCCTCCAAGTGGCGCCGCTGCTCGGTGAAGCGATCCGGCGCATCCACGACAACAGCTCGGTGACGGCACTCTTCGTCTGACGCGAAGCTGCGACCGAGAGCGCCATTCAGAAGCTCATTCAGAAAAGGAACCCAGATGACCAAGGAGCTCACCCTCGAAGTACGACCCCGGACCCAGCGCGGCAAGAACGCAAACCGTCGGCTGCGCCGCCAGGGCAAGGTCGCGGGCGTCGTCTACGGCATGGCGCAGCCGCCGCAAACCGTGGAGCTCGAGCGCCGCGAGATCGTCACCATGCTGCGCGAAGGCGCGACCGAGAACTCGATCTTCGTGCTGCGGATGCAGGGCAGCGAGAGCCATCCCACGATGATCCGCGAGCTGCAGGTGGACCCCATCGACCGCAGCATCCTGCACATCGACTTCCAGCGCATCGACCTGGCGCGGTCCGTCACGGTCAAAGTCGCGGTCGAGCTGGTCGGGGTGCCGGACGGAGTCAAGAACGAAGGCGGCATCCTCGAGTTCATCACGCGCGAAGTGGAGGTGGAGTCGCTGCCCGCGCTGATACCGAGCAAGCTCGTAGTCGACGTCTCCGATCTGCGCGTGGGTCAGCATGCCGTGGCCGGCGACCTGGTGCTGCCGGAGGGTGTCACGCTCGGCGAGGATCCTCAGCGCGTGATCGTCGCAGTGGCGTTGCTGAAGGTCGCGGAGGAGGCGCCGGCCGAGGAGGCGCTGATCGAGGCCGAGCCCGCGGAGCCGGAGCTGATCGGCCGCGGCAAGGCGGAGGAGGAAGGCGAGGAGGGCGAGGGTTAGGGCCAGCACCGTGGCGGTCGAACGTTGGGACGCCAAGCCCCTGGTGCTCGGGCTCGGAAATCCGGGCAGGGAGTACGAGGCCACGCGCCACAACCGGGGGCGCGAGGTGGTGGAGGAGCTGGCGCGACGGCGCGGTCTGGCCCTGCCGGACGCAGAGTGCCGGACCCGCCTCGCGATCGAGGGTGACGTCATCCTCGCCATCCCCGAGACATTCATGAACCGGAGCGGGTACGCAGCCCGGTGTCTGGTCGAGCGGCACGGGCTCGAGCCGAGCGCGATGCTCGTGGTCTATGACGACATCGCCTTGCCGCTCGGCGCGCTGCGCCTGCGGCCCTGGGGTGGGCCGGGCGGCCAGAGGGGCATGGCCTCGGTGCTCGAGTGCCTGCGTACGGACGGCATCCCCCGGCTGCGGCTGGGCATCGCGCCGTCGGCCGGCCTCGAGCCGGAGGTCGATCGGGTCGAGTTCGTCCTCTCTCGCTTCGCTCCCGACGAGGAGAGCGCCGCCCGCAACCAGATCCTTCGCGCCGCCGACGCCTGCGAGCTCTGGCTCGAGGCCGGTGCCGAGGCGGTGATGAACCGTTACAACCGGCCCCCGGGGCCCGTCTCCGCCCGGGATGAGCCGACGACGGTGGAGGAGTGACCTTGGACTTTTTCTCGGGAACACGTACAATCACCCGGTTTCTGTCGCCGAACCGGCGGCACGGAAGAGGTATGGAGTGAGTGCTGTCGTGGCGAACGTGGCAAGTTCAGCGCATTCAGTCAGTTCCGGGAGCTCTTCGAGCTCGGGGACGAATCGATCCTACGAGTTGGTCTTCATCGCGGATCCGCGCCTCACCGACGAGCAGGTGGTGGGGTTGTCCGACGACTACAAGTCGATGATCACGGGCGCGGGCGCGAAGATCGTGCGCGAGGAGAGCTGGGGGAGGCGCAAGCTGGCGTACCCCATCTCCAAGCTCAGCGAAGGCCAGTACGTCATCCTGTACATCGAGGCTCCCGAGGGAGTCAACCCGTTCCCCGAGGTCGAGCAGCGGCTGCGGCAGAACGAAAAGATCCTGCGCTACCTCACGGTGCGCACGGACCTCGACTTGAAGCGCGCGGCGCGCAAGGGTAAGAAGCCGCGCACCGGAGTGGAGGCGCGATCGTGAGCGGAAGAGGACGCAAAGCACCCCCGGCTAAGGGCGCGCGGCGCACTTTTTTCAGACGCCGCAAGGTCTGCAAGTTCACCGCCGAAGGAATCGAGTACATCGATTACAAGGACGTGAATCTGCTCCGGCAGTTCGTGCCCGAGCGCGCGAAGATCCTGCCGCGCCGCATTTCGGGCAACTCGGCGCGCCATCAGCGGATGCTGGCCAAGGCGATCCAGCGCGCGCGCCACCTGGCGCTCCTTCCCTACGTCACGGACTGAGGCGGCGATGAAGGTGATCCTGCTCTCCGACCTCCACCGGGTGGGACGGCGTGGCGACGTCATCGCGGCGAAGCCGGGCTATGCCCGCAACTACCTAATCCCGCAGGGCCTCGCCGTGCAGGCGACGCACGGCAACCTGAAGTGGTTCGAGGGGCAGCGGAAGAAGATGGAGGAGCGCGGCGCGAAGGAGCAGCAGTCGGCTGCCGAGATCGCGACCCGGCTCGACGGGACGGCCATCACCGTGCGCAAGCGGGCCGGCGAGAGCCAG
>DATKDQ010000204.1:0-11768 GCA_035544635.1 Thermoanaerobaculia bacterium
TGCGGCGAGCCGACGGCGACGCCGCGACCCTGGATCAGGTGCAGCGGATGCTCGAAGAGCAGTCGGGCCAGGCGCAGCGCCTGATCGAGGAGCTCGATCGAACGGTCCGGGTGCTCCGCGGCGAGATCGAGATCCGGCCCAAGCGCTGCGATCTGGCGCAGGTGGTCGATGATGGAATCGCCGCGGCAAAGAGCAGGAACGCGCCGAACCTGCGGATCGAGCGGATCTCGCCGGCGGCGCCGATCGGGATCGAGGCGGACCCCGAGCATCTGTCGGCGGCAGTCGAGGAGCTGATCGACAACGCCGCGCGGTTCGCCGGGACGATGCCGATCAGAGTCGAGCTCGAGCGGGAAGGGGACGCGGCGCTGGTCCACGTCCGCGACGACGGCCCGGGAATCCCGGCCGATCGTCTGGAGCAGCTCTTCGAGCCCTTCGCGGCGGCGGAGTCGGCGGAGTCGGGCTGGGGGATCGGTCTCGGCTACGTGCGGCTGGTCGCCAGCGCTCACCGCGGATCGCTCCAGGCGGCGCCGGGGCCGGAGGGGAAGGGTCTGGTGATGACCCTGAGGCTCCCGGTCGGAGGCTGAGGCGCTACCGCGCCATCGCGGTCATCGCGAGAGCCGGTCAGTGCGCGTCGCTCTCCTCGAGCCCGGCCGCGGCGAGCGCCATCCGTTTCGCGCGGTCGAGGTCGTAGTGCTTGCGCGTCACGATGCGCTGGGCGTGGAGCCCGCCGCCGGCCTGGATGTTGGTGACCAGGCGCCAGCCGCCGTAGGAGTCCGCGGTGAGGTCGCGGATGGCATGGAAGAGGCGCGTCCGGTACTCGCCGTCGACACCCTCCATCGTGCGCATGTACTTGCGGATGAGGTGACCGGTGTCGGGGTTCTCGAGGTCCGCGACACAGGGCGCGGTCAGGATCGAGCCGCCCGAGATGTCGTGCAGGTGGCGCACCATCATGCTGTAGCTCGCCGCCGCGTGGTACTTGCCCGCGTTGGTGAACAGCTCGTCCGGAAACACCGCCCCCTCCGGACCGCTCTTGCAGTGGGTGATCGCGGCCTCGAGCGCGGCGCGCACCAGCGTCGCGTGGATGATCATCTCGGAGATCTTCTCCTTGATGTGGCTCACGCCCGCCAGACCGTTGGCCTCGGCGATGAGCTGCGCGAAGCCGACCAGCTCGTCGGCGCCGTCGGCCATCGCGGACAGGCCCCCGAGCCGCTCCCACAGCCCGAGCGAGTGCGCGAACACCGCCGCGTAGGGCGTCTCGCCGTCGAGGAAGATGCGCTCGTTCGGCACGAACACGTCGTCGAAGATCACGAACCCTTCCGGGTAGTGGTGCTTGGAGGAGATCGGGAAGGCGCGCGGGTCCTCGTGGCGCGGCGCGTAGGTGGTGTTGACGATCTTCACGCCGGGCGCGTTGACCGGCACCATGCAGGCGATCGCGTAGTCCTCCTCGTTCCCCTTCATCGACTTGGTGGGGATGGTCATCAGCTCGTGGCCGAGCGACGCGCCGGTGATGTGGAGCTTGGCGCCGCGGATGACGACGCCGTCCCGCGTGCGTTCGACGACGCGGGTATAGGCATCGGGATCGTCCTGCAGGTGCGGCGGGCGGCTGCGGTCTCCCTTGGCGTCGGTGATGCACTGCGTCACCCGGATGTCCCGGCGCTGCGCCTCGTCCACCCAGGAATGGATGCGCTGCACGTAGTCCGAGCGCAGGTCGCCCATGCGGCCGGCCGCGGTCACCAGCGTCATGATCGAGGTGTAGGTCACGTGGGCCATCATCCCCGCGGCGTGGAGCTGGGGGATGAGCGAGCGCATCTCCTCGGACGAGCGCGGCACCGCCATCAATGGGCTGGTCGCGGCGCCCGGCTGATAGAAGCGGTCGTAGGTCCCCGCGACCTCGTCGACGCACTGCCCGAGGATCGGGTGGCCCGGCAGGTCCTCGACGCGCCGGCCCTCGAAGTAGGTCGAGCGGCCGTCGAAAAGAGACGACTTGTACTGCTCACCGGTCATCATGGCGGGCTCTCCTGGGGTCAGCTCCGGAAACGCCTTTGGCGCCGCGGATGGTGGGTGCGGCTGTCCGATACATCTATGCGGAGCAACTAGCCGGAGGAACGTGCTATTTCAGCACGTTCCGGAGGTCCGGAGGCTAGCGTACAGCACCTTGCGCCGAGCATGGGCCCCTGCCGTCTGGATAGAATCGCCGCACCAATGACCGCCACGCGCCGAGCGGCGCTCCTCCTCGCGCTGCTCTTCTGCGCTCACGGGCCGGCGCCGTCCTGGTCGCGGGCGGCGGCCGCGTCAACGCCCCAGCCGCCCGCGTCGGGCGAGGCGAGCGATCTGGCGGCGTTCATCGAGGCGAGCTACACCAAGTACGAGCATCGGATTTCGATGCGCGACGGCAAGCGGCTTCACACCGCGGTCTACGTCCCGAAGGACCGCAGCCGCTCCCACGCGATCCTGCTCCTGCGCACGCCGTACGGCGTGGCGCCCTACGGCGTCGATCGCTATCGCGAGCGGCTCGGCCCCTCGGAGCGGTTCGCGAGGGAAGGGTTCGTGTTCGCGTATCAGGACGTGAGGGGGCGCTTCCTCTCCGAAGGCGAGTTCATCGAGATGACCCCCCACCGCGCGGGGAAGCGCGGGCCGGCGGAGGTCGACGAGTCGACCGACGCCTGGGACACCATCGAGTGGCTGATCGACCACGTCCCGAACCACAACGGCCGGGTCGGGATGTGGGGGATCTCCTATCCCGGCTTCTACACCGCGGCGGGCATGATCGACGCGCACCCCGCGCTCGTGGCGGCCTCACCGCAGGCTCCGATCGCCGACCTCTACATGGGAGACGACTGCTACCACGGCGGGGCGTTCATGCTCGCCGCGAACTTCGACTTCTTCACCCGCTTCGCTCCGCACTCCGGGCCGACGCTTCCGGAGGATCGGCGCAGCTTCGACTACGGCACCGCCGACGGCTACGAGTTCTTTCTCGAGCTCGGCGCGCTGGCGAGGGCCGACGAGCTCCACTTCCATCACCAGATCCCCTACTGGAGCGAGCTGCTCGAGCACACCACCTACGACGAGTTCTGGCGGAGCCGGGCGATCACTCCGCACCTCCGGCGCGTGGCGCCGGCAGTGCTCGTGGTCGGCGGCTGGTACGACGCCGAGAACCTGCAGGGGCCGCTGGCGGTGTACGCCTCGATCGAGGAGCGAAATCCGGGGATCGCCAATCATCTGGTGATGGGCCCGTGGTCCCACGGGAGCTGGTCGCAGGGGCCTGGCGACCGGCTCGGCCACCTCACCTTCGGGAGCGCCACCGCCGAGCTCTACCGCGAGCAGATCGAGTTCCCCTTCTTCCACGCCCACCTCTACGGCGACGGCAAGACCGATCTCCCCGAGGCCTGGATGTTCGAGACCGGCACCAATCGCTGGCGGCGCCACGACTCCTGGCCGCCGGCGGAGACGCGGACGCGGCGGCTCTTCCTGGGGCCGGAGGGAAGCCTCGGCTTCGAGCCTCTGGCGTCGATCGGCTCCGGCGCTTCAGGCGATGCCGGCTTCGACGAGTACACGAGCGACCCGGCGCGGCCGGTGCCCTTCCTGCCCTACACCGCGGTCGGAATGCCGGACGACTACATGACCGAGGACCAGCGCTTCGCCGGACGGCGTCCCGACGTCCTGGTGTACGAGACCGAGCCGCTCGAAGGCGACCTCGCGATCGCCGGGCCGATCGGCGTCGAGCTGTGGGTGTCGACCAGCGGCACCGATTCGGATTTCGTCGTGAAGCTGATCGACGCCTACCCGGTCGACTACCCGGATCCCGATCCCGACGACCGCACGCCGATGGGCGGCTACCGGCAGCTCGTGCGCGGAGAGCCCTTCCGGGCCAAGTTCCGCGAGAGCTTCACCGAGCCCACGCCGATGACGCCGGGCGAGCCCACGCGCATCGTGTTCTCGATGCCCGACGTCTCGCATGTCTTCCGCCGCGGGCATCGCGTCGTGGTACAGGTGCAGAGCTCGTGGTTCCCGCTGGTCGATCGCAACCCGCAGACCTTCACCCACATCCCGCAAGCCGCTCCCGAGCAGTTCCGCGCGGCGACGCAGCGGGTCTACCGCTCACCGGAGATGAGCTCGGCAATCGAGATCCGCGTCCTCGAGTCGTCGATGTGACGCGCCTCCTCTACCGCAGTCGAAACGCGATCAGCTCGGGGTTCGTCGTCGTCGGCTGCGCCGCCAGGAGCTGCCGCGCCGCGGCCGAGTCGGCGGACTCGCCGAAGTCCTCGGGGCTGGCGGCGAAGAAGGGGCCGCCGCCCACGGCGACGACGAGATACTGCCTGCCCTGGTGCAGGTAGGTGATCGGATTGCCGTGCGGCGTCTGCGGCAGCGGCACGTGCCCGAGCAGCTTGCCGCTCGCCTTGTCGAAGACGTTGATGCGTGGCGAGTTGCGCTCGCCGCGCCCGCGTGCCTGAGTGACGAAGAGCAGCGTCTTCGTCGCCAGCGGCGCGCCGCTGCCGGCCCCCAGTGGACCGGTCTCGACGCCCTCGAGCGCGGGATGGTCGGTCGGTCCCTCTCCATTCGGCGTCATCCAGACGTGCTCGCCGGTCGAGAGGTCGATCGCCGTCACGCGGCCCCAGGGCGGCCGGACCAGGGGTAGGCCCTGCGGTCCGGGCACCACGGTGAACCAGCTCTTGAGCGTGTAGGTGAAGTCGGAGCGCGACGGGTCGGGCTGGGTGAGCGGGAAGGTCGAGGGCGAGGTCGACGACGGCACGTACAGCATCCCGGTCTCGGGATCGAACGCCGCGCCCGGCCAGTTCGCGCCGCCGCCCGGGCTCGGCAGCATGAGCGTCGGGAGGTCCTCGCCGTCGATCGTCGGGGGAGTGTAGAGCGGCCCGAGGCGGTAGGCCTTCGCGATCTCGAGCGCCTCGGCCTTCAAAGCGGGCGTCAGGTCGTTGAGCACGTCCTCGCTCGTGCCCTGGAGGTCGAATGCGGCCGGCTTGGTCGGGAAGGGCTGGGTCGGTGACGTGCGCTCGCCCGGCACCTTCGACTGCGGCACCGGACGCTCCTCGATCGGCCACACCGGCTCACCGGTGACGCGGTCGAGCACGTAGGTGAACGCCTGCTTGGAGACCTGCGCCAGCGCCTTGATGCGCCGCCCGCCGACGGTGATGTCGACCAGGTTCGGCGAGGTGGGGAGGTCGTAGTCCCACACGCCGTGATGCACCGCCTGGAAGTGCCAGACGCGCCTGCCGGTCTCGGCGTCGAGGCAGACGATCGACTCCGCGAACAGGTTGTCGCCCAGGCGATGGCCGCCGTACATGTCGTTGGTGGGGGTGCCGGTCGGCAGGTAGACGTAGCCGAGCTCGGGGTCGGCCGTCATCATGCTCCACACGTTGGCGGCGCCGGTGTACTTCCAGGAGCCGTCCTCCCAGGTCTCGTTGCCGTACTCACCCTCCCACGGGATGGTGTGAAAGACCCACTTCAAGGCGCCGGTGCGCGCGTCGTAGGCGCGGACGTGGCCGGGCGGAGCGGTCTGGTGGGTCGGACCGTCGTGCACGATCGAGCCGACGATCACGGTGTCGCGCACCACCGTGGGCGGCGAGCTGTGGGTGATGTGGCGGCGGTTGACCTTGCGCCCGAAGTGGCCGAGGCCCTCGTTGGGCAGGAGATCGACGGCACCGCCATCCCCGAATCCCGCGACCGGCACACCGGTGCGCGCGTCGAGCGCGATCAGCCGGCGGTCGTGCGTGGCGATCAACACACGCGCGTCGCCTCCCTCGGCGGCGCCGCTCGACCAGTAGGCCACGCCGCGGTGCTGGAACCCGACGTTGGCCGGCCGTCCGTCCTTCCAGCTCTCCGGGTCGTACTGCCACACCGTCTCGCCGGTGCCGGGATCGATCGCCGCGACCTGCGACACCTCGGTCGCCACGTAGACGAGACCGCCGGCGACGACCGGCACCACCTTGAACTCGCCGGCCCTGATGCGCGGGTTGGCGTCGGTGACCTGCTTCGAGATCGAGCTCCAGCGCCACGCGATCTCGAGCCTCGCGAAGTTGGTGGCGTCGATCTGATCGAGCGGCGAGTAGCGGCTCCCACCGGGGTCGCGGCCGAAGGCGGGCCAGTCGCCGGGAGCGGGCTCGGCCGCGAAGTCCCCCGCCTCGGCGGCGGCCAGCCGGGCCGGCGGCGCCGCGGTGGCGAGCGCCACGGCGATGGCCACGGCGAGCGCCGCGCGGCCACCGGTGACAGATCGAGTGCGTGGTCGCGCCGTCCGCCTTCGCATCATGGAGCCCTCGGTTGTTGGGGGCCGAGCGTATCCCAGTGCTCCCTTGCGGCTCGCGGTCGCGCCGCGCACCTGCCGGACGCCGGGGCGCGAGGCGTTCGTGCCTCGGTCGAAACCGCGCTAGATTGGCGCCAGACATCTGCCGCGCGGGCCTATGATGCGGAGCCATCTGCGGCGTGGACGCATCGGGCGGGCGCGCGGGCGTGAGGCGAAGCGCCTCGCGAGAAACGGAGGCAGTACATGGCGGCGCCATCGCGATCGGCAGGTCTTCTCGCCGGCATCCGCGTCGTCGAGGCGGCGACCATGGTCATGGTGCCGTCGGTCGGAGCCGCGTTTGCCGACTACGGGGCCCAGGTGGTGAAGCTCGAGCCGCTCGAGGGCGACCTCAACCGGCGCGGGCACCACATCCCGGGCATGCCGATCCATCCCACCGACTACGAGTACTGCTTCCTGCCCGACAACCGCGGCAAGCGCAGCCTCGCGCTCGACCTCAAGGCGCCCGAGGCCAAGGGGATCGTGCGCCGCCTGGTGGAGGACGCCGACGTCTTCCTCACCAACTACCGCCACCGGGCGCTCGAGCGCCTCGGCCTGACCTGGCCCGAGCTGCAGGTGTTGAACCCGCTCTTGGTCTACGCCCACGGCACCGGCTTCGGCGACTGCGGCGCGGAGGCCGACAAGCCCGGCTTCGACGCCGTCTGCTACTGGTCGCGCTCGGCGATGGAGGCGACCATGTTTCCGATGGAGGGCTGGCTGGGGTCGCTGGGCTACGGCACCGGCGACCATCCGAGCGGCATGGCGCTGTTCTCGGCGGTGCTCCTGGCGCTGCTCGCCCGCGAGCGCACCGGCCGCGGGACGCGGGTGTCGAGCTCGCTCCTCGCCAACGGCGCCTGGTCGAACTCGGTCCTGATCCAGGCGCGCCTGCTCGAGACCGAGTTCCAGGAGCGGCGCCCCCGCGAGCAGGCGCGCAACTTCACCGGCGTCTACTACCGCGCCGGCGACGGCCGCATCTTCAAGATGGCGGTGGTCGACACCGCGGCCGGCTGGCCGAAGGTGTGTCGCGCGATCGGACGGCCCGACCTCATCGACGACCCGCGCTACGTGACGCTCGAGGAGCGCTCGAAGGACGGGCGCATGCGCGATCTGATCCTGCTCTGCGACCAGATCTTCGGCAGCCGTCCGATGGAGCACTGGAAGCGCGCGCTGGAGGAGGCCGACGTGCCCTACTCCGTGGTCTCCACCTACGATGACGTGGTGGCGGACCCGCAGATGGCGGCGACCGGCGTCTTCGTCGAGGTCGACGACCCCGAGCTCGGCCTCATCCGCACCGTCGACACGCCGTTCCAGCTCGAAGGCCACCCCAAGGTGGCGCCCCGGCCCGCGCCGCGCCTCGGCGAGCACACTCGCGAGATCCTGACCGACTTGGGGATGGGCGAGCCCGAGGTCGACGCGCTCTACGACCGCGGCGTGGTCGCGACGCGCCCCCGGGTTGGCACCAGCGGCAATACCACGTAAGATCGCGCCCGTCCTTTCCGTCGGAATCGAGAGCGGCCACGTAAGACTGCGTACAGCCTTGCCCTTGGACCCGTCGTCAACGCCTCGCAGACCGCGCAGAGGAGACTGGGGATGAAGTCGTATCGGTGCCTGGGTATGTTCGTCGCAGCCACCCTCCTGGCAGGCCCCGCGGCGTCGCCGAGATCGGACCTGCCGAAGGACGCACCGCGCGACCCCGCCCGCGCGGCGCCGGCGCACGACACCAGACGCGCAGCGCCGCCCCGCGAGCGCCAGCTGCGCCTCTACAACACCCACACCGGCGAACGGCTCGACGTCGTCTACCGGCGCGGCGACGCCTACGTCGCGGGCGCGGTGCGCACGCTCGAGCGCCACCTCAGGGATCACCGCACCGGCGACGTCCACGCCTTCGACCCCAGGCTCTTCGACGTGTTGAGCGACCTCGCCGAGGCCGCCGGCATGCCCGACGGCGAGTTTCAAGTGATCTCGGGCTACCGCAGCCCGAAGACCAACGAGATGCTCCGCCGCCGCACCACGGGCGTGGCCAAGAGCTCTCTCCACATGCGGGCCCAGGCCCTCGACGTCCGACTCCCGGGGATCGAGACCAGCAAGCTGCGCGACGCGGCGTTGGCCCTGGGGCGTGGTGGAGTGGGCTACTACGCCCACTCCGACTTCATCCACGTAGACGTCGGACCAGTCCGCCGCTGGTAAGGGGACGGCGCGGCTCCGGGGGTGGTGGATACCACCCCCTACGCTCGCTGTTCATTGGCGCCGCGGTGTCGCTCAGCCCGCGCTGCGGTTGGCCGATCGCTCGCCCGGGTCGAGAGGGCGGCGCTCCAGGGCCTGTTCGAGCCTGGCGTCGTGACCGTAGAGATCGTCGAGGAAGAGCACCTCGCCGTCCTCCGTCGTCACCACCGTGTGGTACACGACCTGGACCGGAAGCGGCGGGTCGAGCTTCACCGCCAGCTCGTTCCGGGGTCCGGCGACGGCCTCGAGGATGCGGTCGCGGCTCCACTCGGGCTGGTCCCGGAGCACCCACTCGGCGAGGCCGATCGGGTCGGCCACCCGCATGCAGCCGTGGCTCAGGTCTCGCCGCGCGCGCGCGAATCCCTCCGTTGACGGAGTGCCGTGGAGGTAGACGCTCCAGCGATTCGGAAAGAGGAACTTGACCGGGCCCATCGCGTTTCCCGGGCCTGGCCTCTGGCGCAGCCGCAGCGCGCCTCGGCGCAGGTCGGAAAGGGTCTCCGGGGTGAGGTCGCCGCTCTCGGCGCCCAGGATCTCGTAGCCCTCGCGGGAGAAGTGGGACGGGTCCTTCTCCAGCTCGGGCAGGATCTCACGGCGGGTGATCGAGGCTGGCACGTACCAGCCGGGGCGAAAGACCACCGTTCGCAGCAGCTCGGCGAACACCGGGGTCTCGTGGCGTTGCGCCCGTCCCACCGCGACATCGGTGGTGAAGGCCACCCGTCCGGTCCCGTCGAGCGCCCTCAACCTGAACTCCGGGAGGTTGACCACGATCGCCGGCCGGTCGAGCCGCGCCGGCAGCCAGCGCCACCGCTCGAGCGCCAGCTCGATCTGCCGGACCCGACGCGCGAGCGGTGTGGAGAGCCGCTCCAACGTCTCCTTGCCGACCTTGCCGTCGGGCTCGAGACCGTGGCGACGCTGGAAACGCTCGACCGCCTCGACGATCTCCCCTTCGTAGAGGGTCTCACCGTCCGCTTCGGAGAGTGTCCCGCCAGGCGCGAGCCGGTCGGCGCCGCGCAGGTCGCCCAGCCGCGTCAGGAGGGCGGCCAGCCGGGGGAGATCGGCGTAGGGGTCGCCCGGCCGGATCACGCCTTCCGCCGCCAGCGGTGTCGAGGCCGTCGCCTCCTCGACGCGCGCCAGCTCCCGATAGCGGCGGAGAAGGTCGAGGAGCCGGCGGTACTCGGGATGGGGCGGCTCCAGGGATGCGATGACCGCCTCGACCTCCGAGGTCGCGGCCAGCTCGTCCACGATCCCCGGCAGATCGAGCGACGTCTCCGCAGAGTCTCCGGAGCCGAGCTCCAGGCCCAGGCGGCGCGGGTCGACCCGGCCGCGATGGAGGTCGGAGGCGTAGCGCATGACGCTGACGGTGAGGGCGAGATCGAAGCGCGCGCGGTCGCCATCGGTCACACCATCGTCCGCCAGCTCCTCCACCCGCTGGGCCCAGCGCCCGGCATCGTAGTCCTCGGCCGTCAAGCCCGAGGCGCCGGCACGTTCGAGGAGGTCGATGACGGCGAGCGTCGCCTTCGTCGGGCGACCCTTCCGGGTCCACGCCGGGGTGAAGCCGCGGTCCGCGTAGAAGCGCTCCACCGCGTCGCGCTGCTGCGGCCAGTCGGGCCAGCGCAACTCGGGAAGGTGAGCGTCGAGGATCGCGTCGCGTGCCAGCCAGACGATGGGCGTGGGCGCGGGTACGGCGTCGCGCGCCGTATCGAGAGGTGCGCCGCGACGGGCGGAGGTCGGGTCAACAGCGGGTGGTGATCCGGTGGCGCAGCCGGCGATGACGACGATCGCCGTCGCCGCCATCGCCGCCAACGCGATCGCGAGCGCCACGGCGGCGTTCGAGCTCGCCGCCTGCCGGGCCGCGGCGTGGCGTCGGGCGCGACCAGCGGGCTTTGGCGTTCGATCGACTGCAGGTCTGCGCATGGGATCCGGCGTGGCCATCGTCGCGTTTCCGGCAACCGCTCCGGGAGCGGAGCGCGGCGCCTCGAGGAGAAGCGCATCGGGCCTCACCAATCGATGGAAGCAAGCCGCATGCCACGCAAGCTAGATGCCCGGGACGCGGAGGCCGCGCCTCGCGCAGGCAATCGGATCGCGCGCTGCGCGCCCGACCCGCTGCCGGAGCGTTTCTTACCGTGGTCGAGGACTCAATAGCGATTGGCGCCCGGCGGGGACTCGTCGAGCACGGTGCCGGTGTCGCCGGTGAACACGTTGTCGTGGACCGTGGCGGGCAGCACCAGCGTCGCCGCGGCGCCGAGCTTGGCCAGGGAGTCGCCGAGGGCAAACCGGTTGCCGTGCGAGGTGTTGGCCTCGTCGCCGCGGCCGGGACGGAACACGATCCCGACCTCGCGCACCGCTCCCTCGAACACGTTGTCCTCGAACACCGAGTCATGAAGCGAGCTGCCCATCGGCAGGCCGGCGAGCGGCCCGAAGCCGATGGTCATGACCCCGGCCGGGTCGCTGCCCTCGAAGCGCTCGAAGCGCACCGTGTTGCCGGCGATCCGCAGGCGCTCGCCGCTGAGGCCGAAGGCGTACCCCTTGCCGCGCACCGTGAGGTGGTTGTCCTCGATGCGGACGGCGTCGGCCCCGCGGTTGCCCGCGATCAGGATGGCGAACGTGCTCGGCCATCGCTCGCCGGGCTGCTGCGTCACGTCGATGCGGTTCCCGGTCACGATCACTTCCGCCGGTCCCTGGGCCGGCGGGCCTTCGCCGCGCGCCGTCCGATCGACGCGGTTGCCGATGATCTCGATCGCCTCGTCGATGCCGGTGATGACGTTGTCGACCACCCGCACCGTGTCGTGGTTGGAGAAGAAGACGCCGAGGAACTGCTCGTCGTCGGCGGGCGGCCCGTCGTAGCCGCCGAGCTCGACCAGGTTGCCCTCGACGTCGAAGTCGCCGCGCGCCTTCGCGCCGGTGGTCCAGAGCGCGTGCACGAAGCGGATCGCGCCCTCCTTGGTGGTGTTCACCGGGTGGCTGAGGCGGCAGCGGCGAAGAACGAACCCCCGGACGGCCTCGATGCAGACCGCCTCCGCGGTCCATTCGCGCAGCCACAGGTCCTCGAGCACGGTGGGGTGGTCGTCCGCCTCGTTGACCACCTGGAGCGGCCCGCTCTCGATCTCCGTTGGACCGCAGCTTCCTTCGCCGCCGCCGCGAATGATGGTGCGCCATTCGTCGCCGTCTCTGTGGCCGGCGAGGCGCAGGCCGCGACGGAGCAGCACCGTGCGCTTCGGAGAGGCCGAGCCGTCGCCGAGAAAGAAGGTGCCGG
>DATKDQ010000205.1:0-2919 GCA_035544635.1 Thermoanaerobaculia bacterium
GACCATGACGTTCTCGGGCTTGAGGTCGCGGTGGACGATGCCGACAGAATGCGCCTTGGCCAGGCCCTCGGCGATCTGGGCGCCGAGGGTGAGGACACGCTTGACCGGCAGCGCGCCGTCGCGCAGGAGCTCGCGCAGCGATTTCCCTTCGATCTTCTCGAGCACGAGGTAGAGACCGTGCTCGCTCGATCCGACCTCGAAGAGCGTGACGATGTGCGGGTGGTTGAGCGCCGAGATCGCCTTCGCCTCCTGCTCGAAGCGGCGGAGGCGATCGGGATCGCTGGCCACCTCGGCCGGCAGCACCTTGATTGCCACTTCGCGGCCGAGGCGGGTGTCGCGGGCGCGGTAGACCTCGCCCATGCCGCCGGCGCCGAGCGGGGCGAGGATCTCGTACGGGCCCAGGCGGGCGCCGGAGGACAGGGTCAAGGGCTCGATTGTACGTCCACGCCGGCGCCCCGCCGAGCGCCGGGCGGCGAGGGCTTCCGCTCAGGGAGCGAGGGCGCGCAGGCGCTGGCGGATCCAGATGGCCAGGGCCTCGGCGGCGAGCTCGCCGCGGGCGACGGCGAGGACGAGCTCCGTCCATGCGCTCGGTTCCACCGCGAGTTCGAAGCCGTTACCGGCCAGGAAGAGCAGCGCCACGTGCGCGCCGACGCGCTTGTTGCCGTCGACGAACGGGTGGTTCTGGACGAGCGAGTGGAGGAGAGCCGCCGCCTTCGCCGCTAGGTCGGGATAGAGATCGTCGCCGCCGAACGTCATCTGCGGCCGCGCGACGGCGGAGGCGAGCGCGCCCGGGTCGCGAAGACCGGGTGCGCCGCCGAAGCGCTCGATCTGGAAGGAGTGCAGCGCGAGGACCTGCTCGATCGACAGGTATTCGGTCACTTCGCGAGCTCGCGGAAGCTCTCCTCGTAGCGCTGGGCAATCTCCTCGGCGAGCTTGTGAAACCGCGTCGTCACCTTGCCGCCCTCGAAGTAGCGCACGCCCGGCCGCACGATCACTGCACCAGTCTGCGGATGCACCGAGACGTCGACCGTCATCCCCTTCTCGAGCTCGAACGCCTGCACCACCTCGCGCGGCAGCGTCACCGCCAGCGAGCCGCCGGCCTGGACCAGTTTCCGTTTCATGTACATACGTTGTATTTATACGGGGCGATTGTCAATTGCCTGCCGGTGTCCGGCCCTGCGGCGGCCGGCGCAACGAGCGCCTACGGGTCGTCCGGCGGCGTCCAGCCGACGACCGCCGAGGCCGGGAAGCTGGACGCCGTGCGCTCGCGGACGACAGCGAGAGAGGCGAGCGCCGGCCGCGCGACCTGTTTCAGCCCGACGCCAACGAACAGCACGTGCGATTTTCGCCCGATTCCCGCTACCTCGCCTTCACCGATTCGAACGGCGCCGGTCCTCGAAGGTGGGCTCGGCCGTGACGCTGTTCCAGCTTCCGGCATCGGCCCTCGAGCTCGAGGGTTTGCTCCTGCCGGACACCGCGCCGCAGCTCTACCGTCCGCGCCAGCCGCGGGCGTCGCCCCTGTACCGTCTGGTCGAGACGGTCTACGACGAGGTGAAAGGGTCGTGGGAGGAGCGCTTCGAGAGCCGCTACGGCTTCTGGCGCGGTGCCGCAGAGGCCGCCGTCTACGCCTTCCTCGACTGCGGCATCTTCGACCACGGCTTCGCGCGGGTGCGCTGCGACGGTTGCCGCTCGGAGTACCTGGTGGCGTTCTCCTGGCAGCACCGGGGCTTCTGCCCCTCGTGCGCGGCCAAGCGCGGCGCGCTGTTCGGCGCCTTTCTCACCGAGGAGGTGCTCGAGCCGGTGGGCCACTGCCTGTGGACGTTCACGGCGCCGAAGATACTGCGCCCGTATTTCCTGTACCATCGCGAGCTCCTCGGGCACCTCTGCCACGCCGGATGGGAGGTGGTCTGCCAGCTGATGGCCATCGCCGTCGGAGAGCCCCACTTCCGTCCCGGCATGGTCGCGGTGGTCCAGACCCACGGCGACACGTTGGCCTGGCACCCCCACGTGCACGCTATCGCCTCGCGCGGGGGTTGGAACCGGGACGGCCGCTGGACGCCCCTGCCGTTCGTGGATCCGGCTGCGGCCTGGGCCCACAGCTTGCGCAGGCGTCGGCGCTCGCCGGCTGTGGCCTCGTCGCCCGTGGCTGGTGGCGCGGGCGCACGCCTGTAGCTCGCCCTCGACGGCAGCACGCTTGGCTCGAGCGACATTGGAGTGGTGCCCATAGTAGCGCACCTGGTGCAGGCGGGCGGCGGGCAGGTGGTGGAGCACCCGGGCGAGGAAGTCAACGCGGGTCGAAGCCCTCGACAAAGAGCACACCGCGGCCCCCCGTGCGCTGGTAGAGGACCTCCTCTGTAGCCACGTCGAAGCCAAGCCGCTCGACCGCGACCGGGGCGCGGAGGAGGTAGCGCCCGCGGTGTCACCGGCCGCGACGGTGACGGCGTTGCCAGATGGAGACGAAAATCGCTCGCGCAGCCTCGACACCGCGGTGCCGGGCCGGGGGAGCGGCCCCGGCGGGGGACGGCGCCGGGTGCGCGGTACCCGGGAGCGGCTCGCGGCGCGCTGCGCCGCGAGCCTCGCCGGCGCCTCGACTCGCTTCGCGCCGGGCCGGCCGCTGCCTGCCGCGGTCTCTGATCTGCCGGAGGGGCGGCTCGGGGGCCGATCAGCGGCGCAGATGCCGACGTGTCGCCGCGGGTCCGGCCGCCTCGGTGCTCGCGTGCACGATCACCGCCGCGACCGACTGTCTTTCTTCTTCGGTCGTTCTCATACAATCGCGACATGACCGTCGCATCCGGCAGCCGGCTCGGGCCGTATCAAATCGGCGCTTCGATCGGCGCAGGCGGGATGGGTGAGGTCTATCGCGCGAGCGATACCCGTCTCGATCGGATGGTGGCGATCAAAGTGCTGCCCCCGCACATT
>DATKDQ010000206.1:0-11144 GCA_035544635.1 Thermoanaerobaculia bacterium
GCCTTGCGGCCTGTCGCCATGCGCTTCACCGTCGAGACCTGGGCCCCCGAGTACGGATCCTCCTTCGACTCCGACGCCCTCGCCGGCGAGCCCGAAGCCTCCGTCGATCTCGACGTCGAGCTGCCGGCGGCGAGCTGGCGCCCGATCGGGCGCGACCCGACGCTCGCGCCGGCGAGCTCGGTCCTCTTCGTCGATGGAGTCCGCCGCATCGACGCGCGCATCTGGATCCCGGCCGGCGACACCAGTCGGATGGGCATCTGCGCGTCGTACGCCGCCGGGGTGGTGCGCTGCTACGCCGACTCCGCCCAGATCGAGGGCGTCGAGGTCGAACGCTCGGTGATCGCCCCCGCGCCGGTCGAGCCGGTCGCCCTCGGTCGTGGCGGCGCCTACCAGGCGGTGACGGTGGCGAGCGACGAGATCGAAAGCTTGACCATCGAGCTGCAGCGGCGCCTGGGGGAGCTCGAGGTACGCGTGATCGGGAGCGTCGAGCCTCCGGCGGAGCTCACCGTGGTCGACGGCCATCTGCGCGGGCGCGAGGACATAGCCGGTGCCGTCGGCTACATCAAGTCGCACCGAGCGAGCTACCTTTCGCCCGACACGGCCGGCGTGGTCGGGCGCCTCGCACCGGGCGAGCGAACGCCGCTCTTCGTGGTGCAGGGCTCGTGGAGCCGCTTCTCGTGGTACCTGCGCCTGCCGGCGGCCTCGACCCGGGGTGCGGACGGCGCCGCGCGCCGCGAGGCCGCGATCGGCCATCCCTGGGCCGGGATCGTGCGCTGCGAGCTGGCGGCGACCCTCTCGATGGAGGAGGCGCGCCGGCGCGCCGATCTCGCGACGGCGACGCTGCCGCGCTACGCCTCGGAGCCGCACAAGGATCCCCGGGCGCCGCAGAACCTCTATCCCATCGGCGGCCTCGAGCAGGAGCTGCGCCGGCGACTCGGCGATCGCGACCTGCTCTATCGCGACCTGATCCGAGCAGCGGGGTGAGCTGCGGCGAACAGGCGTAGGATCTCGGACGCATGAAGCCCTTCGATCCGCTCCTTCCAGAGGTGATCGAGGATCCCTACCCGCACTACCAGCGCTTGCGGGCCGAGCTGCCCATCCACTGGAGCGAGAGGTACCGGACCTGGTTCGTCGCCCGCTACGACGACGTCGTGGCCGCGTTCAAGGCCCCGCGCCTCAGCGCCGATCGGGCGGCGGCGAGCAAGTACCGCGGTCCGCGCCGGCCCGAGGGTCTACGCACCCTGGCCAGCGAGCCCCCCGAGCACACCCTGGTGCGGGGCGTGCTCATGAAGGGGCTTTCACCCGCGATCGAGAAGGTCGGCTCGCGCCTCGACACGCTGGTCGAGGCCCTGCTCGGCCGCATGGAGGAGTCGGTGGAGGGCTTTCTGGATCGGGCGCGGCTCGAGGGCGAGGTCGACCTGCTGCGCGACTTCGCGTATCCGCTGCCGATCACCGTGATCGCGGACATGTTCGAGGTCCCGGCCGAGCACCGCGAGCGCTTCCAGCGGCTCTCGCACGACATCGCGCGCGGCATGGACCATTTCTACTCCAGCCGCAGCGACGGCTCGAGCTTCGGTCAGCTCGCCACGTTCTTCACCGGGCTGGTGGAGGAGCGCCGCGCCCGCCCGGGCGGCGACCTCATGAGCCGGTTCCTCGAGCCCACGGAGAGCGGAGAGCGCCTGACGGTGGAGGAGGCCGTCGGGCTCTCGACCGCGCTCCTCTTCGCCGGCCACGAGACCACCGTCAACCTGATCGGCAACGGCGTGCTCGCGCTGCTGCGGAACCCGCCGGAGCTCGAGCGCGTGCGCGACGATCCGCGCGTGGCGGTGACGGCGGTCGAGGAGCTTCTGCGCTACGACAGCCCGGCGCAGCTCATCGGGCGCGCCGCGCTCGAGCCGCTCGAGCTCGACGGCGTGGCGATCGCCCGCGGCGACGCCGTCGCGCTCCTCCTCGGCTCCGCCAACCACGACGCGGCGCGGTTCTCCGATCCCGCTCGCCTCGACGTGGCGCGCAAGCCGAATCCCCACCTCGCCTTCGGCCTCGGCCACCACTTCTGCGCCGGCGCCAACCTGTCGCGGCTCGAGGGCCGGGCCGCGATCCCGCCGCTCCTGCGTCGCTTTCCGCGCCTGCGGCTCGGTTCGACTGCGCCGCGGTGGCGGCAGACCGCGGTCCTGCGCGGCCTCGAGTCGCTGCCGGTCGTCTTGAGCTGAGGGCGGCAGGTCGGTCAGCGCCCCGAGGGAGAAGCTGGTGCGGGCGGCGCCTGGCGGATCGAGTAGAGCCTGCTCTTGGTCCGGATCAGCAGGCGGTCACCGGCGAGGGCCGGCGTCGCCTCGACGAACTCGTCGAGCCGGTTGATGCCCAGGACCTCGAGCTCGTCTCCGGCGGCGACGACGAAGGTCGTGCCCTCCTCGTTGATCATGAAGACGGCGTCGCCGTAGGCCCAGGGTGAGGCGGTGAAGTTGCGCGCCTCGCGGTGGATGCGCGAGCGGTAGATCTCCCTGCCGGTCTTGGCGCCGTACACGGAGAGGATCCCCTTTTCGTTGAGCACGTAGAGCCGGTCCTGGTAGACCAGCGGTGTGGGCAGGTACGAGCCGCCCGCGGTCGCGTCGTACCAGAGTACGACGTCGGTGCTCGTCTCCGGCGCGGGCTGGCCCGTGGCCGGGTGGCGGTCGTGGGGCAGTGCGATCTCTCCGCTGCCCCCGGGACGAACCGCCGCCGCCGGGCGGGTCGGCCCTCCCCCGGCACCCGCGCTCAGGTAGAGCGTCCCTTCCCATGCGAACGGGCTGGCGATGGTGATCGCCGACGCCATGGGCAGGCGCCACAGCTCGTTGCCGTCGAGGTCGTAGCTGATGGCCCAGCCCGGGCCGACGGTCACCAGCTCCGTGCGCAGCAGGTTGTTCCAGACGAACGGAGTCGACCACCCGGAGCGGCGTCCGTCCACTCCCATCCCGGTGCGCTCCCGGCGCCAGATCTGCTTGCCGCTCCGGGCGTCGAAGGCGGCGACGAAGCTCGACTCCTCGTTGTCGTTCAGGATGAAGAGACGGTCCTTCCACAGCGCCGGCGAGGTGCCGCCGCCGAAGTCGAGATAGACCTGATGCCGCTCGAGCGGCGTGTGCCACAGCTTCCGCCCGTCGAGGTCGTAGGCCCAGAGGCCGAGGTGGGCGACGTAGACGTAGATCGCCTCGCCGTCGGTCACCGGCGTCTCGGAGGTGAAGCTGTTCTTGCGGTGCCGTCCGACCGGCGGCCGCCCGGCGTTAAGCTCCCGGTCCCACGCCACCTCGCCGCTCTCGAGATCGAGGCAGAGCAGGCGATAGCTGAGCGTGACCTCGTCGGGCATCTCCATGTCGCGCTCGTAGATGCGCTTCTCCAGCTCTTCCGGAGAGACTCCCGCGCGCTGGAGCTCGGCGACGTACTCGTTGGAGAAGTCGGTGCCCAGCGAGGGCTCCTTCATCTCTCCCGAGGCGACCGCCGTGGTGAGGAAGACCTTGCCGCCCCAGACGATCGGCGAGGACCAGCCGACCCCCGGGATCTCGGCGACCCACTCCACGTTCTCGGTCTGCGACCAGCTCATGGGCAGGGCCGCGTTGCCGCTCACCGGCAGCGCGCCGGGGCCACGGAACTGCGGCCAGTTGACCGGCGAAGCCGCGCCCGGCGCGTTCGAGTCTGGGGCCGTGGCCGCCGATACCAACAGCGAGACAGTGATCGTCGCCAGGCCGGCGGCGGCAGCGACGAGGAGCCTCGAATCGATTCTCATGGATCACATCCTACCGAGCAGCGCCAGGAAATCCTTCTCCTCGATCACCTTCGTGCCATGCTTCTCGGCGCCCCTGACCTTGCTCGCGCCCGGAGCGGCGCCGGCCACCAGGTAGTCGGTGGTCTTCGAGACGTTGCCGGTGGCGCGGCCGCCGAGCGCGCGGATCGCCTCCTCGGCCTGCTCGCGGCTCATCGACTCGAGCGTGCCGGTGACGACGAAGGTCTGGCCCGCGAGCGGCCCGGCCGACGCGGCCGCGGCGCCCGCGCGGGCGGACGCGTCGGCCTCGGGAGCCACGCCGCGCTCGCGCAGCTTGCGCAGGAGCTCCTGGTTGTGCTCGTCGGCGAACCAGGCGCGAATCGAGGTGGCGAGCGTCGGCCCGATGCCCGGCATCTCGAGCAGGGTCTCCTCGCTCGCGGCCTCGAGCGCGTCGAGCGAGCCGAAGTGGGCGGCGAGCTCGGTCGCGAGCGCGCGTCCGACCCCCGGGATGCCCAGCGCGTGGAGCAGCCGGCCGAGGGTGACCTCGCGCCGGCTTGCCTCGATCGCCGCGACCAGGTTCTGGGCGCTCTTCTCGGCGAGCCGCTCGAGCGCGACCAACTGCTCGACGGTGAGGTCGTAGAGGCCGGCCACGTCGCGCATCAGGCCGCGCTCGACGAGCTGGTCGACCAGCTTGTCGCCCAGGCCGTCGATGTCCATCGCGCCGCGGCTGCCGAAGTGGCGGATGCGCTCCTTGACCTGCGCCGGGCACGAGGTGTTCACGCAGCGCGTGATCGCCTCGCCCGGCGGCTTGACCGCCTCGCCGCCGCATACCGGGCAGCGGTCGGGAAGGCGGTACCGCCGCTCCATGCCGGTGCGGCGGTCGGCGATCACCTGGACCACGTGCGGGATGACGTCGCCGGCGCGCTCGACCAGCACCCAGTCGCCGATGCGGATGTCCTTGCGATCGACCTCGTCCTGGTTGTGCAGGCTCACGTTGGCGACGGTGACGCCGCCGATCTGGACCGGCTCGAGGGCCGCCACCGGGGTGAGCGCGCCGGTGCGCCCGACCTGCGCCTCGATCGCGACGATCCGGGTCGTGCGCTGGCGCGGCGCGAACTTCCAGGCCACCGCCCAACGCGGGCTCGCCGACTTGACGCCGAGCGCCGCCTGATCCGCGAGCGCGTCCACCTTGAAGACGCAGCCGTCGATCTCATAGGGAAGCGCGTCGCGCCCGGCGCCGATCTCGGAGAACCAGGCGATCGCGGCGTCGAGATCCGCAAGCGCGGTCGCCCGTTCGTTGACCCGGAGCCCCATCGATCTCATCGCCTGCAGGCACTCCCACTGGGTCTCGGGGCGCGCGCTCGATCCCGGCGCGAGCTCCCAGAAGAAGATCCTGAGCGGGCGAGCGGCGGTGATCCTGGGATCGAGCTGGCGCAGGCTTCCCGCCGCCATGTTCCGGGGATTGGCGAACGTCTTCTCACCGGCCTCTTCACGCCGGCGGTTGAACTGCTCGAAGTCCCGGATCGCGATGTAGACCTCGCCGCGCGCGATCACGCGCCGCGGTAGGCGCCCGCCGTCGCGGCGCAGGCGGAGCGGCACCTCACGGATGGTCTTGATGTTCTCGGTGACGTCCTCGCCGACCACGCCGTCGCCGCGCGTCGACGCCACCTGGAGGACCCCGCTCTCGTAGACCAGCTCGACCGAGAGCCCGTCGTACTTGGGCTCGCCGACCAGCGGAACGGCATCGCGAAGGAGCTCGCGCCGGCACCGGTCGTAGAACCGGCGCACGTCGGCCTCGTCCTGCAGCGAGTCGAGGCTGCGCATCGGTGTCTCGTGCCGCACGGTGCCCAGCTCCTCGCGCGGCGGCCCGCCCACGCGATGGCTGGGGCTGTCGGGCGTCACCAGGTCGGGAAACCGCTGCTCGATCGCCTCGAGCTCGCGCTCGAGCTCGTCGAACTCGGCATCGGAGATGACCGGGTCGTCGAGGACGTAGTAGCGGTGATCGTGGTACGCGATCTCCTCGCGCAGCTCCTTGGCGCGCCTGCGCGCCTTCGCCTTGATGGGGGTGCCGGGCTTCCTCGCCATGCTCCCTCTCTCGTCACCGCCGACCCAGGAACCGGCGCAGCTCGGGCAGGCTCATGGTATTGAGCACGTCCCGCTTCTCGACCCAGCCTCGCCTCGCCTCGCCGACCGCGTACTCCATGTAGTCGAGCTCGGCGATGCGATGGGCGTCGGTCGAGAGGACGAGCTTCACGCCGGCCTCCCGCGCCGCCCTGGAGTACATCCAGGGTAAGTCGAGGCGGTGCGGTTGGCCGTTGACCTCGAGCGCCACGCCGTTGGCGGCGCAGGCCTCGAGCACGCGCTCGAAGTCGAGCGTGACCGGTCCCCGGCGGTCGAGGCGGCGCGCGAAGGGATGGCCGATGCAGTGGACGACGCCGCTCCCGATCGCCGCCAGCACGCGCTCGGTCATCCTGCGCTGGTCGAGATCGAGCGCCGCGTGGAGGCTCGCGACCACCCAGTCGAGCTCGGCGAGAGCCTCGAGCTCGAGATCGAGCCTGCCGTCGGCGAGGATGTCGACCTCGATTCCCGCCAGCAGCCAGAAGCGGTCGATCCCGGCGTCGATCTCGCGGATACGCGCGGCGTGCTCGCGCAGGCGCTTCTCGTCGAGACCGTTCGCGATGCGCAGGAACTTCGAGTGGTCGGTGATCGCCAGGTAGCGATAGCCCCGCGCGCGGGCGGCCTTCGCCATCTGCTCGATCGTGTTCCTGCCGTCCGAGGCGGTGGTGTGGCTGTGAAGGTCGCCGTGAAGATCGCCGAGCTCGATCAGCGCCGGCAGCTCGCCGCGCTCGGCGGCCTCGATCTCGCCCTCGGCCTCGCGCAGCTCGGGCGGGATCCAGCGCAGGCCGAGCCGGCGGTACACCGACTCCTCGCTCTTGCCCGCGACCCGGCGCTCGCCCCGGTAGAGCCCGTACTCGTTGAGCTTGAATCCCCGGCGCAGCGCGCGCTGGCGCAGCTCGATCGAGTGCGCCTTCGATCCGGTGAAGTAGAGCTGCGCGGCGCCGAACGCCGCCGCCTCGACGAAGCGGCAGTCGACCTGGAAGCCGTCTGCGAGGCGCACGCTGACGCGTTCCTCGCCGTGGCCGATGATCTCGCGGATGCCGGGGTAGGCGAGGATGCCCTCCGCCGCCCGGGCGCGGTCGGAGGCCAGGATCAGGAGGTCGAGATCGCCAATGGTGTCGCGGCGCCGCCGGTAGCTCCCCGCCGCCTCCCAGCGCTCGATCGCGTCGACGCCGTCGAGGTGGCGGCCGAGCGCCTCGAGGTGGGCTCGCGCGTCCTTGAACAGGAGTCGCGCGGAAGCCGCCTGCGCGACGGTCGCCAGCGCCTTGCGCAGCCTCTCCTCCGTCTTCTCGCCCATGCCGGGGAGGTCGCGGATCTTCTGCTGCTCGACCGCGGCGGCGAGGTCGGCGATCGAGCGGACTCCGATCTGGGTCCACAGCTCCCACGCCTTGCGCGGGCCGATCCCCGGCACGCGCAGCACGTCGAGCAGGCCCGCGGGAACGCCCTGGCGCAACGTCTCGAGCCGCGGCGTCGTTCCCGTCGCCTGCAGCTCGCCGATCTCGTGGGCGATGGTCGCACCCACGCCGGGGATCTCGACGAGATCCGCGCCACGCTCGATGAGGTCCGCGACCCGCACTCCGAGCGTGCGCACCGAGCGCGCGGCGCCGCGGTAGGCGCGGATGCGGAAGGTGTCGCTCTTCTGCTTGAGCTCGAGCAGGTCGGCGACCTCGTCGAGAAGATCAGCGATGGCGGCGTTCTCCATGTCTCGTCCGCGAAGTCAGCCGCTCTGGGCGTCACGTCGGAGCTGGAGCTTAGCTCCGGAAAGTGCCGAGTAATAGTTCTCCATCGCCGGGGCCGACCCGCGCCGGTGCGCGAGACGGCGGCGGAGGAGATCCGGACCAGGGGCGATATCCTCCAGAGGCGGTGCGATACGACCTCCAGGTGGACGGCCGGAGGGTCAGCGTCGAGGCCGAGCCCGCGACGCCGCTGCTCTTCGTCCTACGCAACGACCTCGGCCTCTCCGGCCCCAAGTTCGGTTGCGGCCTCGGGCAGTGCGGCGCGTGTACGGTCCTGCTCGACGGCGGCGACCGATCCGGCGCGATCGAGCCTTTGGAGCCCCCGGGCAGACCGGGCGCCGGATCGGGATCGCCAGGTAATCGCGAGCCGCGCGGGGCGACCCTGTCGATCGCTCCGCGCGGCTCGCCCGTGCTTTCGTGCGTTCGACGCATGTCGAGCCTTGCGGCGGGCGCCGCGGTGACGACCGTCGCCGGGCTGGGCGCGGCGGAGCGCCCGCACCCGGTGCAGACGGCGTTCCTCGAGGAGCAGGCGCTGCAGTGCGGCTACTGCACGAGCGGCATGATCGTCGCCGCTGCGGCGCTCCTGCGCGAGCAACCCGATCCCAGCGACGACGACATCCGCGCGGCGCTCGAAGGCCACCTCTGCCGCTGCGGCGTCCACGACCGCGTGGTGCGCGCGGTGCGCCGCGCGGCCGCGATGGGAAGGGGCGTCGGCGTCGAGGCGGCGCCGGTCGCCCTCGGCGCGATCGGTCTGCTCGCGTCGTCGTGGACGCGATCGGGTCGTGCCTCCGACCGCCCGATCGCGTCGGGTTGCGTAGGGGAGCAGCCGGTCTGTGAGCGCCGCATCGTGTCCGCCCCGAGCGCGACGGGATCCACGCGGCGCTCCGTGCTGGGCGGGGCCGGTTTCCTTCTCCTCGGCTTCTGCTTCGGTGGCCGCGCCGCGTTCGGTCAGCCGCCGCCCGCGCCCGCGCTGCCCGGCAGCCTCGCCGGGCACTCGAGCCTCGACGCCTGGCTGCGCATCGGGGCCGACGGCACTGTGACAGTCCTCTCCGGCAAGGTCGAGCTGGGCCAAGGGATCCGCACCGCACTGGCGCAGATCGTGGCGGACGAGCTCGACGTCGCGCTCGATCGCCTGCGCATGGTGTCGGCCGACACCGATCTCTCCCCCAACGAGGGCTACACCTCGGGGAGCGTCTCGATCCAGCAGAGCGGCGCCGCGCTGCGCCAGGCGGCGGCCGAGGCGCGCCTCGTTCTCCTCGAGATCGCGGCGAGCCGCCTCGGCGCCGCGGTGGGCGACCTCGCCGTCGACGACGGCAGGATCACGCCACGCGCCGGCGCGCCGGCGACGACCCCGGGCAGGCCAGCCTCGTCCTCTGGCGATCCGGCCGAGACGGCGGACGGGCCGGCCACCAGCTACTGGGAGCTCGTCACCGACTCGACGCTCCAGCTCGAGGCGACCGGCCGCGCGTCGCCGAAACCTCACTCCGCCCGCCGCCTCGTCGGCCGCCCGGTGCCGCGGCTCGACGCGCCGGGAAAGGTCTTCGGCGAGCCGGTCTTCGTTCACGACCTGCGCCTGCCCGGGATGCTCCACGCGCGGGCGGTGCGGCCGCCGAGTTACGGTGCGCGGCTCGCCTCGGTCGACGAGGCGGCGGCGCTCGCGCTGCCCGGAGTCGTGCGCGTCGTGCGCGACGGCAGCTTCCTCGCCGTCGTCGCCGAGCGGGAGGAGCAGGCGGTCGCCGCCGCCGAGGCGCTGGCGCGCGACAGCCGGTGGAGCGGCACGACCGAGCTGCCGGACCGCGCGCGCCTCGCCGAGCACCTGCGCCGGCTGCCGGCGCGCGACGGCACGGTGAGCAGCAGAGGCGCCGATCCCGGGAGCGTCCCCGCGGCGAGGACGATCGAGGCGGAGTACACCAAGCCGTTCCTCGCCCACGCGTCGCTCGCGCCGTCGTGCGCCGTGGCGCAGGAAGTGGGTGACAGGATACGCGTTTGGACCCACAGCCAGGGTGTGTTCCCCCTGCGCGCGGCGCTCTCGAGGGTGCTGGGCCTTGCCCCCGAGCGCCTGCGCGTGACGCACGTCGAAGGATCCGGCTGCTACGGCCACAACGGCGCCGACGACGTCGCGTGCGACGCCGCGCTTGTCGCTCGCGCCGTGCCGGGCCGGCCGGTGCGCGTGCAGTGGTCGCGCCAGGACGAGCTGCGCTGGGCTCCGTTCGGCTCCGCGATGGCGATCCGCGTGCGCGGCGGTCTCGACGGCGCGGGGCGAATCGCGTTCTGGTGGTACGAGCTGTGGAGCCACGCCCACTCGACCCGCCCCGGCCGCGAGGCGGGGCTCGTCGCCGCCTGGCATCTCGCCTCGCCCCAGCCGCCGCCGACCGCGGTCAACATCCCGCAGCCCGCCGGCGGCGGGAACCGCAACGCGGTGCCGCTCTACGAGCTCCCGAGCCAGCGCGTCGTCGAGCACTTCCTTCCCGACATGCCGGTACGGGTGTCGGCGCTGCGCTCGCTCGGCGCCTATGCCAACGTGTTCGCGATCGAGTCGTTCATGGACGAGCTGGCGGCCGCCGCCGGCGCCGATCCAGTGGCGTTCCGGCTGCACCATCTGACCGATCCGCGCGCCCGAGCGGTGATCGAGGCGGCGGCGCGCCAGGCGGGACGGACGATCGCCGTGAGCCGCTCTCCCGGCGACGCCCAGGGAGCACCCACCGACACACCAGGCCGGACAACCGGTGCCGACCCTGGCGCAGCGCCGACCGAGGTTACGAGCGGCGTGGCTCGGGGTCGCGGCTTTGCGTTCGCCCGGTACAAGAACCAGGCGGCGTACGTTGCGCTGGTCGCCGACGTCGTGGTCGATCGCGCGACGGGAGTCGTGCGCCTCGAGCGCGCGACCGCGGCGGTCGACGCCGGCGACGTGGTCAATCCGGACGGGCTGCGCAATCAGATCGAGGGCGGCATCGCGCAGGCGGCGTCGTGGACGCTCCACGAGGAGGTCGCGTTCGATCGCGAGCGGATCACGAGCGTGGACTGGCGCACTTACCCGATCTCACGATTCGTCGATGCGCCGGAGCTATCGGTGGCAGTCCTCGAGCGGCCGCAGGAGCCGCCGGTGGGCGCCGGCGAGGCGGCGCAGGGTCCGACCGCCGCCGCGATCGCGAACGCCGTCTTCGCCGCGACCGGAGTGCGGCTGCGAGATCTCCCGCTGCGCCCAGGGCGCGTGGCGCCGGCGATGGTTGCCCGCGGCGACGCCGGATCGGCCTGAGACCGGCTTCACCACCGTGGCCTCCACGGGCGGCGCCTTCAGCGGGTCATCGTCAACACGCGCTGCAGATCGTCGATCGAGGCCGGCTTCACCAGGTGCTCGTCGAACCCCGCCTCGCGCGCCCGCGCGCGGTCCTCCTCCTGGCCGTACCCGGTGAGCGCGACCAGCACCACCTCGCGCAACCGTGGCCGCCGGCGGAGCTCGCGGGCCACCTGGTAGCCGTCCATTCCCGGCAGTCCGATGTCGAGCAGGACGAGGTCGGGCACGATCTCCTCCGCCTTGACCACCGCGGCGGGGCCGTCGG